>JBBRNY010000176.1:0-1533 GCA_038229915.1 Kapaibacterium sp. (SeqCode) | reverse complement strand
GTTTCGGAGTTCCAACCATCAGATACAACACATTATTTCTGCGAGAGCTTTTTTCTTTGATATAATGAAAATTTCCGGCGGGTCCATCAATATTCGCCGGACCTTCATCCATATCCGCTACCATTCCTAAACCAACCGTTGACCACGTGAACATTCCGCTCGCATTCCCCCAATCACTCGAATGAACATACGCATCCCAACCCCAACGCAGGATACCCCAAGCGCGATTATCAAGCCCTTAGTAATCGCCTTTCACAACCTTCGCCCAACAGCTATTTGCCGTGAACCCCGTGTCGGTAATCGTCGAAAAAAGTAATTGCTCATTGTTATCGTACACAGTAATTACATATAACTGTGTATTGACGACTATTGAATAATACTTTCCATGAATGCGAAGCCCGTTTTTGATCGAATCGACCGATTCGAATATTCCGGTAGGATGAAATGCCGAATCAATGATCACGCTTGGCGAGTCTTCTGTAGCACCAACGAGATATGCCATTTCAAATGTCCTGTCATTCACACAAGTGAAGAGCAACGCATCATTTCCACGCTGTACCTTGACTGAGTGTTGGGCAAGGACATTCGACATAGTACATACTATGAAAAAAATAAGCGAACAGAGTACCCTGCTATCGAACCGTTTTGCGTGCATATCAGGAGGTGTATTATTTCATAAATACCTCGCACAAAGATACGGTATTCTTGTTTGATAGCAGTATAATTTTTAATGAGATGGCGCATCTTCAGGCGAAAAAATCACTCGGACAGCATTTCCTTCACGACGAAAAGACACTTCGCGATATCGCCGAAGCTGCCCGAATTCCCGAAGGTGAGATCGTGATCGAGATCGGACCCGGAACGGGCAATCTCACGCGCAGACTGCTAAAACAAAGGCTTTCGAAGCTTATTGCCTTCGAGCTTGACGACCGTGCGATCGAAGTCTTGAAGACCGAGCTGCCCGATCCGCGACTCGAAGTAGTCCATCAAGATTTTATGTCGGTCGTGCTGAACACCTTTCTCGAAGGGCACGAAAAATTGACCATTGTCGGGAATATTCCCTACTACATCACCAGCCCAATTATCTTTAAGTTGCTCGATGAACGTGCCTGTATCCGTTCGGCGACATTACTTGTTCAACTCGAAGTTGCCGAGCGTCTTGCCGGAGTGCCACGGACAAAAGCTTATGGTATTCCATCGGTCATCTCGCAATGCTTTGCAAATGTCGAGATGCTCTTTAAAGTGAAAGCCACCGCATTTCGCCCGCCACCGAGGGTTGAGTCGGCAGTGGTTCGTTTAGATTTTGAGAATAATTATTTCCAAAGAAGCGGCGCACAACCACCACCGAATTTCGACGAAAAAAGATTTTCGAAATTAGTAAGAACACTATTCGCAATGCGGCGTAAGATGATCAGAAATAATCTCAAGCAACTTCAGGATATTCATTTTGCTGAAGTTGAGCCGCTCATCACCGGGTTTTTAACAAAGCGTGCCGAAGAACTCAGTGTCGCAGATTTCCTTGAACTCTATGGG
>JBBRNY010000175.1:0-1561 GCA_038229915.1 Kapaibacterium sp. (SeqCode) | reverse complement strand
TGCCACTGCTTGATGTCTTACAAAGCATTCCGGTCTTGAGTTTTTTGCCAGGATTTTCGATCGCGCTTATTGCGATCTTTCCGCACTCAAATATTGGGCTCGAACTTGTTGCGGTGCTTGCGATTTTTACGGGGCAGGTTTGGAATATGACCTACGCATTCTATCGCTCGCTGAAAGTAATTCCGAGTGATATGCGCGATGCAGCGGAGAGTTTTTATCTCAGTAAAAAAGAGGTGTTCCTGAAGCTTGAACTCCCGGCAAGTACCATCCCACTGGTTTGGAATTCGATGATGTCGTTTGCTGGCGGTTGGTTTTTTATCACGATCTGCGAAGCCTTCACTCTCGGCGATCGTGATTTCCGTTTGCCCGGTGTTGGTAGCTATATGAGCGAGGCTATTATCAAAGGGAATGTCGGGGCAATGGTTGCCGGTGTTGTTGCTATGGGCGTGATGATCGTTTCGCTTGATCGCGTATTGTGGCGGCCCCTGGTCATCTGGAGCCGAAAATTTCGAATGGAAGATTCTGTCGAAGAAGGTCCGGAAGAACGCTCGGTGATCCTAAACATTCTTCAAGGCTCTAAATTGGTAGAGTGGATCTCAGAAAAGCTTCGAGCAAAAGAAGAGTCACCGGCACAACGAAAAGAACGCGGCGAACTTGACGCGGCAAAAGCTTCGGCATCGAAACTCCTCTCTATCGTGAATGTTCGTCAACCGTTGCTACGAAAAATATTAACTTGGGTTGTCGGCGGCGCATTTGCGGTGTTGCTGATCTATGGTGTCTTCGGTGCGGTGACGAGTTTTGCAACGACTCTGACTTCCAGCGAGTGGGCTGACATCGGCATCGGCACTGCGGCGACGCTTGGTCGTATTATTCTTACCGTTGTGCTTGCCGCGGCTTGGACGATCCCTATCGGTGCGATGATCGGGATGAATCATTCACTCTCAAGAAAATTACAGCCGGTGATACAATTTATGGCGTCATTTCCTGCGCCGATGGTATTTCCGTTAATACTCATTATGCTCGCGCGGTTTCATATCTCGATCGAGATCGGGGCGATCTTGATGATGATGCTTGGCACACAATGGTATATGCTCTTCAATGTGATTGCCGGTGCAAGTTCGATACCGAATGATCTTGGCGAACTCTCGGATACATTTTCGTTGCCAAGAATGCTTCGTTGGAAAAAAGTTATTCTTCCGGCGATCTTTCCTTCGATCATTACCGGAATGATCACGGCATCCGGTGGCGCCTGGAATACTTCTATCGTCGCTGAAAATTATGTTGTGCCCGGCAAAGCACGAATGACCGCCACCGGTATCGGTGCGCTCATTAGCTTTGCTAGTGAAAAAGAAAATATTCCGATGCTGATCGCTTCGACGCTGGCATTGTGTTTAGTCGTTGTCGGTATTAATAAATTTTTATGGCGTCGTCTGTTTGATATTGCTCAGGAGCGTTATACGCTCAATAAGTAAGGAGTACTGTAATGAGTGTTACACCAATGACTCAACTGCGAACTGCACCGCCACAAAGCGAGGTTCGCAAACCCGGGAAAGAACTGATC
>JBBRNY010000174.1:0-1800 GCA_038229915.1 Kapaibacterium sp. (SeqCode) | reverse complement strand
TTGCCAGCGCTCGACGCTTTCCGGCGACTCTCTGATCGTATAATTTACTTTGGCTTCGAGGTAACCATGATCTCGATAATAGGAGAAGATCACCACGGTATCGTGACTCTGAACCGACTCATCCGCTATTTGCGCAGGGATGCCCCAACCGGAATAGATAGAGTATAAGAATTTTTCAAGCCCACCCGAAGGGCGAGTTGCAATAATACTGAGTAATTCGGCAGAGGAGAAATTCTTGTTGCCTTCGATGCGGACGTCAACGATCTCGCGTTTGCGAAGGCGATTCTGGTCCATTTGCTGTGCGGGAGCAATCGTAGCACTCAGCAACAGAAAAGCCACGACGACAACGATCATCGTTGTCACAGCACAGTGTATAGTACTCAGTAAAAAAGAGAACACGAACGAGCCACTCGCAGGCGAGCGTTGTGAGGAGCCCCCAAAGAGTCGCCTCGCGTTCGGAGAGGTCAATACTCGTTCAGTTCGTCGTCGTAATAAAATTCGTCTGACTCCGACGAGTAATCTGGCCATACTTCTTCGATCGACTCAAAAACTTCGTCATTATCCTCAATCTCTTGAAGGTTCTTTACGACCGCCGGCGGAGCGCCGATACGTTCGCAATAATCAACCAGTTCATCACGGGTTGCTGGCCAAGGTGCATCTTCTAAAAACTGAGCTAGTTCGGGTGTCCAAAGCATAATAAATGATAATCTCTAATACAATTAACTCACGCCGTTCTTTAGGCAAATTACAAAGATTTGGTTCCGTCAGTCGCCGTCTCTTATGTTTTTATTTTTAAGAAGCGACGTTTTCCGACCTTAAGTATAACACCGTCGGCTGTAGCAACAAGCGAGTGTTTGACATCGTGTATTCGCTCTCCGTCGAGCGAGACACCACCGCCTTCGATCAAGCGACGAGCTTCGGTTTTGCTCGAAGCCATTTTTGCTTCTGCTATCAGATCGACCAGTATTCGTTGCTCACCTGCCGGCAAAATATATTCTTCAATATTATCCGGTGTCTCTTTACGAACAAAGAGTTGTTCGAAATGTTCGAGCGCTGCATTAGCAGCCTGCTCATCATAAAATCGTTTGATGATCTCCTGAGCAAGTCGTACTTTCAGATTTCGCGGGTTACCCGTTTTATCTTCAAGTTCTTTCTTGATCGAATCAAGATCGCTCACTGAAGTCACCAAAAGAAAATATCGATACATTAGTTCATCCGGTATCGACATAATCTTTCCGAACATCTCATTGGCACTATCACTAAAATTTACCGAGTTGCCATAAGACTTGCTCATCTTGCGAACTCCGTCAGTACCTTCGAGTAACGGCATTGTCAAGATACACTGCGGCTCAAGACTATAATGCCGTTGCAATTCACGGCCCACAAGCAAGTTAAACTTTTGATCGGTGCCGCCAAGCTCGATATCTGATTTGATCGCAACAGAATCCATACCTTGTGCAAGCGGGTACAGAAGCTCGTGAAGTGAGATAGGCTGCTCTTCATTAAATCGTTTATGAAAATCCTCACGCTCAAGCATTTGGCTCACCGTATAGCTCCCGGCGAGTTTGATCACGTCGGTAAAAGACATTTTACCAAGCCAATCATTATTGTAATGAATGACGAGCCGATCGGTTGAAAGAATTTTTGTTACTTGTGCAACGTAGGTCTCCGCATTACGCTTCGTTTCTTCGGCGCTTAACATCGGACGCGTTTTTTGTTTGCCTGATGGGTCGCCGATCATCGCCGTAAAATCACCAACGATCAAATGCGCCTCGTGGCCAAGATCCTGAAATGTTCTGA
>JBBRNY010000173.1:0-2182 GCA_038229915.1 Kapaibacterium sp. (SeqCode) | reverse complement strand
TATACGATTGGAAATAGCTTCTGCCCGCTCTTTGGCAGAGAGACTTCCGAGTTTATTGTAAATAGAAAATAAAGTGTCGCCTGGGAAGGGTTCCACTGCAAACCCATTGGCATGAGTTACCGAAGAATTTGTGTCGGTTATTACACTATCATGTTGTGAGAAAGCAACAGTGCTTACAACAAGCAAAGCTATGATAGTGAGAGTGATTTTGAGTTTGGTAATCATCATTTCGTGCACAGAAACTTCCGAGGTTTCAACTCATTCCATATCAGTTGAACTGCCATGCTAACTGGCTCACCTGTTCGTTTGGCATACAGTCAGCATCCTAAGGTAAGCCACGTTCTATTTTAAAAGTTCTTGCGGCAAAATATATTATTTATCGGAGGTATGATGAGTAAATGTAACAAAAAAAAGCCGAAGCTCTCGCTTCAGCTTTTTTTTACACTTTACAGTGGGCAATACAGGATTCGAACCTGTGACCTTTTCCATGTCAAGGAAACGCGCTAACCAACTGCGCCAATTGCCCTTTTGGGGTGCGTATTAACAGCCCGTATGGGCGGGGCGTTCCGCGTGAGCGAACCCGCGCTTCTTACCCGATGCGCTTGCTGAGCGTGCGGATCGTCTGGCGTTCTTCGATACAGTCGCTGATCGCTACGACCAACTCACGAGTTGGCTCGTCGTAGTTATCTTCGAGGTTATCGAAGCTCTCGTTGTTGCTGCATTCATAGACTTCGACAAAGCCGTTGGCCTTTTCGTCTGATGCATAAAGCGACACCGTGAGCGTCGTCTGGGTTTCGTTCACCGAACGGATGAACTGATCGACGAGATGCTGGTACTGGGCGATCTTGTCAAGTTTGACAGGATAGGAAATGGTAACGATAACGTTTGCTGACATTCTATTGTATTAACTTGTTGAATATTGTGCAAAGTTACGGAGTATTTTTGCATGTGTCATCAGAAGTGTACTAACCCAGGCAATGCTCAAACGATACCGAAGCGGTTTTTTTTATCATTTCGGCGCCTCGCTCGCCATTATTCTCTTCGCGAGTCCGCTCTTCCGGACGCTGGGTTTCGAGTATTCATCGCTCACCGCGCTTGCGACGAGCCTTTTCTGTATGCTGGTCGCTTCAAAACGCGCAAGTACCATAGATACAAGTAAATTACGTCTGCTCGGTATTATTGCACAAGAGTGCTGTCTTTATATATCCATTCCGCTGGTCACATCACTCCTATCAGCGATCTTCATCCCTAATTGCTCTTTAATTGACGGCATCGTCTTCTATATAGAGATCGTGCCACTGACGGCACTCATCGCCATATTGCTCGGCGCGCCGATCGGGCTAAAAGCGAAGAGTAATAGATCGCGGATCTCATTAGTAATTATTTCGTGGGTGGCTTGGCTGGTCGTGAGTTTGCTCCCTGGATATTTCGGACCGCAGATCTTTACCTACGGCTGGCAATATGGTTATTTCCCGGGCTTTGTGTGGGACGAAGCGATGGAGTTAGGGAATGCGTATTGGTGGTCGCGATTGGTCGTGCTACTCGTTGCCGCCGTTTCATTTTTTGCGGCGCGTGATGATCGTAATACCCGAAATACTTGGAAAGGTATTATCTCTGTTTTCGTGCCGATCATCCAAACCGCCGCGCTACTTATTTTCGCGTTGGTGGTTATTCCATCCCAACTGAACATCATCGAAACAACCGGTCTCGTCGAACAAGAACTGTCGTCTGCCCTATTGGTCGAAAATATCACGATTCACTACAAACCCAATTCTCTGACAAGCGATGAAGTATTTTTTTTACGCAAACAAGTTGGCTTCTATCGCGATTCGATCATCGCATTCTATCATCTGCCGACACAAACACCGATAGAGATCTACCTCTATCCATCAGTAACCGAACTCGATAAATACGTCGGCACCAAAAGCGCGAGCATCTCAAAACCGTGGCGGAATGAATTGCATATCGCCAAAGAAAATCTTGGCTCACTGAAACATGAGCTTGTTCATGTGATGCTCTCTCGCTACGGGAAATTTCCATTTGATGTGAGTTACTCAACCGGCATAACCGAGGGTGCTGCCGAGGCGATCGAAGAAACGTATGACGGCATTCGCTCGTCTGATGATCTCGCAAAAGCGATCATTGATCTGAAACTTGCAAAAGGTGTCGCGGCAGTAATGAG
>JBBRNY010000172.1:0-2235 GCA_038229915.1 Kapaibacterium sp. (SeqCode) | reverse complement strand
ACATGGAAAAATACCTCCTTTTCATTTGTTGGAGGAGGAATATCTCCATTTAATACTACCGGAAAGACACAGCTTGCAGAAACAGCTACTTTTAAAATTATCTTCGATAGCATTGTTTTTTCGGTAGGCAACGGTGTTGGCAGACTTTATTCACATTCGAATGGAACAAAATTTCCCTCTGGGTCAAAAAATATTTATATTGTAAATAAACAAAAGAACTATTTGACAGATCCTCCAAGTATAGCAGCTACACTCAGCTCGACTGACTTTATAAATTATGTTGTGACTTCACACGTAGAATATAAAGATTCATCCGCTGATTTTTCAAGCTCTTTCCCAATAAATAATTTAGGATTTCTTACTGGCTTTCATAGTGGTGATACTGCCTACATTAGAGCTTATCCATGCTATTTGGTATTTCAATACTATGATATAACACAAAAGAATACCGTATACAGTGGTTGTGGAGAAGGTTCAAATATCTTAACAACGGTTATACCTTAAAGAAATTGCCATAAATAAAAATCCCCTGAGTACATTTCGTACTCAGGGGATTTTTTTATTTCAACGATATATTATCCGTGTAAGCCTGAGTACCCTGCTTCGCCGTCGAAGCTCGATAGGTTCTCTGTTTTTACGACATCATATCCAGCTGCGCTGATCTTGCCGATAACTTCGAGCACTTGCTTGTACTCGCAAGGTTTATTATCAGTAGTCAAGAAACGGCAACGCCAGAAATCGGTGTACGATTGTGCAGGCTGTGCATTCGGAAACACTTTGACGCCTTTGTTCTCAACGATATTGAGAGCAAGATTTCCTGATGTCAGCGGAGTAATATCAGCTCCGACCTTTGCAGGGTTCTCGCCGCTATAGTCAAGAAAAATATCAACGCCGAACAATTCTTTTTTCGCTTTGTATGCCGACTTTGCCGTCACACCAAGTTTCATTGCTTCGTTTGCTTTGCTATAATCTGCTGGTTTGAGCATCGAAGGTTTTTGTCCGAGACGTGCGATCACTGCTTGCGCAAATTCTTTCGTGCCGACTTTTTCTTTACTGACACCTTCTTTGAAAATATCATAAGTATGCACGCCATCTTCAAGTGTCTTGAGCCAAGCGTTGTGTACTTTTTCGGCAACATCGTTTTGTCCGATGTGCACGAGCATCATCACTGCACCAAGCAATAATCCAGATGGGTTTGCAAGATTCTGCCCTGCACGACGCGGTGCCGAGCCGTGAATTGCTTCGAACATCGAAGCGGCTTCACCGATATTTGCCGAACCTGCAAGACCAACCGAACCGGCGATCTGTGCGGCAACGTCAGAAAGAATATCACCATAAAGATTTGGCATTACGATGACATCAAAATTTTCAGGAGTGTCGGCAAGCTTTGCCGCACCAATATCCACGATCCAATGATCGGCAACAATATCAGGATACTCGACTGAAATTTCGTCGAACACTTTGTGAAAGAGTCCGTCGGTCAGCTTCATAATATTATCTTTTACGAAGCAAGTAACTTTCTTGCGCCCATTGGTGCGGGCGTATTCAAACGCATAACGCACGATCTTTTCCGAACCCGGACGCGAGATAAGCTTCAATGCTTGATAGACTTGATTGGTCTGGCGATGCTCGATACCTGCGTAAAGATCTTCCTCGTTCTCACGCACGATCACTACATTCATTATCGGATGCTTTGTCGCAACATACGGCGCGTAGCTTACACACGGACGAACGTTGGCATAGAGCCCTAACACTTTACGAGCCGTGACATTCAAGCTCTTATATCCACCGCCCTGAGGCGTGGTGATCGGAGCTTTTAGGAACACTTTGGTACGACGGAGCGAATCCCATGCGCTCGGCTCGATGCCGGTAGTAATACCTTTAAGATAGAGCTGTTCGCCGATCTCGATCTCTTCGATGTCGAGCTGTGCGCCTGCGCCGAGGATAATATCAAGTGTCGCCTGCATGATCTCCGGTCCGATACCGTCTCCGCGAGCAACCGTAATTGGTGTTTTTGTAGCCATTATTGAATGAAGTGTATAAAATTTCTGTGCAAAGTTACCAACAAAATCTTCCCTCTTGGGCTAATCCAATGTTTCGCGCTTGAATTACTCATCAGAGCATTCTAATATATCCCATCATATTGATGTTTTATTTTTTCGGCAACTGTTTATGCTGCCGCTCTTCTAAGCCGATCATTTATTGCTCTTCCAAGCCCGAGCTCAGGGACAAGTT
>JBBRNY010000171.1:0-2238 GCA_038229915.1 Kapaibacterium sp. (SeqCode) | reverse complement strand
GGTCTCAGCAGCCTTCTTCTGTTTTGCAGAGATCGTAACCTTCGCAGTTTTCTTTTCTGCGGCAGCTACTTTCTGTGCTTTCCAGTTATTAAAAATTTCTTCAGCGCGAGCTGGTTCGATCTTCTTTTTCTCGAGATGGAATTTCAGTAGGATGCCTTCAGATGAAAGGATCGAACGAACGGTGGTCGTTGGCTGTGCACCGACGCGGAGCCAATGCATAATGCGCTCTTCGTTGAGGATGAGCTTGTTACCAACTTCGTTCTTTGGGCGATACTGACCTAATGCTTCGACAAAACGACCATCGCGGCGTGCGCGAGCATCTGCAGCTACCAATTTGAAGATCGGGAGCTTTTTGCGTCCCTGTTTGGCTAGACGTAATTTTACCATAGTTTTATACTGTTTTTGTAAGTGATTATCTGCCGAAGGATGTCTGTTAGAGCGACAACTATGAAGCTCCGAAACAGAGTCTCCGACTCATTTTCGAGCCAGTGAAACAAAAATCTACAAGAAAAATTTCGTAATTCTGCCTTTAACGAACCAGTACCTTCGGCTCGCACATTTCCTGCATTGCCCAGAGAACACCCTCGCGACCAAAACCCGAGTCTTTCACCCCACCATACGGCATTGTGTCTATCCGGAACGTGTTGGTATTATTGATAATTACGCCCCCGACTTCGAGTCGTTCATAGGCAAGCTTGATCTTCTCCTCGTCGCTAGTAAATACTCCAACCTGAAGCCCATACTTGCTCGAATTTACCCGATCAATAACAGCCTCGAATGAGTCGTATGGCTCGACGATCACGACCGGAGCGAATGCTTCTTCGCATGATAGCTCAGCATCGGGACTGACATTCGTCAGTATAGTCGGCGTAATAATATTCGGTTTTTGATATTCACCGGTATGTTTAATTGCACCTGATCTGATAGCCGATTCTACCCATCCCCATACTTTTTGTGATGCTGTTTCATTGATCATTGGTCCCACGACCACATCTTCACGCATTGGGTCACCTACCGGAAGCGCTTTTGCGGCTACTATGAACCGTTGAAGTAACTCCTCATACCATTCGCGTTTGACGAACAAGCGCTGAAGACTAATGCAAACTTGACCTGCATAATAAAACGCCGATGTGCAAAGCGAAGCAATGAGCGAGTCCCAATCGTCAACATTATCCACGATCACCGCTCCATTCCCTCCAAGTTCGAGCGTCACTTTCTTCTTAGGCACGAGTGATTTTAACTTCCACCCTACCACAGCACTTCCGGTAAACGATAGAACCTTGATGCGATCATCGGTTACTATGCTTTCGGCAATATCATTCTCGCATGGCACGACACTGAGCCACCCATCTGGCAGATCACATTGATGTAAAATATCTGCAAGCATCAAAGCAGTCAGCGGAGTTTGCGGTGAGGGCTTGAGTACGACCGGGCACCCGCAAGCGATAGCCGGTGCGACTTTATGGATTACCAAATTCAACGGAAAATTGAACGGCGTGATAGCCGCAAGCACTCCTGCCGGAAAATACCGAACCGATACACGCTTCCCTTTTCCGCCCGGCGCATCGCTGAGATCTATTTGTAGGTCGTCATGAAATGTTTTTGCGGCTTCTGCTGATGCTTTTAGCGTAAAGACAGCACGATCAACTTCGATGCGGGAATAGGTGATCGGCTTTCCTGATTCTGCGGTGATCGTCCGCGCAACTTCTTCGCTCAGATCGGCAAGCATCAGCGAAGCATTGTGTAATATCTCTGATCGCTGGTCGGCAGATAATTTGTTTTGATGAAAAACATTGTGGGCAGCAGCAATGGCTTCATCAGCTTGTGCTTTGCTCGCATAACTCACCTGAGCGATCACCGTGCGATGAAACGGGTCGATCACATCACGAAGCTCCGCTTCGCCGAGAGTGCTCATGCCATTGATGATGGGGTGTCTTGTTGTCATACCCTAAAAACAAAAAAAGGCGACAAAATCATTGCCGCCTTTTTTAAAATATGATCGCTAAACTACTCCTTTATCAGCTTTATCGTTCTCACAGCACCGCCGATGCTTGATACCCTTGCATAAAGCGAGCCTTGCGGAAGGGTCTTGCCGTTGAGCGTCCAGCCTGCTTCGCCTGAGTTGAAGAAGCGGGTCTCGGCGTAAAGTGTATTACCGAGTAGATCAATAACCTCTATCTTTAACATCAGCGCATCGTCGAGATGGAATTGCAATGTTGTTTCGTCACTAAATGGGTT
>JBBRNY010000170.1:0-2358 GCA_038229915.1 Kapaibacterium sp. (SeqCode) | reverse complement strand
TTTTTTTTGGCAGATACTTTAGCGATAAGCAATTGTCATTCTTCGCAGGTGCTCAGAATGACAGCATTGGTTGAGTTTAGCCGATCCGCACCAAAATTTATATCACAACATGAGTAGAAAAATCTACATCGGTGGCACACTATTTGCTTGACCATAAAACAAGTGTCCCAAAATCAAAACAGAGCAGTAACCGATAGTTACTGCTCTGTTTTCCGCAAGCCGACCATTATTCTTAGTGGGGAAGACGGAATCTTGGTGCCCTGCTCTACGAAAGTAAAGCAGGGGCTTGCGGTACACTTTTCAAAAGAACGAATGTAAATATACGACTAAATTTGTAGTCTATCTTAGAGCCACTTCTTTTCTCGATACCATTCTACTGTTTCGCTGAAGCCCTGTTGTATCGATACTTGGGGCGTGTAACCCAATTCTCTCTCGGCGCGCTCAATACTACACGTCCAGTATTGTGCTGTCATATCAAGACGTTTTTCCCAATTGAGCACACTTGGTCTTGTTTTGAATACGGAAAGCAATTCAGACATCCCAGCGATCGTTGCGACGATGCTATGGGGAATGCGAATAAAGACACCACGCTTTTTCATTACTTCCGCCGCAATACCCGAAAGCTCATGCCAGCTATAATTTTCTTTGCTTCCAATATAATATAATCTATTCGCGGCGGTGGGCGAGAGCATTGCACACTCAATGGCCAGTGCAATATCGCCGACATAACACAGATTAACAAATTTATTTTTAAAGCCGATCAGCGGTTTGATACGACGACCTATTGCTTGGAAGAATGACAATGTTGCCGTATCACGTGGTCCGTAGATCGCCGGCAGTCTCAGGATCGTGACCGGGAAATATTGCTCAAAATTCTTGCACTCTTCTTCGGCGGCGAGCTTTGAGCGACCATAGGTCGTGATAGGATGCGGCGGCGTTTCTTCGGTCACCGGTATGCCATCGAGCGACGGACCACCGGCAGTTTGACTCGAAATAAAAATAAAACGTTTTATCGTGCCATATTCTTTGCAGGCTTCGAGCAGACCGCGCGTTGCAATATGGTTGCCTTCATAAAACGCTAATCGGTTCTTTGCTGCGACCACACCGGCAATATGGATCACGGTATCAATATCTTTTAGTGCTTCTTGCAGAGATTCGGGGTTGCTCAGTGTGCCGTAGGCTATTTCGATCGGCTTATCCTTGAGCCACTGCAACGATGAGCTCTTGCGAACAAGGGCGCGCACATTATGACCCGAGGCAATTAATCGCTCGGCGGTATGTGAACCGACAAAACCGGTCGCACCGGTAATCAATACGTTCATAGTGACAACGTTCTTCGAAACTAAAACACATGGACGTTCACGTCCACACCGTTCTTTTTGATCTGACGGATAAACTGACTTGCCGACTGGATCATCGAATCTAACTTGTTCGAGAATTCCTTGTCAACGGTGAGTTTGTAGAGTACGGATTTATTGCTTCGCGCTTCGGCTAAGATCTGGTTAATGCCCGATAACAATGTATCGGCGCGAGCGAGTGTACCTTGTGAGCTGTGAATAAAATTTTTCACACTATCAAGCGTTGAGCTGACACCCGGTCGTATTTGAATGATCGCATTGGTGCCTTCGACAGCCAGACGATCGACGTCATTGAGCGTTCTCGAAAGTGTTTCGCGGTTTTCTTTGATGACGGTGCG
Source organism: Kapaibacterium sp. (SeqCode) (assembly GCA_038229915.1). GTDB lineage: Bacteria > Bacteroidota > Ignavibacteria > Palsa-1295 > Palsa-1295 > JAFDZW01. Next base: position 662 of record JBBRNY010000170.1, on the reverse strand, counting down.
AAGATCAGCGATCGTTGCGGCGGCATTGTCAAGCGCCAAATAGGTTTTTTGCTTGAGAGCGCCATTGCCAAAGAGATCATTGACCGAGTTGAGCACGGTATCCACTTTATGAATAACCAGATCAATAGACGGCGCAAGCGAATTGGCAAAACTGATCAATGAGCTAATATCACCACCGGCAGTACCGATAAGGGTATCACGTTTGAGATCGAAATTACCGTTCGCGCCAGGGCTAATATCAACTTTTTTGCCGCCCATCAGTTCGAGCATCGAAATGATAGCCGATGCGTCACGATGGATCGGTTGTGCATCGGTCAGTGCCATCCGAACGAGGATAACACCGTTAGCTGTCTCGGTGATCTGATCAACAACACCATGCCGCACGCCATTTATAAAGACGCCATCGCCACGCTCGAGACCCGACACGGTCGGGAAACTTGCGGTGAGATAATGTTGCGCATTGTTAAAATTCCAACTCTTTGCCCAACCTATTCCAAAGATCAACACTGCCAGCCCGACTAAAACAGTAATGCCTACTTTGAAGTTGGTGTTTCGTTGTTGTTGCACGATAGAATATTAAAAGGGTAGATCCGAATCCGGAATTGAACCACCTTGGTCAAATTCTGCATTCATAGGTGATGATGAGTGTTGCTCAGATGGGG
>JBBRNY010000169.1:0-2459 GCA_038229915.1 Kapaibacterium sp. (SeqCode) | reverse complement strand
GTGATTTTTTCGCCTGAAGATGCGCCATCTCATTAAAAATTATACTGCTATCAAACAAGAATACCGTATCTTTGTGCGAGGTATTTATGAAATAATACACCTCCTGATATGCACACAAAACGGTTCGATGGCAGGGTATTCTGTTCGCTTGTTTTTTTCATAGTATGCACTGTGTCGAATGTCCTTGCCCAGCACTCGGTCAGGGTTCAGCGCGGGAATGATGCACTGCTCTTCACTTGTGTGAATGACAGGACATTTGAAATGGCATATCTCGTTAGCGGCAGAGAAGACTCGCCGAGCGTGATCATTGATTCGGCATTTCATTCTACCGGCATATTCGAATCGGTCGATTCGTTGGATCCAACTCGGTGCTTTCGTCCCGTTCTTTCGGATACACAGCGTGTACGATAAACAGCGCGAGCCGTGGTTGTACGGGGCGAATGCGGAGCGCATTTGCAGCGAATATATTCGACTACGATATACCTTACTGCCATATACGTATGGACTCTTTCGCACATTTGCTGATGAAGGCCTTCCACCGGTGCGTCCCTTTATCATTGATCATCCGGATGAGTTTTCTTTGCATCAAGAAACTCGCGCATTTCAATTTGGTCCGAGCATTGCCGTAGCGCCTGTCGTCGATTCGCTTGTTCGAACGGCAACGTTTAATCTCCCATCAGGAAAATGGGTCAATTACTGGGATGATAGTATTATCGTCGGCGGGTCGGAAGTCACTCTTGATGCAGGGCTCGAACACATCCCTATCTTGATGAAGTGGGGCTCTATTATACCAGAGCGCGACTATGGCAGATACACTCTCGATAGTAATGCCTTTCGTGATATTCGCTTTCATATCTATGGCTCAGGCACTGATTCGCTCACATATTATGAAGACGATTTTAACACCTACGATTATGAAAAAGGGATGTACGCAAAGATACCGTATTCACATCTTTTTAAAAAAGGTGTCGAAAGTATTTTAATTGGTCAACAAAGTGGAAATTACCAAATTAAGAAACGTCGTGGATATTTCATTTTCCATTGTTTAGAGAGTCCCGTCGCCGCAGTACGATATGACCATCTCTCGCTTCGGAGCGTTCCGTTAGATAGTCTCTATCATTCGTCTGCCGAAGGATGGGCATTTGATACGACACAGCATCAGCTTATTGTTGCGCTCAGTGATCCTTTCAAATCTTCCGAAATAGAAATAGACCCCGAAAAATACTCTTCCCACGATAGTGATATTTTATTTTCCGCCTCCGTCGATGTTTTCCCAAATCCTACCGAGCACTCGATCAAGTGTGTGGTGAGCACATCAAATAACGAAGACATCGAAGTGCGAGTAGCAACGGAGACCGGTGTTGTTGTTCTTCAAAAAAATCAACAGATCCTTCAAGGAAAAAATATTCTTGAGCTTGGCTCTGCTCTGCTTTCACCCGGGGCGTATTTTATAACGATACAAGGTAACAATTGGAAGAGAGTAGCACGTGCAGTCATACTCGCACGATAGTATGATCGTAGGAATTACTTCAACGTTTTTTTAAATGGCAATGTTGCCAAAGCTCATTCATACATCACATAGAAGGAGTTCTTATGTACCTCTGCCAATGGCACCTCGAAATACCCTACGGGAAGCAAAAGCAAGTTGTTGAAATAATGAACGCATGGGGTGCTGAGAAACTGCGTTCGAGCGAGTTCAAACGAGTTAAGAGCACGCGTTTGCTTGTTGGGCATATTGGCGACACCGCATCACACATTATCGATGAATATCTCTTCGAATCCCTCGCCGATTTCGAAGCCGCCCTCGCGGGTATGAGCCAACCACAATTCAAAGAACATTCTGATGCTCTCGCTCCATTTATCATCCCTGGCACACAAAAGTGGATGGTCTATCGCGTGATCGGGTAAACTAATAAGCAATAGGATTGTCAATGACCCAAAATGAACTTCTATTTGTTTATTGGGTTGTAAAACAATACTATGACATTCTTAGAATTACTTCGTGAGCGACCGATCGTTTTTGATGGAGCGACCGGGACGCATTTGCAGACCCAGAACTTGACCGCCGATGATTTTGGCGGCGAGGAATATGCTGGCTGTAATGAATATTTGGTGATCACCAAACCTTCTGCTGTCGAGCTAGTACATAAAGACTATCTCGAAGCCGGTGCCGATGTGATCGAGACCGACACGTTCGGTTCGATGCCGATCGTCCTTGCCGAGTATAACCTCGAACATTTGGGCTATGACCTTTCGAAAAAAGCTGCAGAGCTTGCCTCGAAGATCGCGAAGGAATATTCTACACCGTCGAAACCGCGTTTTGTTGCGGGTTCTATCGGACCTACCACAAAACTTCCATCGCTCGGACATATTACTTTCGATGCGATGCGCGAAACATACTATACGCAATTGCTCGGATTGTTTGATGGTGGTGCTGATCTATTTTGTATCGAGACCAG
>JBBRNY010000168.1:0-2512 GCA_038229915.1 Kapaibacterium sp. (SeqCode) | reverse complement strand
TCGCGCTTGGTCTTGTTCTGATCAGCTAATGCTTTTTCATAATTGGCTTGTGATTGCTTAACAGCGGCTTCGTAGAACGTAGGATCGATCACTGCAACGAGTTCGCCTTTTTTCACTTTAGAATTGAAATCTGCAAAGAGAGCTTTGACCGTGCCCGAGACCTGCGATCCCACTTGCACGGTCTTTGTAGCTTGGATAGTGCCCGTGGCACTAATAGACTTGATAATATCTCCGCGTTCGATAGTTGCGTAGCGTATCGCAATCTGCGGTTGCTCGTCGGCTTTTGTAAAGTAGTAATAAGTACCCGCGCTTGCGATAAGCAAGATCACAATAATAGTAATCCATTTGCGCATACTTTTGCGGCGTCCTTTTTGTTTGAATGCTTCGAGTTTTGGGTCAGTGGCAGTTGTGCTCATATTCGATGTCAGTGATCTTTAGTAGCTTATGAAATACTCTCGGGGGATTCATCCTACGCATTGATTCCCATTGGGTTTCCTTGCGTCAAACGTATACAACAGACTTACGAAGAACACCCAACAGTTAAAGGTCGTTAAATAAATTCCGAGCCGCGCGTTGCCCATTACGAATAGCCCCCTCAATAGTCATCGGCAAGGCATTCTGGGCAAGGTCTGAAGCGCATTGAATATTATGAAATCGAGTCTGAATTGTAGGACGGTCTTGTTGTGAATGAGGGGTCATTAAATAAGTCGCTCGCTTTTCTTTGAGTACTACTGAATGGTTGATCTGGGCAGAACTTCCAACCGATGCAAACAGATCATCGGAGATCGTATTGACGATCTGATTTGATTCTTGCTCAGCCATTTCATCAGCCGCGCTAATCGTACACGCAACAAGCTGCTTTGAGTATTTGCTTGTTTTCGGGAAACACCATTGCAGATCGGTATCGATGAATCCGTTTATCGGATGATGAACGATCTTTTTATCGAGCCAAAGATAGACATTGACGATAGGAGAAAAATCCGGGACTGATGTTTGAGGAATAAATTCTGATGCCCATTGGGGCATTGGCGATGCCGCAATAATGAGTGCATCAAAGGTATCGTATCCACTTATACCATCAACACTCAGATAGACTACTCCGCTTTGCTCGTGCGCTGCAACGATCTGTTTGCCGGTTTGAAACCGGTGTCCCATTGATTGCAGTAATGTGATCGCAGGGTCGATCAGTAATTCAGAAAGTCCGACGGTTGGCATTAATATCGATGAATATTTACGATTCATCAAAAAAACAGTACGTAAGGTATTTAGAAAAAGTTGAGCACTGGCTTGCTCGATGCTTGCATTGAGCGTAGCGAGGATGATCGGCTCCCACAGTTTTTTTATTAATGTTTCCGGTTGATGGGTTGCAGAAAACAGTTCTTTGCAGGAGCTATTAGCAAATCGCTTGTCATAACTGAAGAGCATCACACCGCCACCAAAGCGAAGAGCGGCGAGTTTCTCATAAGTGGCAAGTAGATCGCTTGAAAGAATACCAAATAACAAATTGGCAGGGACTGGAAGTGTTGATGATACCTGCAACGAACCAATCGTACCGATATGTTTTTGATAGAAGGGGATCTGGAGCGGGCTGAGTAACGAAAGTTTCGATGATGTTCCGATCTGCGACGCATATCTGAGCGTTGAAGTATAACAACCCATCATCAGGTGTTGACCATTGTCAATGATGTCGCCGGTATTTTTTTCGACAAATGATCGTGTCCTACCGCCAGGGGTAGCTCGTTCGTCAAATATGGTAATATCAAGGCGACGTTCGGTTTGCATCATTGCAAGCTCGATACCTGCGCTCAAGCCGCTTACACCACTACCAACGATCGCTATACGAAATGGGGCACTCAAAACAACGTGTAAAAAAGTGTACTTAGTATGAAGAAACAACAACAACCTGATTACTTTGATGTTGCTGTAAGCAAAAATACCGCCGCAAAGACTCGCGCCAATGATTTCTATGTCCGCGTCTATGAGATCGTTGCGCAGATACCCGAAGGAAAAGTGACGACCTATGGTGCTATTGCCGAATTTCTTGGTTCAAAAGGATCGTCTCGGATGGTTGGGTATGCGCTGGGGGCTGTGCCCGAAGATATGGGCATTCACCCGCACCGAGTCATCAATAGAATAGGAGCTTTAAGCGCCGCACACAAATTCGGCGGCTATAAACGGATGCGGTACTTGCTCGAACGTGAAGGGGTAACATTCAAAGGAGAGCGAGTGGATATGGAACGGCATTTTTGGAAACCAAATCAAATGGTAACTCCTTCTAAGACAGAATAAATAGTGATTATTTACATGAAAATAATTCGTTATATCTATACAGTATTATTTTTAGTGGTATGTTGCCCACTGTCAATATACTCGCAGTGGACAATCTCCAATGTTACTGGACCTGGGGGCGAAATACGCTGGGGGTCGGCAACCCAGATTAATATTTGTTTGGTCTCTGAAGATACTGCATATCTATCGTCGGATTATAGACATTTTGCACGAACATATAACC
>JBBRNY010000167.1:0-2735 GCA_038229915.1 Kapaibacterium sp. (SeqCode) | reverse complement strand
TTTAACGTTGCGGATCAACGCGAGCGGATCAACTTTCAAGAGCGAATCGAGACTGGCGATCGGCGGTGTCGTTTTATTGCCAAGATAGATTGTGGGTGATTTCACATTTACGCTTGCGCAAAAGAAACCTTCGCGCATCAACAGTTTCCAAAGATCAACGCCATTAATATCGACCGACTTCAACTTCACTTGCTTTAACAACGTGAAGTTCGGGTCTAAAGAAATATTCGAGACACCAATTGTTTTTTCGGTGCCGCGCACGTTGCCGATGCGAAGTTTCCCGAGCGAAGTACTGATCGTGTTCTCACCATCAGTGTTAAAATGTGCGCTCTTGCTAAAGAACGTCGAGACATTGACGAACGGAGTAGAGTGATCGAGTTGAAAGCCGTTCAAATTCATCTTGATGCGCTTGAGCGAACTCACACTTTTTGTTTCCGGCAGCATCGCATAGATCTCGGCGCCGGCGATGTCGATATTATCGAGCGTCACATCGGGCAGTAAGCTCGGCAACGGAATAAGATCGGACGAACTGAGATGCACCGACGGATGCGGACGAATTTCTGCGATGTCTTGCAAATAGATATGCGGATCGGTGATCGAAACCGTTCTGCCGTGAAGACCTTTGCCGGCAAGTGCTTGATACCAATCCAGCCCACTAAACACTACTTGCTTCACCTCGACGCGGCGTACTTCGTCTATCGGTTTTGTCGCAATAACACCGTGCACGCTCATCGATGAATCGATCAAGTCGCCATTGACACTCGCAACGGATATATCGCTGACACCTGCGGAATCGACGTGCGAAATATCCTCGGCAGCGAAGGTGGCACTTTTGCAAAAGAATGTCAGTGCCGCTTGCTTATAGGTTTTCTCGTCAAGATAAAAATCGCGAAACTCAAGCGATGCTTTTTTTACGAGCATTCCACTACGATGCTCGCCCAAGCCATCTTTGACGTGCTGATAGTTTATGACGTTGGTATCGGGTCCCGCATCGGACATATACACCATCGCGTTTTCGACTTTGATAATTTTCGATGATACCGCCGGAAGGAAACTTGGCAGAAGATCGGTATTTTCGGCAAACTTCGGAAGCGTACCGGGGCGTAAATATATTTTTGGCGAGCGAATAGTGATCGTGCCTGCAAAAAGACCTTTCTGAAAGATCAGTTTCCAATAATCAAGCTTCGCGATCATCACCGTATCGGTCGTGAGCCTATCGAGCGGAGTGCTTACGCCAAAATTATGTCCTGAACTATCGAACGAACCTTCGAGGGTTTTTCCGTTATCAACGATACGCACACCCGTCAGAATAAGACTATCTCGATCTTTGGTTAGCGCAATACTATTCATCTCCAGCGAGTAACGATTGCCGAGACGATCGACCACTAATTGTTTGAGTTTCGGCTCGACGACATAATGAATAACCGAGTTTGCAAAAAACGTCAGCACGATCCAGGCGACGAGCACACCGAACACCGCTATGCCTCCGAGTGCATAGAGTATAGTCCTTGTTCGCGAACGGGGTTTCTTGTTCTTGACAACAGTTGAATTGTCAAGAATGCCTTTTTCCTGCATTTTGATTAAAAACGTGCCATAAATTGTTGAACCCTGATGATGGGAGTCCGCAGATATAACGCAGATACAAGCCTATGTGTTTCAGAAATTCCGAATGCGAGACAGGCTGCTTCGGTGTTATTTTTGCGACATTTTACAACCCAATACGTTCTTTCTCTTATGAATATGAGATACATCCTGATCATCGCAATTCTCGGACTCCTAAGATCCACCGCCTTCGCGCAAGCGGCAGACCCGAATGCGCTATTTTTAAATGATAGTTTAGATATAATTGAGGGGTGGGGAAATCACTATGATGTTTTAGGAAATCTTAATGTAGGGTATCAAAATGACGATGAATGGCAGGATTTTGAGATTACATCATATTATAGTGGAAATTCAAACTATGGTGCCATGCGATTTGGTGGTAATTTAATCTTTGACTCACTGGCTCAAGGTTTACAAGTTGTTGGTAGACCAACAGTTTATGCTGATCTGGATGCGGATGGTGTGGGTGACTTAATAGTTGATAACTTCTGGTTTCATAAAGGACGAACAACATTCCCATACCTTGATTCGGAGTCTAATATTACCCTCAGGTATCATGATTTCGATCCTTATTTAATAGGTGCATTAGATTATGACGGTGATTCACAAAAAGACTTGCTCTTGCTTGGAGATGATGTTGTGCATTCTTTTATACTTTTGTATAAAGGCGGAAAGAATTTTGGAAGTAAGGCAAAAAACTACCCTGATGATTCTTTGGCAATACCTGCATCAAACTATTATACAGCGATAGCACAGTTTAGACCCAACCATAAACCGATGATTGTTCTTGCATGGAAAAAGAAAATATATTTACTGCCTAACGATACAATACTTCACGACGACTCGCTGGTTCTTCTAAGTGATACTACAAATGGAATTTCAGTCACTAACGTCTATGCTACAGACATCACAGGCGATGGCATCCCTGATTTGTTAATAGCTGATGGACTCAATATTTATATATTTAATGGTGGCTCAGATTTCGGAACATATCCTTTAGACCCAGCGCATGCATTCTATCGAATAAAATCACCGCGTTTACTTGATTTTGGTAATTACGGCTCTATAAAAAATTTTGGAAGCAATATTCATGCTTGTGGAGATATAACTGGTTCGGGAATTCCATTTATCGC
>JBBRNY010000166.1:0-2760 GCA_038229915.1 Kapaibacterium sp. (SeqCode) | reverse complement strand
TCCCTCAGAATGACAGGCTTAAAAATTCGTCATCCCAGAGTCGCCTCAGCGACGGCAACAACATAGCCCACCATTTCAATGGTGGGCGGGATTACAATTCTTCCACCCTGTCATCCAGAGCCCAACGAAGGATCTCGGTTTGTCTAAACTTGATGTCTTGTACTAACGGAGATTCTTCGGTCGCGGGGATTTCGCGTTTGAGATAAGTTTTCGATTGCTCCCTCAGAATGACACGCCTTTTGCTTTTTATGTGGTGACGAAAAATTCCACTCTGTCATCCTGAGCCCGGCGAAGGATCTTACCTTTAAGATTATGACAAATCCGCTGTTTAGATAAAACTTCAAGCTCAGATTCTTCGCTCGTCGCTCAGAATGACACGATTAAATATTCTCCATCCTCAGAGCCGCTCGGCGACGGCAACTGCATAGACCGCTATTTCAATGGGGCGGGATTGCTCGAAAAAACAACCCCTACGGGGATGAAACCAATGAAAAAATCATTCTCTGTAGTATGAAATTCGGATACCGAAAACCATCGCTGAAAAAACGTGTCGCGGCGCGGACTTCGCTGAAGCGATATGTGCGCCAAAATCTTGGGTTCAAGGCTCCGCGTGGGTGGGGTTGGCTTACTGATCCGAAAAAAGCCGCCTATAATCGTGTTTATTCGAGAACCTCGCGTGGGTGTATGCTCGTGGTGGTGATGTTCGTGATCGCAACTATTACGGCGATCACAGCGTATGCAATGATAACCAAATAATTGATCGTTCTAATCGATCCTCAGCACAAAATTTGAGATATTGAACGGCGGGTCGCGATACATCGATGCTGCGCGAACGACAGTATCTAATGCTTCTTTGAGTTTGGCAAAATCATTCGGTTTTCTGATGTACACATTTGCTCCCTGCAAAAATGTATCCATCACATCTTGTTCGGTCGAGGAGGTCGAGTAGATCGCAACGGCAATATTCTTAAATTTTTCGTTCTCGCGTATTTCTTTCAAACATTCTATGCCATTCTTACGAGGCATATTCAGATCGAGAAACAGAATATCCGGCAAAACGGCATTCTTTTTCTCGAGGTACTTCAATAGATCTTCACCGTCATTGACGATATTGACATTTGTTTTGATGCGCGACTCAGCTAACGCTTCAATAAAATTGATGCGATCACTTTGGTCATCTTCTGCAAGAACGATCTGTAATGGGGCGTTGCTCATCGTGGCTATGATGTATGGGTATAAAACTTAGGTTGATGGAATATAGATCTCAAACGTTGCGCCCTTTCCTAAGGCGCCGGTCGCAATAATAACACCATGCTGGCTCTCGACAATTTTTTTCACAATAGCAAGTCCCATGCCTGTGCCGTTATATTGTTCTTTGCCATGAAGGCGTTGGAATACCTCAAATATCTTTTCACTGTACCGGGGTTCAAACCCGATTCCATTGTCAGCAACAGTAATATGGCAATATTCCTTCCCAGGTGTCAGTTTTATATTGTTCTTTTTGCTGTAGGTAATATTCAGGCTTTTGATAAAGATAACAGGCTTTCTATCAGGGCTGGTAAACTTGAGCGCATTGCCGATCAAGTTCTGCATCAACTGGCGAAAGTGAAAGGGGATGACCTTGACTTCGCACAATTCTGAAACATCGATCTCCGCTTGTTTTTCGTCTATGATCTCCTTATATCCCGCTATTACTTCCTCGATGATCGTATTAAGATCGCTGTGCTCTATAACGGGTGGTTCTTTCGTTGCGGTCGCATACGTCAGAATGTCCTCGATAAGCGTTTGCATACTGTGCGCCGCTTCTTTCATTCGCTTAAATTGATCTTTACCGTTTTCAGTTATTTTTTCGCAATCGTGATCTTCAATTCTTGAAGCCGCTATTTGCAGTTTCCGCAGTGGCTCCTGCAAGTCGTGACTGGAAATGTGTACAAACATTTCTAATTCTTTATTCGCAGCCATCAACTCTTCGGCACGTTTTTCTTTTTCCTCGTTCTGGAATGCAAGTTCTTTGTTGGCGACTACCAACTCTGCGGCGCGCGCTTCTTTTTCTTCATTTTGGAAGGTCAGCGCCTGGTTTTCGGTTATATCGACTACAGTCGTAATAATATATTTCACTTGATGATGCTCATCAAAGACCGGAGTGTTGGTTGGTTGCCAATATTTTGTGACAAAGCCACCGCCTTCTGATTCTGGTCTGGTAATATCATACTTCACAACGGGTAGTGTAACCACCGATCGATGTTTTAAAACACGATCAAACGACCCTCGGATAATACTTACCCCATCGGCACTGACATCATTGGGATTATCAGGAAAAACATCAAAAACATTTCGACCGATGGTATTCTCTCTCGACCGCATCGCGACTTTTAAGTATGAGTCTGATGCAGCCACGATCGTAAAGTCGGTGTCCATAACAACGTGCTCGGTCGCAGTTTGCTCGAAAAACTCTTTGAACTGATTAATATCCATAAATGTGTCCCGGGTATATACGGGGCAAGCTCTCAAACACCCATTCGATGTAAACATTACTGTTATCTCAAAAAACCCAAGGATGATCCCAGGACTCACGTCCTGGGCAAAATATTGTCGCCCCTGACGGGACTAATTTCTCGTAGAGAAAATATTATTTAGCCCAGGACGTGAGTCCTGGGACAGAGTATCTGAGTTTGAAGTTTTTCTCTACACCTCGGATTTAGTATAATCTTAAAGTTTAGATCCTTCGCTGGGCTCAGGATGACAAACTTGCTAAATTGT
>JBBRNY010000165.1:0-2907 GCA_038229915.1 Kapaibacterium sp. (SeqCode) | reverse complement strand
TAGCCGAGGATGCATTAATACTTTCAAAACGAATTAACGTTTGGGACTTAGAACCGTTCAAACAGGGCTTGTTTGAGATCCAAGACGAAGCGAGTCAGCTTGTCGCACCATTTGCAAATATCACCTCGAATAAGATTCGTGTGCTTGATGCTTGTGCAGGTGCCGGAGGGAAAGCCCTACACTTTTCAAGTCTGCTTCGCGGACAAGGTGAGATCGTCGCCACCGATATTGGTGCGCGCAAACTCGAAGAAATGCGCAAACGAGTGAAGCGAAGTAATATTCAAAATATCCGTATCGTTGCCCCACATCAATATGATGAGCAATTAGGCATACAAGCATTCGGGTCGTTCGATGTTGTGCTGCTTGATGTTCCTTGCAGTGGCACTGGCACTCTGCGTCGTAACCCCAGCATCAAATGGCGCTTGACCGAAGAAATGCAACGTGAGTTGATTCAAAAGCAAAGAAATATTCTCGAGCGCAATGCTCCGTATGTAAAAGCAAATGGCGTGCTATTGTATTCAACCTGTTCACTTCTCAAAAGTGAAGGCGAACAACAAGCAGAGTGGTTTGTCGAGCATAACCCCGAGTTTATTCTTGAAGCAAGCAAACGTACCCACCCCGAATCGGAACATTGCGATGGTTTTTTTGTAGCAAGAATGCGAAGAAGATCGAACGACGCTTAACGATGCGTTCGTGACATCACATTATTCCAACGCGCGATCATTTCCTGTTTTTCAGCATCGGTATAACTCAATAATGATTTCGGCAAGTGTGCTGTCCAGGCGGTTTCGAGTGATTCCAATGATTTCCCGAAATAGGTTTCGAAGGTATGCGATGTAACATCGTCATCGCATTTCGAAAATGCAACGACCGTATCATCTGAGGTTGTATTCCCGAGAAATAATAAAAAAGCACCAGCGACAACTTTACGTTCAAGTTCGGATGAGAATATCGGGCTTTGCCAAGCATAGCTGAGCATCGGTAAAAATGTTTGGCTTTTCAGGTATGCGGCTATCACATCTGGCTCTGCGCCAAAGAATGGATAGCTGATACGATTGTGCGATAGGCGTTCGGTGATGAACGTCGCAAATGCATCCTCAAGCATCGCCCAACCAGGAGTAATACCGTAGTGCCGGAGATACATTCCAAATCTTGTCGAATGGACAACCATCGAGATCAACTCTGCTTCTGCCGCATCCGAGACCGACCGAACAATATAGATCGAACGATCAGCAATATTAAAATGTGTTTTTGTCGTACGCCCTAACAGCGCAGGACTACGAAGATCACAAAGATAGACCGGCACACGATCTCGAAAACCTTCGTGAGTGAGTGCCGTCACAGCACGATAAGTATCCTCAAGAATATTTGCAAGCGACGCGGCTTCCATTTCATGGTAGCAGATACGATCGAAATAAACAGTAAAATGTTCGGAGGCAAGATTGCTCCATTGCACTCGGGCGCGAAGTTCGGTGTCGCTAATGGAAACCAGTGGTCGTTCTTTGAGTGGTATCGTGCTGGTCGAGGCAGTTGCAACCGGAGGATACAAAGAAACGGGTTGTAAGTCTGTGGGAAATGATGAAGAAACTGAAGTTTGTGAGCCGGTAAAACTCGCCGTTTGTTCCATAGTAATCCTCCTGAAAGTTCTGTATGATCTCTATCTTGATTTACGACACTATTTTCATGAGATTAAATGTACGGAATAAAAATACGAAAAACAAGCCGGAAAGAAAAAAAAGAAAAGAATGTTGAATTGTGGGGAGAAGTACTCCAGAAAACGACAGGTATTGAGTCTATAAAAGTGAAAAGTCCTTAAAAGTAAATATCTTTTAAGGACTTTTTCATATCTATCATTCATCTCTATTTGCCTCGTCAAGACTCTAACTTGAAAGGCAAATGATGTTATTTCTTTAAAGCTTTGATCGCCGATTTCAGATAATTATCTATATCATTGCTGTTCTGCGGGTCGCGCGGATCAAGTACGTACGTTCCTTTGAATGCAAGCACCGGACTGAAGATCATAGCAAGCGTATTCGTTGAACCAGCATCAAGGGTGATCAATCCTGGAAATTTTGTATCCAGATTTGCGGTGATATGACTCTTATATTCAAAATTTACCGGCAATACAGTATTTGTCCCCCATACTTTTCCTTCGATGATAACGGTCGAGCGTTCATTGGTTACGAAATCGGCGAATACCGGATCGTTCAGATATGTTGAAGCAATCGAAGTAGGAAATTTATGGATCTCGAACTTGATCTTTTCATAGCTACCCGATGGAACAGTAACCGTTGTGAAAATTCTCGTAAGGCCAGGTGTGAATTCGGCGACAAAAGGGCCGACCTTCAATTCACCGTCTTTTGTTGTATCATTTCCTTCAACATGAAGTTTCACTGACGAAAAAAGAAAGCGGACGCGTGTGATTTCGATCGAATCAGCACGAGTCCCTGCCCCTGTGATGGTCGGAGACTTTCCCCAAAATGTACTCGCAGCAATAGATCCTTCGGTCTCGCCCGAGAAATTAACAGTTGCAGTATTTGGTATTGCAGGGTCGCTCGCACATCCTGAGATCGCAAAAGCGAGAAATAGGAGCGCGAACGATGAGGATAAATATGTGGATATTTTTTTCATATGTTTGTTTTTTGAAAATGTGACTCGTTGAAATTAAAAACGGCTCCGAAACTATCCGGAGCCGCTCATGATATTTAATATATACTTTATTTTACAATCACCATTCTGCCAACCAGTGTTGTAGCGCCGGCATGAAGGGTATAATTGTACATTCCGACTGGAAGATTCGAAGCATCAAATACAACGTTGTTCACGCCTGCATCAAAATGCTGCGAAAAAGGATTGGAAACACTGCGACCAAGTTCGTCGCTGAAGTTAAGCATTATATCACCACTT
>JBBRNY010000164.1:0-2915 GCA_038229915.1 Kapaibacterium sp. (SeqCode) | reverse complement strand
TGTTTTGCGTTAAAAAGCACTTCTACATCCATTTTTCACGAATAGATCACCCTTATGAAGAAAAGCTTACTTCTTGCGGTTATGCTGGTTATGTGCGGCTCGGTTATTGCACAGCCGAAATCAACTGATCCGCTACCGAGCGATCCGGCGGTCAGAACCGGGACCTTACCCAATGGCCTAAAATATTACATTCGCAAAAATGCGAAGCCCGAACATCGTATGGAGTTGCGTCTTGCCGTCAAGACGGGCTCGACGATGGAAAATGACGATCAGCAAGGTCTCGCCCATTTTTGCGAGCACATGCAGTTCAATGGGCTGAAGCATTTTCCGAAAATGGACTTGGTGAATTTTCTCGAAGCCACCGGCGTGCGTTTCGGTGCTCACTTAAATGCCTATACCAGTTTCGATGAAACAGTGTATATGCTCCAACTTCCGACCGATAGCCCAAAAGTGGTTGATAAAGGAATGCTCGTGATGCAAGATTGGGCGGGCAATGCGACGCTCGATCAAGATGAGATCGACAAAGAACGCGGTGTCGTGCTCGAAGAGTGGCGCTTAGGTCGCGGCGCACAAGAGCGTGTGCAAAAAGTACATCTTCCGATAGAGTATGCCAATTCTCGTTATGCGCTTCGCTTGCCGATCGGCAAACCCGACGTGATCGAGCATTGCAGTTACGAAACACTTCGCAGTTTTTATCACACTTGGTATCGCCCAGACCTGATGGCATTTGTTGCCGTTGGCGATTTTGATATTGATAAAATGGAGCAAATGGTGAAGAATACTTTCTCGCCGTTAACAAATCCGCCAAACGAACAACCTCGCACGATCTATACCGTGCCCCCACATCAAGGGTTGGTTGTTTCGATCGCCAGTGATTCCGAACTGCAAGCCAATGTTGTGCAGGTCGTGTTTCAACGCCCTGCTGATATGATGATCACCCACGGTGATAGCCGCGAACAATTGAAAAGACAATTATATGTTGGTATGCTCAATAGCCGTTTGCAGGAAATACAGCGTAAAGGTACTTCCGAAATGTTGTTCGGTGGTGTCAATGATGGTGTTGATGTCGGCGGTATGAGCGAGTATGCGATGTTTGCCGTTCTCAAACAAAAGTCTATAAAAGAAGGTGTAGCGTTGGCACTCGGTGAGCTGTACCGAGTAAAAAATAACGGGTTCACCGCGACCGAACTCGAACGTCAGAAAACCGATCTGCTTCGTTCGTACGAAACATCATACAACGAACGCGACAAAACCGAGTCAGCTAATTATGTTGGTGAGTACACTCGCAATTTTTTACACAAAGAGGCGTATCCGGGTATTGCCTATGAGTATGCGCAAGCAAAAAAAATGGCACCGACGGTGACGCTTGCTGAGGTCAATGCACTGACACAAAAATTAATGGTTGATGCTGCGCCAGTGATGATGCTCTCGGTAAAACAGAAAGTCGGGATGACCGTACCAACCGAAGCAGAACTTCGTCACGTTTATGACAGTGTCAAGGGCGCAAACTTCGCCGCCTACGAAGACAAAGTAATGAACGCACCGTTGATGGCGAAGAAGCCAACATCGGGCAAAGTCACGGGTACCAAACTGATCGCCGATCTTGGCGTGACCGAGTGGACGCTCTCGAACGGTGCGAAAGTGGTCATCAAGCCGACCGATTTTAAGAACGATGAAGTATTATTTTCTGCCAGCAGCCCAGGCGGAAACTCGCTCGCTTCGAACAATGACCTTCTTTCAGCGACGTTTGCTGCGGCGATCGTTGATCAAAGCGGCATCGGAAATTTTGACGAGACAACATTAGAGAAGGCTCTCTCGGGAAAAATTGCAAACGTTAGCCCATCTATTGGCGGATTATCCGAAGGCTTCAGTGGTTCTGCGGCTCCGAAAGATCTCGAAACGATGTTTCAACTTGCGTACCTGTATGCAACGTCACCTCGCTTTGATAAAGATGCATTCGAATCACAAATTCATAAACTCGAATCATCGGTCGAGAACAAAGCAAACTCGCCTGATGCCGCATTTAGCGATACGGTGTCAACGACCCTCACGCAATACAACCCACGCGCGTTGCCATTGACGACCGATCGTATCAATCAGATCTCGCTCGATAAGATCAAAACATTTTATCAAGATCGTTTTGCTGATTTCAGCGACTTCACGTTCTTTATCGTCGGCAATGTCGATCTGAAAACACTTCGCCCAATGGTCGAGACCTATCTTGCAAGCTTGCCCTCGACAGGTCGGAAAGAAACTTGGAAAGACGACGGCATTCGCCCACCTTCAGGACAGATCTCGAAAGCAGTCTATAAAGGTATCGAACCGAAGAGCAATGTGGTGATGGTCATTTCGGGACCGTTTGATTACACGGCGAAAAATCGTTTTGTGATCCAATCAATGGCCGCAGTGCTCAGCATCAAACTTCGCGAAACACTTCGCGAAGAAAAAAGCGGCGTCTATGGTGTTGGTGTGTCGGCGCGGCCAGTGCATTATCCTGAATCACGTTATCAGTTGGTCGTGGGCTTCGGCTGCGCGCCCGACCGTGTTGATGAACTCGTCAAAGCCGTGATGGAGAAGCTCGACACCGCGACGATGAAACCACCTGAAGAGATCTACTTGACGAAAGTCAAAGAGACCGAGAAAAAAGAGCTTGAAGTGAATCTAAAGCTCAATCGTTATTGGGCAAGTGCGCTTTCGCAAGCCTACACCAACAACGAAGACCCGCATATCGCAACCGCTCGAAAAGAATTTATCGAGTCGCTGACGGCAAATGATATTTTTGTCGCAAGTAAACAATACTTGAACAAAGCCAATATGGCGAAGTTTGTATTGTATCCTGAGAGGAAGAATTGATAGTAGTCGTTAGTCGTTAGGATTTAGGATTTAGGATTTAGGATTTAGGATTTAGGATTTAG
>JBBRNY010000163.1:0-2976 GCA_038229915.1 Kapaibacterium sp. (SeqCode) | reverse complement strand
CTTTTGCCATTGGCATTGTGCCAGCCAAATACTTATCGAGGCGGTCGATCACGCGACGAACGATCTTCGGATCTTTCATCAAACGGAACTCCAACTGCGCAGTACCTTCGAGCAACTGACGAACCTGTGATGGATCAGCAGCACCCGGCACTTCTATAATAATGCGTCGAGACCCGAACTTCTGGATCGTTGGCTCGGTCAAGCCGAATTGATCGATACGATTACGAATGATCTCGATCGCACGATCAACAGCTTCATCCGACCCTTTGGTCAGCGATGCTTCGATCTCTTTGTCCTCACCGGTGCGGACATCGTTCAAGAGGAAATAATTTGCAAGTGTTTTCCCTTTCGGAACGGCAAGCTCACGAAATTTTCTGTTGAAGATACTGACGACAGGCTCTTCGCTTGTTTCGTCTTCAGCGCGCGTTGCTGCAATGACGGAATTGAGAATGTCATCTTTGTTGGTAGCCTGTTCCTCAATAAACTTGAGCACATCAACTTCCATCGTGATATACATTCCACCACGAAGATCCAACCCAAGCTTGATCGAGCTTTTGTTAGCGTCTTTGATGGCTTCATCATGTTCGGAGATGAATTTTGCTCGTTTGGCAGAGTCTGCCGGACCGAACGAATCAAGAGTTGATTTGTAACTTTGCGACTGCCAAGTTGGGTACAAGCCCCACAGCGACCCGGCAATGCACAGGCCAATGATTATGATTAAGGTACGGTTTTTTTTCACAATATAGAACGATGTTTCTTTTTATAAGCCGATAAGAAACACTAAAAGTGTGAAAGGCACTCCCACAGAATAGGAAAAAATGCAACTCTGCGAAAACAAACGTTTTCCGGATGAGACCCAGATCCCTAAAGTTGACTCTTTAAAAATGAAAACCCTGTTCCGGAGAAGCAGGGCTTTCATTAGTTTGCCTTATTAACAGCCGTTCAGTAAAAAAACTGAGACGGCACCTTTGTGAGTGGTGAGATAGAATCTATAAAATTTTTTGTGTTAATGAAGTCATAAAGGTATTTTCCAGATTTCCGTGATGAAGCGGAATAGATAAAACAAGCGTGGCAACAGGTCTAATTTCCTATTTTTAACACCAAGAATCAACTAATTTTGTTACCGTGGCTCTAACTATGCATACATTCTGCTACAAATATAAGCTAATTCTCCCCCAATTCCAAATTTTTCACACACTTTTTTTGATCTTTTTTTCGGAATCACCACAACAGGTTGAAAATAGTAGAGTTAATCTTTCATAATTTTTCAACCAAGTTGTGCCAATTTGGGGGGAAACAGGGAAGAAAACTTTCGTAAGAGTTTAAAACTAAAAATCAACACCCGATGAGTGTTGATTTCTTTGTCGGGGCGACACGATTCGAACGTGCGACCCCCTGGTCCCAAACCAGGTGCGCTACCAGCTGCGCCACGCCCCGAGATTAATTGTAAAACATCCTCAATTGGCACTGCTTTGTAGCTCAATCTGTTACCTCGGACTGCAAAGTTGCCTGTAGAGTGCGCGAAAAACAGCATTCTACAAGTTATCGTTCGCAGTTGTGTTAATTTGTGTGTATTTATCCGTCTATTTCTATGAAACATCTCTTGTTAGTCGTGTCTGCTCTGGTTATTTCTGTGTTCTTGGCTTCTTGTTCAAGTAAAGACACCCCTACCAATACAAACACAACAGACCCGACAAGTCTGACTGCCTTTAAGGTAACAAATCCCGGCGACCTGCCAAGCGTCAATACTTCGACTATTGAGCCGATCTGGGCAAGTGCAACCTCGCTAACACTAACAGCTTCAAAGATCGGAGCCAATTTCAGTGGCAGCGATCGTACTTTTACTGTTGATGTAAAGTCTGTTGTTTCTGATAACGATATTTATTTCCTCTTACAATATGACGACCCAACCGAGGATTATCTCCGTACCCCACTCGCCTTTCTCGGTGGCGACCCGACCGATCCAACGCGTTGGACCAAACTCAAAGCCTATGATGATGGAGTGAGTATGATCTTCGAAATGACTCCGGGCACAGGTAATGGAATGACCTTTGGTGCTAACGGTTGTGCTATGCTCTGTCACACAAGTGCGACAGGTTCTGCAAGTGCTGGAATGTACTCCGAAGATACGGGTAAGTATGACCTATGGTATTGGCATTCAGGAAAATCGAACGGCTCAGGTGTTGCTGATGACGATGTTGTGCTCGGTGATCCAAATTTTGGTATCATAACCGACGATAACAATGCGGAGAATTATCAGAACAATATTCTCGATGGTCCTACCTCTGGATATACACCATACAAAGTTGCCGGAGGCAATAATAGAAATCTGAGCAAATCGGATTTTGTTGCTAATGAGACCGCTGTGATATTTGGCAGTAACATTACCATTAATCCCTCGACCGGCGCTGCTTGGAAATCGGGTGACCGTGTACCAGGATATACGATCGCGAACCCTACTCCTACATCGAGTGATTACTTTGACGTGCAATCAAAAGGATATTGGGCAAATGGGAAATGGATCGTCAAATTTCATCGCAAGCTCATTACGAATACTTCAGGCTCGGATGTTGCCCTCGTTGCAGGACATCAATATCTGTTCTCACTCGCTATCCACGATAACAATTCACCTGACAACCACTACGGTGCAGCACAGAAGGCATTTAAGTTGATAATGCCGTAAGAGTTACAACGGGATATTCCCGTGTTTCTTCCACGGATTAGTATCAACTTTGGTTGAGAGTGTTTGCAATGCTCTGATGAGTCGGATACGTGTTTCGGCAGGTTCGATCACATCATCAATGTATCCGCGCTCGGCGGCGGCAAATGGAGTGGCGAATTTGCTTTTGTAACTTTCGATCAATTCTTCTTCGCGTTTGATCGGGTCGGCATCTTCGGATATTTCTTTCTTGAAGATGATCTCGACCGCACCTTTTGCGCCCATCACTGCGATCTCGGCAGTAGGCCAAGCATAAT
>JBBRNY010000162.1:0-2979 GCA_038229915.1 Kapaibacterium sp. (SeqCode) | reverse complement strand
GAACTCGGGGGCGTTTTTTTTGTTTTTCAATCAGGGACGTTGTATGTTTGTACACAGATGGTCATCGGATCATCTACGTTCTAAGCTTATAAACTAGGGGCGCTTCGGAGACTGGCGTACGTTTCACAAAGGGAGGACCAATTTCTCTCACCGCCTACGCAGAACCGAAGCGCTGTTTTTTTTGAGGTTCATCGCTTCTCCCGATATACGAGTTTATTGAAATGGTTTGTGCTGGCGCCATCGACCCACCAGCAATTTGTTAGGTTCGGGGCGTGGCTCAGCCTGGTAGAGCACCTGGTTCGGGATCAGGGGGTCGGAGGTTCAAATCCTCTCGCCCCGACTAGTTTTATCCTTCTTTGCCCATTCTCTTAGATCTACTTTATCCTTATTATTCCAACGTTATTATTATTTACTATGCACAAAGCTGATTGCCTCTTTTGTAAAATCGTTGCGGGTGAAGAACAAGCTTGGAAGGTATATGAAGATAAAGATCACATTGCTTTTCTTACTCCTTTCCCAAACACTCCCGGATTTACAGTATTAATTACTCGCGAGCATTTTGGCAGTTACCTGTTCGATCTCGAAAAAAATCGTTACGTATCGATGCTCAAAGCCGCTCGTAAGCTTGCAAAGATCTTAGACAAGAAACTCGGCACCATCAGAACAGGACTTATCATCGAAGGAATGGGAGTCGACCATGCTCATATCAAACTTGTACCAATGCATGGCATACCGGAGGGCGATTGGCAGCCGGTACGGAGCGCATCACCTGATTTTCATGAGCAGTATCGTGGTTTTTTAGAGTCCAAAGACGGTCCGAAAATGGCAAATGAAGAACTCGATAGCATACAAAAGAAAATTGTCGAGTAATGAAATATAAGTAGTTACAGGTTTTTTATTACCTTATATGTAACAATTTTACACTTGGGAAGTTATTAGTTACAGTATGCCTAATGGAAGATAAAACTGCCCCCAATTTTTACGGGAAACAAGCCCGGTTTTAGAGAAGATGAATGAATAAGTGCCAAAACCCGCTTCCGAGCGGGTTTTTGGTTTTCTATACTTTTTTTTCGTAACTTTGTCTCAGGTTTTGTGTCATATACATAGTATTTGTTGTAACTTTATCGTCCGAAGTTCATTATATCATAAGAAGATAGCAAGAGAAAAAAAAATTGGTGTTTATTCGTAGAATACTTATATTGTGCTTTTTAATTTTGGTGTCATCGCCGCTTCTGGCGCAATGGCAAACCACGGGATTTACTATTCCAAATTATAGCCATAACTTAATACTCGGCGACATCATCACCTATTCGAGCGGTAAGCTTTGGGCAGGTAGTGGTCAAGAACTATGGGTCAGTGCTAATGACGGTGCCAATTGGACGAGATGCAATTTGACATTAAAACCCAATGAGCATATTTCCGATATGGCTTTTTTTGACGCAAACAACGGAGTCGTTTGCGCACTTTCAAATAAACTTTATATCACTGCCGATGGAGGTTTGACATGGAGAGTACTTCGTACTTTTACGGGTCTATGCAACACGACAAAGTTTATCGGTTCGAGTAAAGAAATTGTGGTCGCCACATCAAGTACTAATCCTAACGGTAAGGATAATTTAATAGCTGTGACTACTGATGGTGGAGCTTCATGGAAAGATTTTACAAATTTGTCTTCTTATTACGCTATCAGTAATATTCAGACAACGCCAGCCGGTGATCTCTATGGTCTCGGTGCCGGTTTCCCTTTTTCTGAGATGCTTTATAGCAATGACTATGGTGCGACTTGGCGCGTAACGGGGGCTTCATTTGATAATGATTGTTATTCGTTTGCACTCGATCCGTGCGACGTTAATACCCTCTATGTTATCAACGAAGAGTTTGTCACCAACAATGATGACATCACCGATTGTATTGTCTCAAAAGATCACGGCCTGACATGGAAAAAAAATCCGATCGGTCCCTTCTTTAAATTTTCTACCGGATCGATCATTGCACCCACCTCAGGTTTACTGTACATGCATCGTGTTGATAGCGGAGTTATGCGCTCGATAAATGGCGGAGCGAATTGGGTTAAGATCGGCGGACCAAATGGCGTGAGCGATTCGAGAACGATCACTGCAAAAGGCAATGATACACTATTTGTCATGGACGAGAACGGTGAGATTTGGCTCAGCCCAAACAGTGGTGGTGTGCCATATCCTGCTTTTCCCAAATCCGGAGTCACGCTTTCACAGAACTCTCTTTTTTCAACTGACTCATTATTCATCTGCGATAGTACAAAATTATCAGTCCATATCCTGACCGGAGGTTGCTTATTTTCTAAAATAGTCTCTGAACAAATTCTTGGCATTGCCGCAGGTGACTATACGATTACCGCACATCCGTCATCAAGTCTTTCGGGTGATGATTCGTTGGTCATTACTTTTTTGCCATCTGTTGTTGGAGACCGACCGGCGACCTACCGAGTCACTCTTGATAATGGCAACGTTCTCAATCTATCACTACTTGGTTTTGGAAAAACACCGATTCCGCTTCTGCTCAAAAGCACGTCACTTGTTGTTGTCGATACCATTGGGGGTGAAGCTATCGTGCCAGTAACGGTGACGGGTTTAGATAAGCCACAGTCTGTCGAAATGACGATCACCTATGATACTCGTAATCTTGTCTATCAAGGCACGACATCCCTTGCAGGCACACCGCTTGATCTATTGCCGATCACCAATTCAGGATTTGCAAAAATCCGAATTCCTGCAAATGAGTTAACACTTAATACCGTATCAGCCTACTCTCATTTTTTGGTGTATGTTGATACGATAGATCTTTCGAGTGTATTGTTTGATTCTCTAAAGCTCTTAGATCCATTGTTGGGCTGTCGATATTTGGTGTTGGGTAATGGTGCAAGCACTGCGCTCACAAATATTGCATCTCCTTCGGTGTGCGGAGTCGTTACTATTTCCGGTTTTCTTCGGTATCACAAAG
>JBBRNY010000161.1:0-3065 GCA_038229915.1 Kapaibacterium sp. (SeqCode) | reverse complement strand
TGGAATGGGCTTTATAGCAACACCGATGAGTTAGGTTGTTTTTTCAAGATGCATCACGCACGTTCTATCACCGAAGTATCAACGGTGATGAAAGACTTCGCGACACCGTGTTTGAATCTATCGCTCGCATCGGCAAAAGGTGGTGACATTGCCTATCGGTTGATCGGTCGTATCCCCATTCGCAATGGCTCTGAAGAGCAATTGCTTCTTCCGCGTGATGCCGCAAAAGCAAGCGATCTGTGGCAAGGATTTACAAAACTTGAAAATAATCCTCATAGTGATGACCCTGCTTCAGGGTATATCGTTAGTGCAAACAATCCAGCGTCTGCCTATCGCCAAGTACCACAAGGACAGCATTGGGAGCCACCGGGACGCGCAGAACGATTGAATCAACTCGTCGCAAGCACAAAGAAAATAGACCGGAAGCAATTGCAACACATCGTAACGGATATATCAAGTCCGTTCGATTACAGCGAGCTGCGTCCATCTATATTGGCAGTGTTTCGTAATAAAATTATTGACTCGACGATAAAAGTCGATGTCACCGAGCAAACAGCACTCGATTACATCGAGAACTGGGACGGTGTGCAAGACACGACTGATATAACAACGACAATACTCAATGTGTATTTGCTCAAAATGTTCGCGAATACTTTTTCGGATGAATTAGGCATCGAGCGTTTCAATGAGTTTTGCTATATCAATAATGTCCCCGTTCGCACCCTCGGACATTTACTTACTGACAAAGATAATATTTGGTGGGATGACATACGATCACCACAGCACGAGAACCGAGATGATATTATAAAACGAGCATTCACCCAAAGCATCACTTGGTTAAAGAATCGTTTTGGGAATGATGTTCGTCGTTGGAATTGGGGAAAACTTCACACACTGACTTACGAGCATTTTGTAGGCAAAGCTTCTCCTCTTGTTGCTGATGTTGTCAATGTTCAATCGGGAATGGCTCCAGGTGGACTGACGACAGTGGTCCAAGCAAGTTATTCATTTTGGAATCCTTTCTTGCAAAAAGTCGGACCAAGTATGCGAATGATAGCCGATATGAGTTCAAGTTCGTTATTGGTGTCGCTTCCGACCGGCAATAGTGGCAATGTCTTTAGTCCTCATTACCGCGATATGCTCGATCTCTTCAAGAAGGGCGCACTGATAGAAATGCCAATGAATATGATAGACCCCAAATGGAAAAAGCTCACCCTCAAGCGGTCGGAATAGTAATAGGCCCAGAACTGTTTGCTTTGGATACATTTAATATTAACGACCATGAAACGTTTAGTAATAGTAATAAGCATTTTCACTCTCGGTTTTTTCCTCAATAGTTGCGAGAAATCACAAGCACAGGAAAAGACAGCCACTATCAGTTTAAGCACTGCAAAATGCGAGACCTGTAAGAATAATATCGAAAAAGCACTGAAGGATGTCCCTGGTGTAAATAATGCGATGGTTTCGACCAAAGCACCAAAAACAGTGACGGTCGTGTATAATTCAAGTATCACTTCCGAGCAAAAGATCTGCGAAGTTATTTCGAAAGCCGGCTACAATGCAAATGGTGTCGCACGTGACACTGCGGCATATCAGAAGCTTGACGCTTGCTGCAAATAATATTTGATCTGGTTCTCTGGTGCGCATTGATATTATTTCCGCCGTTCCGAAGGTGCTCGAAAGCCCCCTTGGCGAGAGCATTATCAAACGTGCTCAAGAACGAGAGATCGTTGAGATCGTTATCCATGACCTTCGCGAATTTGGGCTTGGTAACTATCATCAGATAGACGACATCCCGTTCGGTGGTGGTGCCGGAATGGTGCTTCGTGTCGAACCGATCTTTTCGATCATCCGGAAACTACAAGCCGAGAGAACCTACGAGGAAATTATTTTTCTCACACCCGAGGGCGAACGCTTCAGTCAACAAATAGCCAATGAGCTTTCGCTGAAGCAAAATATTATTTTACTCTGCGGAAGATATAAAGGAATAGATGATCGTATTCGGCAAGCACTCATTACAAAAGAGATCTCTATCGGCGATTATGTCTTAACCGGCGGCGAACTTCCGGCGGCTGTGCTGACCGATGCGATCGTTCGCTTGTTGCCGGGTACGCTCGGCGATAGCGAAAGTGCGTTGCTTGACTCATTTCAAAATGGCGTTCTTGACGCCCCACTTTATACCAAGCCTGCAACATTTGAAGGAATGAGTGTTCCCGAGGTCTTACAAAGCGGGCATCATGCAAAAATAGATCAGTGGCGAACCGAACAAGCCATCGAACGGACAAAACAACGCCGTCCCGATCTCCTTTTATGAGAATGGCACCCAGAATTACCAAACCATTTTACCACCTTTCGGTGTAAGTGTTAGCTCTAAGATCATTATGACCGAACGAACAACCGGACGAAAGAAACGCTCAAAGATCAATAGTATCATTCTCATCGCAGTGGTCATCATCTGCGGCGTTGGGATATTGTATTATTTCCTTCAAAGCCGTAAGCCTATCGTCGAGCTCGGTCAAGTGACCACTGGTCCTATCACCACAGCGGTCTATGCAACCGGTATCGTAAGTGCTGAGCGTCAGGCAACACTACGTGCACAAGTTTCGGGGAAGCTCAATTCACTATCAACCTTGCAAGGACAATATGTCCGTAAGGGCGTAATTCTTGGTACTATCAGTGTCAATGGTACTGCTGAACAGATCGCCCAAGCCGAAGCGGCTCTCGAAACAACGAAGATCACTTACGAAACTGCACTCGATCAATTTCACAAAACCGAACGTCTTTCTGCTCAGAACGCTATCGCCAAAAATACACTCGACCTTGCAAAGAGCGATCTCGACCGAAGCAAGTCGATGCTCGATCAAAGTAAAGCCGCACTTGCGCAACTCCACTCAACGCTCGGGCAGCGCGACATTATTGCTCCAATGAGCGGCATTGTTATTCGCACACCAGCAAAAGCAGGAGATGTTGTTATTGTCGGGCAACCGCTCGTGACGATCGTCGATACTGCGTCGGTTATCGTTGATGCTGAAGTTGATGAGACCGATGTTACGAAGATCATTCTC
>JBBRNY010000160.1:0-3125 GCA_038229915.1 Kapaibacterium sp. (SeqCode) | reverse complement strand
TATTGTTAATTATTTCCGCAGCTTCTGCACTAACAATATATCTCTCGCTATGCATCGTATGTTTGGTAATGTCTTCTGTCTCAACGGGGCGAAACGTCCCAAGCCCAACATGCAGTGTGACTCGCGCGATCTTGATGCCGCGCTCTTGCAATGAGGTGAGTAACTCATTCGTAAAATGCAAACCCGCGGTCGGCGCGGCAACAGCGCCGGGGGTGTCTGCATACACCGTCTGATAACGCTCTTTATCAAGCTCTTCGGCATCGCGATGCAAATACGGTGGTATAGGCATTGCGCCTGCTTCTTCGATAGCGTCTTCTACATTTACATTGCCACTACTTTCAAAACGAACAACGCGCTCGCCATCAGCACGTTCTTCAAGCACTATGCATGACAATGTATCATTAAAAATATACCGCTCGCCTTGCTTTAGTTTTTTTGCAGGTGCCGCGAGCACGAGCCACGTATCGCTGGTGTCGGCTTGTCGGTGTTCAAGAAAAATTTCTATGTGTGCACCTGTTGTTTCGCGTGTTGCGAATAGTCGCGCCGGAATTACGCGTGTCTCATTAATGACCAGACAATCGCCACTGCGAAGATAATTTACGATGTCAACAAATTGTTTATCTTCGAGTGCGCCGCTTTCTCTGTGCAATACTAACAACCGCGAATCGCTACGATGGGCAAGCGGATAGAGCGCGATGAGTTCTTCGGGAAGTGAGTAGTCGTAATCGCTGAGGGTATGCACAACTCGGAGGAAGATCTATGAAGCGATAATGAGCGAAGAACCTTCGCGTTCACGAACGGTTGCCGCAAACTTCCAAAGTTTGTCTTCAACCTCCGCATAACTTTCGATACTCATTAATTCACTGCGCAGTTTTGCCGCACCGAAAATGCCTTTGAAATATCCGAGATAATATTTACGAAAATTCGGAATGCCACGATGCTCGGTGCGAAGTTCGATCGAATGTTGCAAATGTTGGAGGCAAAGCGTAATACGCTCTTCGAGCGAAGCATGAGTGTAGGTGCCTTTGGCAAAAAACTCTTTCGTCTCGCGAAAAATAAATGGATTGCTGATCGCCGCACGAGCGATCATCACCGCATCACAACCAGTTTCGCGAAATGCACGGTCGGCGGCTTCGGGCGAATTCACATCGCCATTCAAAAAGACGGGAATGCTTACACGTTCTTTTATACGGGGTATCCAACTCCAATCAGCTTCGCCGCTGTGGCCTTGCGAACGGGTACGACAATGGATCGTCAGCGCGGCGGCACCGGCTTGTTCGAGCATCGGCGCTACTTCGAGAATATTAATAGCTTCTTTATCCCAACCAAGACGAGTCTTGACCGTGACCGGAAGTTTTACAGCATCAACAACAGCTTTGGTCATTTTTGCCATACGCGGCAAGTCTTTCAGAAGCCCCGCGCCCGCGCCTTTGCCGGCAACATTCTTCACCCAACAGCCACAATTAATATCGATAAAATCAGGTCCCGCGGCTTCGGATACTTGCGCCGCTTCGTGCATCACTTCAGGGTCGCCACCATAAATTTGTATCGCAAGCGGTCGCTCTTCTTCGAGCATCGTCATCTTTTTCAGTTGTTTGGCGATCGACCGAATGATCGCCTCGCTCGAAATAAATTCAGTGTACACCGCATCAGCACCCATGCGCCGCGCAATAATACGAAACGAGACATCGGTCACGTCTTCCATCGGTGCAAGGAGCAATGGCTTTTCGCCAAGATCAATATGTCGTATGTGACTCAAAATTATAGTTTCTCTTTAAATTCTTCGATACTTAAGCCAGCACCTTTAATAATCACTGCCATAGTAAAGGCATTGATTGGATTGTTTCGAGGTATCGTAATAATATGCGTATCGTCAGTCATAGTAATATGCTTTCCTTGACGCTGAACATGAAAGCCGAATTTTTCAAATGCTTTCACCGCGGATAGATGATTTACTCCCGAAAGTTTCGGCATCGCAGGAAATCAAGCAAATACTTCAACTAAACGAGTTTCTTCATCCTTATTTAATTCATGGGCTACGAGCAAATACTCATGAATAGCATCTTTGATATTCTCCAATGCCTCTTGCTCAGTCTCGCCCTGTGAAGCACATCCCGGTAGACCGGGACACCACACGGCATATCCTTCTTCAGTATGTTTAATGTTTACTTCGTAAAGCATAATTGCTCCTTCTAAATTTTTCTCAATTCCATCCACCTGCCACCCGATCATCACGGCCGTCGAGGGCGTGTTCGCCAAAGATGGGATCGGCTATTTGGGCACGAACCAGACGGTTATACTCGGCGCCGAGACGAGCGATGCAATTGCCACAAAAATAATTCTCGAAGCCCGCTTTTTTCTCGACGGTCACGACCTGATCCTGCGGAAAACCCTGTCCGCATAAATGACACGCGACACCTTCGACCGCGCCATCAGCGGTGTCTTGTTCGCGGCGAACCAAGTTCTTGTAGCCCCACCAAACAAAATAGAGCGCCCCGACAAGAAGAATGACCGAAAAAAGTATATTCATATCTACCCCCTAAAACAGCAACAAATCCGTTTTCGTGCGAAGGGGGTGAAGGTAGAACGATGAATACCGATCGACTCCGCAATATCCGCTAAATAGCATAGACTGTGATTGTACGCAGATTTTTACCTATATTTGTTTTGTAACTTTTCGCCTTCTCGAGAGCTTCTCAGTAGTAAGGATATTGATCGCAATGAAACGCATACTCATCATCATCGTTTTAGCATTCACTGTTTCTTCTGTTCGTGCACAGAATAGTGTTGCCTTTGATCGTGATTGCTATTTCCCTCAGATAGGAAAAGCTGGAGAGATCGATACGATCTATGGCGCAAAAGACGATCAGGGGTTGGGCTCTGGCATCTACAATCTTGGTGCAGCACCAGGGCAATCGTATGGAAGAATTTTATGCGATACGAATCAAACCGATTCGGCTTTGTATTCATTATTTAGTAGTGGACCTACTTTTAATATTCACAAACTTCAGACTCTCGGTGCTTTCAATATCCCCAATTGGATACTCCGCAGAGGGCATTTCCGTTCACCCAAATACACAGACTTGCTTTATTCAAATTTAGGGGGAAATGCACCTGCACGAATT
>JBBRNY010000159.1:0-3143 GCA_038229915.1 Kapaibacterium sp. (SeqCode) | reverse complement strand
GTATTCGATATGCCAATACAGCATCATCACTTTGAGACTGCCAATTAAACAGTGCATCATCTAAAGCTTTTTCATACTGCTCAGGGCGCATAAACACATAATTGCTCATCCCACATTCTCTCAGAAGCATTGGGATATTCGCATTGTGACCAAACGAGTCAACGCAAAAGCCTGTATCACAGGTCACACCAAAACGAGATCGGAAATACGATTGCCCGTAAAGCCCCTGACGCAAGAATGACTCACCGCTCGGAAGGTTACAGTCAGGCTCGCACCACCAACCACCGACAAGTGACCAATGCCCATTTTTTGCGGCTGTTACTATCTGTGAAAATAAATTGGGATCCGTCTTCTCAATGAATTCAAAGCACGCGGCTGACGAAACCGTAAAGATAAACTCATCAGTCTCTTTCATCCTATCAAGCGCGGAGCGGCACGTCGCGGCGAACGCTGAGAAGCCCTCATCAATGCGCCACATCCAAGCAGGATCAAGATGCGCATTCCCGATAAAATGAATGTTCATAGCAATTATAAAAAAACTGATGATGGATCAAACTCAGTGACGATCCCGCCATGATGCGACAATACTTGTCTCGCGGCTCTGTTTCCATTAACAACAGATTCTCTCGGAGAATATTGTTTCAGCATACTACAAATATATCCTGCATTAAACGCATCACCAGCGCCCGTTGCATCAATGACTGAGTTGACTTTTTCAATAGGTATTATATCAATCGAATTATTCGCGTAGAGTAAAACATCGTCTGCTCCATTACGCAAGATAACGGTTTGATATCCAAGTGAAACATAGTACTCCAGAATCTCTGCTGGTGGGCGTTTCGAAAATAATTTTTCATCGTCAGACACTGAAATAGAAAGCACATCAACGATCGGAGCAAGTTCTACGAGCCATTGTCTAAGTCTCTCTTTATCTTTCCAGAGCGATTCGCGTACGTTTGCATCGAAATAAATACGTTGTCCCGATGGCTTGAATTTTAGAAGTTCAATTAATGATTCGATATTATAAAATACTGCAAGACCTATCGCAGAGATCATCAACACTTTGGCATCTTGTACAAATTGCTTTATATCACCTATCTCATTCGATACAAATGTCTCCCGAGCGGCGGAGTTCTCACGAAAGAATGTGAAAGATGGTTCGCCGTCTTTTGTATTGCGAATGATATAGAGACCATTGTTTTTATCAGTTGATCGGATGCAACGCTGACGATCAATTTTGTTGCGATCAAGAAAAGCAAGGAGATCGTTCGTAAAACTATCTTGACCAAATTGTGAAAAAAAAGACACTCTACAACCAAGCCGCGATGCATAGTACAACGTATTGAGTACATCCCCGGCAAACGATTGCCGGTAAATGCCGTTGGATTGTTCGCTGTATTCTATTAGGGCTTCACCGATGCCAAGAATATCTATCATCGACTCTGAACACTATTTATAAACAATATCTTCAAGAAACTTACAAAAAAAAACGGTCAACCTTTGCAGATCGACCGTTTTTTTATTATTTCTAATTTATGTTACGCCGCTATCATTGCTTTGTCAGCTTGAGCTTTCAGCATTGGTACGAGATCGAGCTTCTCCCACGAGAACTCATCACGACCGAAATGTCCGTAGGCCGCTGTTGCCTGATAGATCGGGCGTTTCAGATCAAGACGTTTGATGATACCACGCGGGGTGAGATCAACATTGTCCTTAATGATCACCGATAATTCTTCATCACCCATTTTGCCGGTGCCATGAGTGGTGACATACACCGAAACAGGCTGAGCTACGCCAATGGCATAAGCCAACTGAACGGTGCACTCTTCTGCAAGGCCTGCCGCGACGATATTTTTCGCAACGTGACGTGCAGCATAAGCCGCAGAGCGGTCAACCTTCGACGGGTCTTTACCCGAAAATGCTCCGCCGCCGTGAGGGGCTTTGCCACCATAGGTGTCAACGATGATCTTGCGACCTGTCAAGCCGGTATCACCGTGTGGTCCGCCGATAATAAATTGTCCTGTCGGATTCACGTGAATGATAATGCTATCATTATTTAATTCTTTTGGAATCACACGTGGGATAACATTCTTTATCACGTCTTCGCGAATTTTGTCTTGCGTTACACCTGGGTCGTGCTGTGTCGAAACAACGATCGTATGAATGCACACTACTTTATTTCCTTCATATTCGATCGTCACCTGAGACTTTGCATCAGGACGCAAATATGGCATCAGCTCTGGTTCATTACGACGAATATCGGCAAGCACCTTGACTAATTTGTGTGAATACACTAACGTCGCCGGCATATACTCTGGGGTCTCGTTTGTTGCATACCCGAACATCATTCCCTGATCGCCTGCGCCACCGGTATCGACACCCATTGAAATGTCTGGCGACTGTGAATGGATCGCATTCAACACGCCGCAAGAATTTCCGTCGAACATATACTCGGCTTTGGTGTAGCCGATACGATTGATCACTTCACGAGCGATCTCTTGAAGATTGATATATGACTTTGTTGTCACTTCGCCGCCGATCACGACCAACCCGGTAGTGACGAACGTTTCACAGGCAACGCGTGAGTCAGGATCTTGCGCGAGCAATGCATCAAGCACCGCATCGGAAATTTGATCTGCTACTTTATCTGGATGTCCTTCGGATACGGACTCGGAAGTAAATAAATATGCCATACAAGAAAAAAAGCGATTAATTTGTGAAGAATGATAACGACTATTGAAAATCTATCTCGGAAGAATCACCGGCGTTCACACGTTTGAATCCTCCTTTAACGTCAGCATTATTTCCGACGATCGAGTTGTCCAAAAGAACACCATAGACTTGAGAATCATCACCGATAATACTATTTCTGATGATCGAATCAGTAACATGCACTCCATTGCCGATCGTTGCATAAGGTCCGATAATGGAATTGGTGATCTCTGCATTCGGTGCAATATAAACCGGTGGTATGATCACCGCACCAGCGATGTCACGTGGTGACGTGCTCTTTTGTAATAGATGACGATTCGTGCTCAGCAGTGTTTCCGGTTTACCACAATCGTACCAACCATCAACGGTAAATGTTGTGAAACGCTCGCCGCGTTCGATCATCATTTGCAATGCATCGGTGAGTTGATATT
>JBBRNY010000158.1:0-3267 GCA_038229915.1 Kapaibacterium sp. (SeqCode) | reverse complement strand
GAAGCCGAGTGCAATCATGGCAGGCATTCGCACGCTCGGCAAGCGATTGATAGCGGCGCGTGCATCGAATGTTCAATCGTCGAATCGAATTGATCTCCCAAATAAACTTTCTGAGCTGCCTATCTTAAAAACATGGTCAGATGATGGCGGAAAATTTATTACACTTCCTGAAGTATTTACCTACGACCCGCGAACAGGGAAGCGAAATCTTGGAATGTATCGCGTTCACGTTTATGATGACATCACAACAGGTATTCATTGGCAAATACAAAATGGCGGCGGCTTCCATTATAATGTTGCCGAACAAATGAATGTGTCTCTCGAAGTAGCAATAGCAGTTGGTACTGACCCTGCAACATTGCTCGCAACGATCTCGCCATTACCTGAAAACATTGATGAAGTGCTCTTCGCAGGTTTTTTACGTGGTGAAGCTACGAAGATGACACGCGGGAAGTCACTATCGATCGCTGTCCCGGCCGAAGCAGAGTTTGTACTTGAAGGAATTGTTGCTCCACATAAACGTCATATTGAAGGACCCTTCGGCGATCACTTCGGTCATTACTCATATGCAGGGATGTACCCGGTGTTCGATCTCAAAAAGATCACAGCGCGACCCGACCCGATCTTTGCGGCAACTGTAGTTGGGAAGCCACCGATGGAAGATAAATGGCTTGGCGATGCAACGCAAAAAATATTAGGACCGCTTGCAAAGCTGATGCACCCGGAAGTTCGTGATGTATGGGCTTTCTTTGAAGCAGGGTTTCATAATTTGCTTGGTATCTCGACCAATCAGCGTTACGGCAAAGAAGCGATGAAGACCGCGCTTTCATTGGTCAGTGATGGACAACTCTCGCTCACAAAATGTGCTATCGTTGTTGATGAAAAAGTAGATAATAGAAATTTCCGCGCTATCTTGCGTTCTATCAACGATCATTTCGATCCGCATTATGATGTGATCATTATTCCGAAAGTTCCGCTCGATTCGTTAGACTTTACGAGCTACACAATGAATCTCGGTTCGAAAATGCTTATTGATGCAACGCAAAAATATGATTCTTCGGCAAGCGGAGGAAAGTATCCTGCGCGTAAAGCAAACGAATATGTCTTGCAAACCGGAAGGGAAGTTGCTGATCTTTCCCACGTTGATAGTCGCATTCTTGAATATCGAATGTATGAAGATACACTCCTCGTTGTAAAAGTAAAAGGTGATTTCTTTGCCTCAGAAAATGCAGCGAAGAAACTTGAAAATGAATTTGAAGCTCCGAGTGAGACTATTGGCAGCCAGATCGTTCAGCGACTGATAGCACCCGATATGACAAAGCACTTGCCTCGTGGGACAAAGATCGTTGCCGCAGTGAGCGAGGATGTTGATCTCGCCAGCGATATGGAAGTGATGTGGGGTATCTTTACTCGCTTTGATGCCGCACGTGACATCTTCTTTTCTACAAGCCGATTAGAGCGCTCGGTGCCTGTGTATGAAGGTTTGATGGGGATCGACGGTACTTGGAAAGTTGGATATCCGAATCCTTGCGTAATGGACGAGGACGTTGTAAAACGCGTTGATAGTAGATGGAGTGAATTGGGTTTTAAGTAGTACTCTGATAACTATATTTGCTCCGACTAAAATCGGGGCTACTGTATTAGAAGTTTTATAAATAAAAAAAGGCAGGTGAATATCACCTGCCTTTTAATTTTGTAGAAGGATGATTTACTTCTTCTCGTCGTCCACTACTTCGAACTCTGCATTTTCGACTTTGTTTCCATCGCCGTTTGTATGTTGTTGTTCTTGTTGTGGTGCGCCTTCTGGCGGAGCTTGCTGATACATCTGTGTTGATGCTTCGCTCCATGCACGATTGAGTGTTTCGATGGCTGCTTTGATCGCAGAGCCATCAGTACCCTTGAGCGATGCTTCAAGTGTCGAGACTGCATCGTTGACTTTCGTCTGTGCTTCTGGGCTCATCTTGTCTTTCAATTCTTCCAATTGCTTTTTGGTTTGGAAGACAAGTTGATCGCCCTGGTTACGAAGATCGACTTCTTCTTTGCGTTTGATGTCCTCGACTTTATGCGCATCGGCATCTGATTTCATCTTTGCGATCTCATCTTTCGAAAGACCACCCGACGAAGTAATACGGA
Source organism: Kapaibacterium sp. (SeqCode) (assembly GCA_038229915.1). GTDB lineage: Bacteria > Bacteroidota > Ignavibacteria > Palsa-1295 > Palsa-1295 > JAFDZW01. Next base: position 1,134 of record JBBRNY010000158.1, on the reverse strand, counting down.
TCGATTGCTCTTTGCCGGTAGCCTTATCTTTTGCACTCACATTCAAAATACCGTTCGCATCAATATCGAACGTTACTTCGACCTGTGGCACACCACGCGGAGCCGGTGGAATACCATCAAGATGGAAACGACCGAGCGATTTATTATCGGCTGCCATGGGACGCTCACCTTGAACGATACTGATCTCAACCGAAGGCTGATTATCAGAAGCCGTCGAGAAGGTCTCGCTCTTTCGAGTCGGGATCGTCGTGTTCGATTGGATCATCGGAGTTGCAACACCACCGAGTGTTTCGATCGCAAGCGTCAATGGGGTGACATCAAGCAAGACGACATCTTTTACTTCGCCTGTCAAGACAGCACCTTGAATGCCAGCACCGATCGCAACGACTTCATCAGGATTCACACCTTTGTGCGGATCTTTGCCGAAGAAATTACGAACGAGATCCTGAATTTTCGGGATGCGAGTCGAACCACCGACGAGAATAACTTCGTCAATGTCATTTGGTGTGAGCTTTGCGTTTTGAAGAGCGCGTTTGCACGGCTCGATCGTTTTTTGGAACAAGTCTTCGCATAACTGTTCGAACTTGCTGCGCGTGAATGTTAAATTCATGTGCTTCGGTCCATCGGCAGTTGCGGTGACGAACGGAAGATTAACTTCTGTTTGCATCAACTGCGACAACTCGATCTTTGCTTTTTCGCCAGCTTCTTTGAGGCGTTGCAATGCCATTGGGTCTTTCCGAAGATCGATACCGTCAGATTTGAAAAACTCATCTGCGAGATAATCTACTAAACGCGAATCAATGTTATCACCACCGAGATGAGTATCACCGTCGGTAGATTTTACTTCGAAGACACCATCGCCAAGTTCGAGGATCGAAATATCGAACGTGCCACCGCCAAAGTCATAGACAGCGATCTTCTCGCTCTTCTCTTTTTTATCAAGACCATAGGCCAGTGCTGCAGCTGTGGGTTCGTTAATGATACGACGAACATTCAAGCCCGCGATCTCGCCGGCATCTTTGGTTGCCTGGCGTTGGGCATCATTGAAGTATGCCGGAACGGTAATGACCGCTTCGGTGACTTTTGACCCAAGATATTCTTCGGCAGTCTGTTTCATCTTTTGCAAGATCATTG
>JBBRNY010000157.1:0-3509 GCA_038229915.1 Kapaibacterium sp. (SeqCode) | reverse complement strand
CCTGCGAAGAGCACTTCATCAATATTTTCAGGTAATGGAGAGATCGTTGCGAGTAATGTTGCAGGGTCAGTACCAACTGCTATCGCTACTTCAAGAGGCATATTCATTTGCTCGGCAACATTATAATGGAAGCCGCCGCCTTTTTGTATTTGCCAATGGATACCTGTTGTGATGTCATCATAAACATGAACGCGATACATTCCAAGATTTCGCTTTCCTGTTCGTGGGTCGTAGGTAAATACTTCAGGCAGTGTAATAAACTTTCCACCGTCGTCGGGCCATGTTTTTAAGATGGGTAATTCCGAAAGTTTATTTGGGAGATCAATTCGGTTCGACGATTGCACATTAGAAGCACGCGCCGCGATCAATCGCTTGCCGAGGGTGCGAACGCCTGCCATAATAGCACTTGGCTTCGGTGGCATTAGTTGTTCGACAGTATGAATAAGCTTTTGCCCAAGCTCATTCGGGTCTTCGCCGATAGAAAGCTCAACACGTCTATCGCTCGAGAGAATATTCATTGCAAGCGGATACTTCGAGCCGATGATATTTTCGAAGAGCAATGCCTTGCCACCTTCGCGCATTGATCGAACTGCTATTTCAGCGGCTTCAAGATTCGGATCGACAGGCGCGGTAATGCGAAGAAGTTCTCCTTCGCGTTCGAGATAGGTGAGAAAATCTCGGAGTGAATGAAATGCAGAACGTCTTGACATAATTTATTCGAGATCTTCCGAACGCCAGCCTTTGCCAACATGAACTCCGCAATGCTGTAATACTTTATCGACAAAACCACTCACATATTCTTGAACCGTATCAGGCACATAATAGAGCGGTGGTGAAATTGGCATAATGATCACACCTTCTCGTGAAAGCATGGTGAGTTGTTCAAGCGTAATAGTCGAAAGCGGTGTCTCGCGTACGCAGATGATCATCTTTACTCGTTCTTTCAAACAAACTGCGGCAGTGCGAGTAATGAGTGTGTCACCAATTCCTGAAGCAATTTTACCAATAGTTGAAGTCGATGCAGGGATAATGACATACGCGTCAATGTGGTTGGTGCCCGATGCGAGCGGAGCTGTCATATCGGTATCAGCAAACGCCCGTTTGTAATAAGCCTTCAATTGCTTTTCGGGATCTGGAAAACCCAGTTCATCCTTCGCAACAGCCTTTCCCCATTTGCTCATTACGACAAATTTATCGCCTGGGCAACGCTTCAAAAAATCCTGTGCATAGATCGTCCCGCTCGAGCCGGTAATACCGACCGCAATGCGTAGCGCAGATGTGTCAGCAACTTGTTTACTCATGGTAATTGTAATTCAACACCGATCAACACAAACGTAAACACCACAAAACCAAGCACAGCATTGATCTTAAAAAATGCAAGCTCGACATCTTCGGCTTTTGCTTGTTCGAGATAGAGTAAATATCCCGACGCAAGCAATAATAATCCAACAATGATACTCCCTGCGAAAGCAGAAATATATACTCCTGCTAATAGGAAGAACGCAATGATATGGATCACTCCTGAATATCGTAGTGCTTTTTTCTTTCCGAATCGTGATGGGAAGGAAAATAATCCCTCGGTCTTGTCAAACGATTCGTCATAAGTCGAGTAGATAATATCAAACCCAGCCACCCAACACCAGGTAAACAAGAACAGCCATGCTAACGGTACTATACTCCAATCAATGCTCGGGTGGATTGCAAAATAGCCACCAATAGGACCCAAAGCAAGTGAAAGCCCGACGCCGAAGTGCGCAAATACTGTAAATCGTTTTAGATAAGGGTAAATACCAAATACAATTAATGGAATCGGAGAAAGCGCCAAGCAAAGCATGTTGATCTGCGATGCTGCAAGTAAATAGACCACTAAACCGGTGAACAACACTCCATACGCTTGCTGAAGAGACATCTTACCACTCGGAAGATCGCGTGTTGCCGTTCGTGGGTTACGAGCATCAATTTGCCTGTCAATAATTCGATTGAGTGCAAAGCCCACTGTTCTTGCGCCGGTTGCCGCGGCGAGTATCAAGAGCGAGATCCTCACCATTCCCGCAGTATCAGGCACGGGCTGACCAGAAAGAATGTGCGCCCAATAACCTAAGATCATTCCGGAAAAAATAACCGGCAATGAGAAAAGTGTGTGTTCGATCTTGATAAACGTAAAATACTTCTTCACTCGTGCTAACGTATTATTGATTCTAAAGCCTCATAGTATCCCGCCGCCCCTTTACCCATGATGCGGCTGCAATTTGGCAGCCCCTCTAACACCGAATGATGCCGAAAACTTTCACGTTTTGTGATGTCAGATAGATGTACTTCTATCACCGGTTTTACAAACGCACCAAGTGCATCACGAAGTGCATACGAGTAATGTGTCAATGCGCCGGGATTGACAATAATAGCGTCTGCCCATTTGCGGAATTGGTGGATGCAATCGATCAATACACCTTCGTGATTTGATTGAAATATTCGCAGATCAGCTCTTTCTGCTGCGAGAGAATAAAGATGAACATTGATCTCATTAAGTGTGGTCGTACCATAAACATCCGGTTCTCTTTCACCCAGGAGGTTTAGATTCGGTCCGTGCAATATGAGAATGTTTTTCATCAGACGACAGAAAGAACAAATTGTATAGCATCTTTAATGCTCTGATGCTTGATGTTTTCTTTAACGGTTGCTTTCCCAATTCCTTCGAGTAAGATCAATCTGATATTACCAAACGAATTTTTTTTATCCGAAAGCATAGCAGTAAATACAGCATTGACATCACACTCGAACGAAGGTATTGGCAGACGACCCAACACGACTTCAATAGAAGTCCATGACTCTTCTGAAAGCAATCCTTCTTTCATTGATAACCAAGCCGCCGCACGCATCCCAAGCACAACTGCTTCGCCGTGGAGCAATTGAGTAAATCCCGTTGCCGACTCGAACGCATGACCGAATGTATGTCCGAAATTAAGAAGCTCTCGTTTGCCGTTGGCGCGTTCGAATTCGTCATCGTTCACATATCTCAGTTTTTCTTTCACTCCATCGCGAATCAATATTTCATACCCGGGGTCAAGCCCACGAATTAATCGTCGAATAGATTTTGAAAGTGAATTCCATAATATAGCATTTCCGATCAATCCATATTTCAGTAATTCGGATAACCCGGAATGTAATTCGCGCTTTGGTAAGGTCTGAAGAAATATCGGATCAATAATGACTCGTTTCGGGGAATAGAATGAGCCGAGTGAATTCTTTCTATTCTGATAATCTATTCCTGTTTTCCCTCCGATAGATGCATCAAGTTGCCCGATCAGCGTTGTTGGGATGTGAATAACCGACACTCCTCGTTTGAAGATACTCGCAGCAAACCCTGTGAGATCGCTCACGACACCACCACCAATACTAACGACCAGATCATCGCGACGAGAAAGATCGAGTCGCGAAAAAGCATGCAACACTTCAAACAACGTATCTGAGTTTTTACTCTGTTCGCCATGTGCGATCACGATCTGATGTAT
>JBBRNY010000156.1:0-3556 GCA_038229915.1 Kapaibacterium sp. (SeqCode) | reverse complement strand
TTGATGGCGCGAAAGATCAACTCGGCACGGTCGGGTGTGTTGGCAAGTGCTTCGCTCTGGTCTTGATACTGTTTTTTACTCATACCAAACGCTTTGAACGTCGAGTCTAATCGTTGATTGAGCTGTAATGAGTCCGGTGTTTGTACTCGCATATTTGTGAGCGAAACAGTGATCAATACATATTTTTGCTCATCAACGTCAAGCAGTTCAGGTTTCCCACAGCCTAAGATCGTGAGAAGTATGATAGCGATGAGAACGTTAGATCGCATCGAGTCCTCGGTTAATATCATCTATCAGATCTTCAATATCTTCGATGCCAACACTCAAGCGTACCAAGCCATCAGTAATGCCAAGTTCTGCGCGACGCGCAGGTTCGATCGAGCCGTGGGTCATCGTGACAGGGTGACAGACAAGTGACTCGACACCGCCAAGACTCTCGCCGAGTGTAAAAACTGTTAATGCCGATGCAAAACGTTTTGCTGCATCAAGACTTCCGGTCTCGATAGCGATCATCCCACCAAAGCCACGCATTTGTTTCTTTGCGAGCGTGTGTTGCGGATGCGAAGGCAAGCCTGGATAATGCACACCTTTCATTTTCGGATGTGACTCGAGCATGGTCGCGATCTTCATCGCGTTTGCACTATGCGCGTCCATACGGATGGCCAGTGTTTTAACACTCCGAAGCAACAACCAACAATCCCACGGTCCCGGAACAGCACCGGCAGAATTTTGATAAAATTTTATCTTTTCAGCAAGAGTAGCATCAATCGTCACGACTGCGCCACCGATCACATCAGAGTGACCGCCAAGATATTTTGTAGCTGAATGAACGACGATGTCAATCCCGAGATCAAGTGGATTCTGAAAATACGGCGACATAAACGTATTATCAACAACACTGATACACTGATGTTCTTTCGCGATCGCAGAAAGCTCTGCAAGATCGGTCAGGTTCATCATCGGGTTCGTCGGCGTTTCGCAATAGATGAGCTTTGTGTTTGGGGTGATCGCATTCTTGACATTTTGCAGATCACGCATATCGACATAACTAAACGTTATGCCGTAGTTGCTGAGTATTTTCGAGAAGTAACGGTATGAACCGCCGTACATATCGCTTCCGGCAATAACGTGGTCTCCGCTCTTGACCAGCGAGAGTGCCGCAGTGATAGCGGCCATTCCACTGGCGAAGCAATAGCCGAATTTGCCGTTCTCTAGTGCCGCAAGATTTTTTTCGAGCGCGAGACGCGTTGGGTTGATCGTCCGTGCATAATCAAACTGCGGATGCCCGCCAAGTTCTTGCTGAGCGTATGTTGACGTTTGAAACACCGGTACGGCGACAGCACCAGTAACTTGTTCAGGTTCTTGACCGATATGAATAGCGTTGGTACGAAATTTTGTCATAAGAATATTAGAAAAATTCGAGTATATCGTGACGTGTAATAATACCAATGATCTTTCCGAACTCTTCGATCAACAATGCCGGGGCATCCTTGAGAACCGAAACAGCTTTTTTGACATCGGACGCATCCTCAAGCACAGGGAATGTCGGCTCCATTAAATCAATGATCGGGCTTTCGAGAATCTCGCGTGCGTCAAGAGCACGAGCCATCAAACGTGATTCGCGAACCGACCCAACGGCTTTACCTTCGGAGTCGATCACAGGAAGCTGTGAAATGTTGTTTGAGTCCATCTTCATAATAGCATCACGAACCGTATCGTGCGGACTCACGGCGATCAGTGGTGCCGTGGAAGAATGTTTTAAGCGAACGATCATTCCGATCGTCATCTTTTCGGTTTCGAGTAAACGTTTTTCTTTGAGCCACTCGTCGGAGTGATGCTTGGTCAAATATCGTTCGCCGGTATCGCAGACGATAGCGACAATGATGCTTCCTACCGGTGCGGTGTTGGCAACTTTGAGCGCCGCAAAAATATTCATTCCGCTCGAACCGCCGCAAAAGACTGCTTCCTCGCGAGCCAAGCGACGCGCCGTCATAAAAGCATCTTTGTCGGTGACGTTGATGATCTCGTCAATATATTGTAGATGCAAATTTTTCGGAATACGCTCTTGCCCAACGCCTTCGATCAAATAGGGAAGTGATTCGACTAAACGCTCCGTCTCAAAATATGTTTTGATCGAAGAGCCGACTGGGTCGGCGGCAATTACTTTTATTTTCTCGTTTTGTTCTTTGAGATAACGACCTGTGCCGCTGATCGTACCACCTGTCCCAAGGCCTGCGACAAAGTGCGTGATCTTCCCGTCGGTATCTTTCCAGATCTCGGGTCCTGTCGTTTGATAATGTGTACCAGGGTTGGCGGGATTATCATACTGATTAAGCATGATCGCATTCGGTAATTCCGAGGCTAACCGCATTGCGGTGTTATAATAATATTCAGGTGAGCTCGGTTTAGCCGCACTCGAGACCACCATGATCTCTGCACCGAGCGCTTTGAGATAACGCACCCGTTCGATCGAGGCTTTGTCGGTCATTACGAAAATACACTTATAGCCCTTTCGTATCGCTGCCAGTGCGAGCCCAATACCTGTGTTACCGCTTGTTGGTTCGATGATCGTGCCACCCGGTTTTATCTTCCCAGTTCTTTCTGCATCTTCAAGCATCCTCAGACCAATACGGTCTTTGACAGAGCCACCTGGATTGCGCTGTTCAAGCTTTAAGAGAATTTGCGACTTACTATTCGGATTAGTAATACGATTGAGTTCAAGCAGCGGTGTGCTGCCAATAAGCTCCAAAATTGACTTTGCGTAGTTCACGTTCGATGAATGTTAAGTAGATAATTTAATCTCTCGAGTCGGGTATAACACGCTTTAAAACAAAACGGCTCCGAACAATGTCCGGAGCCGCTTCGTATTTTGGGGTGAGAACTTGTTACTTGGTAACGCTCATCTTCTTGACAAGACGTACACCATTTGCTTCGAATGTGCAGGTATAGATACCTGTAGCGAGTTTCGTAGCGTCGAAAGTGATAAGATGGCTACCAGCTTCGAATGAAGAGTTTGTAACCGTAGCGATCTCACGACCAAGTTGGTCATGGACAGTGATCGTTGCAACACCACGATCTGCCATTACGAACGAAATGTTCGTTTGTGCAGTCATTGGGTTTGGATAGTTGGTGATGCTATAACCACCGAACGAGACAGATGAAGAGACGCCAGAAGCGGCACCAATATCAAATTGCTCAGAGGTTGCAAGTCCAGCAATGTTGCCTTTGATACGAATAACAACACCAGCAAGATCGGCATCAGGCGTTACCCATGATGTCGTTGTGACGTCCGATGTTACAGTGTTGATGTTTGTCCAGTTCAGACCATCGGTCGAATAGTCAATCATTGTCGAAGTTCCGATAGCACCGGTTGCCGTCCAAGAGATCGTCATTGGAGATGTACGAGCGATCTTATGATTGACAACACCATTGAGTGTTATCGAACCAATATTACCGTCAGGAGAACCGACAGCGAACGCTGCTGAAGTAGCAGAACCGGCTGTTGAACCCTTTACACGAATGAAGACTTCCGCTTGATAGGTATTCGGTGTCATCC
>JBBRNY010000155.1:0-3640 GCA_038229915.1 Kapaibacterium sp. (SeqCode) | reverse complement strand
GTGTTTTATTTAGTGCATCCGAAAGGGTTCATGGCAGTGAACTATACAAATCTAACGGAACATATGAGGGAACTTTTTTATTAAACGATATTTTACCTGGTGAAAAAGGATCGTTCGGCGAAACAGGAACATTTCCTCCTGGCAAAATGGTGTCAAAAAATAATTATGTTTATTTTATTGCAAAGAGCAGTGATACTACCTCTTCTATTTTTAAAACAGATGGTACAAAATCGGGTCTTCAAAAGTTCATACCCGATTACAAATATATACCAGGTTTTAGCGTTGCAGATAATGGTCTTGTATTTTATACTATATACAATTACAGTACTTTCACTTATGAACTCTGGCGTAGCAACGGTACTGCCGGAGGAACTATTTTGTTGTCATCAACTATTGCTTCTAATACTAATCTTAATGTTGCCGGTAACACTGCTTTTTTTATGGGAGGCGATGCAACAAATGGATACGAATTATGGAAGAGCGATGGAAGCGCAGCTGGCACTGGATTAGTAAAGGATGTTAACCCGGGTGCGGGCAGTTCATATCCGGGCGGCATGTTTATCTATAAAAAAGATGTGTACTTCGCCGCTAATAATGGCGCTGGTCCTTCTTTCTGGAAATCAGATGGAACAAGCACAGGCACTATTCAATTAGGTATGTTAGACCCCTGGTATAGCTCCGTTTATGCTACAGATGAGATATATTTTGAAGTTTCAAATAGCATTCTCTATTTCGCTGCAATAGACTATACTGATTCAAAGGGCACCCAACTCTATAGAACAGATGGAACTGTTGCAGGCACCTATCCGGTAAAAGATATTAATCCAGGTTCACTTGATTATAATTCTGCAAATCCCACTTATTTAACTGATGTAAAAGGTACTTTATTTTTTATTGGGAACGATGGCTTGAACGGTGCTGAACTTTGGAAAAGCGATGGCACAGAAAGTGGTACTCAGCTTGTAAAAGATATTACGCCCGGAGCAGAATCAAGCATCGATCGATACGTTGTTTGTATTGAATCAACGATAAGCACATCTGGCTTGAGTAATTCGGCGTGCTCAATGATCTGTTCTATGTTCGTTTCGGCAAGAAGATAAATATCTTCATTACTCATCAGCAATCGCTCGGCACGAGATTTTAGTTGTCTGGGACTTTCTTCGCCACTTACATAGAGCGTTTTTGCAGTCAGTAATGCTTTACATACTTGCAATAATAATGTGGACTTTCCGATACCCGGGTCGCCCCCGATCAGTACCAATGAACCTCGCATAATTCCGCCACCCAAAACACGGTCGAACTCTTCGATACCGGTCATCATCCGATCTTCGACATCGAGGGTGATATCGGAAAGCTTTATGGGCTTTGTAGATTTTATAAGCGAGCGAGCACCTTTCGCTTTTGCAGAGTCGGTACCAACGTTCAGCGATTCTTCAACGAATGAATTCCACGCATTACACTCTGGGCACTTTCCCATCCAACGGGTAGATGAGTAGCCACACTCGGAACAAACAAATTGTGATTTACTTTTTGCCATAATCTCTTAGATTGGCAAATTTACGGAAATGTCAAGCCACGAACCGTTAACGGACAATATTGATCGGCATTGTATTGCGAATCGAATGCCCTTTTTCCAACACGATGATATACCTGCCCTGGGCAATAGCCGAAAGAGGCAATACAATACTATTTACTCCCGCTTTCAAAATAACATCTTGATGAATATGCGATGCGCCAAGTTGATCAACCAAAGAAATTGTAACAGGCTGATCACTCTCTGAGGAAATAATTTCTATCGTTGCATTTGATGATGCAGGGTTCGGGGTGATAGAATGGATATAACTTTCAAGAGTATTATTCATTACTGCTCGCAAGGCAGGGTCGCCGCATTCATCGCCTTGAGTTATGAAACCAGTATCAGAAACAACGCTACAATATTGGCCGCCCGATGCTCCTGATATTGTAATGAGAGAGCTCTTATTTCTTGACACAAATGTCGTAAACGGGATCTTGATCTGAGCAGTTGTAAATGCCAGAGTTGCAAGTTTGTTTATATCAATTCGCGACAAAGCACAATGGAGTATGCCCGGTGAAGGCATAGAAGCGGTCATCGTATAATTACAAAACTCGTTTGATGACGAGCAATCGATCATCGGCAACGAAGCCGATACCAGATCACCATCGTAATGCAGATCAAACTCCAGAAGATCAAGATTGATAGGAGCAGGAATAGCAGAAACACTGATCAAGAGAGTTTCTGGGAGTTGAGAATGCTGTGTTTGAACAGACCCGATATTAATACTTGCAACACCCGTCGTAATTCCAACCGAGGTAATGGTTGCAAAGGTGAGAGTATCATTGCCTATTGTAAATGCTGATGTCCATTTGCCTATCAACGAAGAATTAAAATGAATATTGATCGTTCTTTGCTCGAACGGTTGGAAGATCATCCCTGTCACAATAGTACTCGTAAACACACCTGCATCTCCGGTTTGAGAAATTTTTGTAATGATGACCGGTGACTCATTTGGGTTGGTGATCGTGATCGTGGCAATCGAATCAAACGGCGCAAGATGGGTCAGGAAATCAACATCAGGTTGTACTTGCAATGGAATTAATGTTTTTGGGGTCGCATCAATGCTAATATTCGAGATACAATCCTGCCCTGCACTATCAGTTGCCTTGACAACGACACTCGCCAGTTTGCTTGGGTCAATGATCGTGAATGTTTGCTCGGCTTCTGATCTTGAGTTGTAAATAACGGCCCCGACAGTAAAATTAATCGGCACACCCACGATAGTAACAGAAGCAATACCACGATCCCAGGGTGCAAGTTCTGACGACTTAAATATTCGTATAGTTGGCGAAGAGGCGTCGATCGAACAAACAGGTGCGTTTACATCTGGTAATGGGTCATAGCGCAATGTATCGAGAGTAGCATTGCCGACAACATCGGATGCCGAAATAAGGGCTCTTACAGGTTGTAGCGAATCTAGTATCGGTACAGCAAATGTGGCATTCGAAGTATTGAGATAATTCACACTGAGAGTACCAACATTTGCTGATGGTGCCATTATGACCTGCTTAATACCACTATCTTTCGGTCTCGTTTCGGTCACTCTGCCAGTTAAGGTGACTCGGGGTTCAGCTATCGGGTCTTGAACAATTATCGGTGGAAGCGTATCAACAATGACCGTTGTCCGATCAATACAGAACGTCCCGACATTGCCTGCGGTATCGGTTGCCTCGATACAACAATGTGCCACTTGTGTCAGGTCAATGATATGCACCCAAGCTTTTGCTGATTTTTTTGAAAAGATCTTTACGCTATCAAGAACAAAATTTTGTGCCCCGGCAGCCATTCTGATCGAAACAAGTCCTCTATCCCACGGACGAATTTCTGTTGCCGCGATCGTATATTTTCCGCCGCTCGACTGCGCGTTATTGAGTTCGGGGGGAAGAATATCTGCTTTGGGTTGATACAGTATTTCTACTGCATTTCTATTCCACGCCGAGTCATAAGCCGTATAGATCGCCCGTGCAGGTTGTAACGTATCGGATACAACAAGACTATCTTGGAATTGAATATAATTACTATCCCGATAGACTCCGTTGATCTTTGGGAAGTAATGTTTGAATT
>JBBRNY010000154.1:0-3749 GCA_038229915.1 Kapaibacterium sp. (SeqCode) | reverse complement strand
TATTTTAATATCCTGTTTATTTTTAAAACCATTGGTTTGCCAAAGCATTATGGACGTTCCCCATAATAAAGAGGAAAAGAAGCCGGATTTCGATGAAAAAGAATTCCGAAGTAATTTATTGAAAAAATTTCCTGATCTAAAAGACACTCAACTCGAATTACTTGTCATTCTTCGCTAGGTCCGAAAGGAATGGAAAGCCGCAAACGTACTTGGTATTTCCGAGCGAACAGTCGAAAGCCGCTGCTACCATATAAGAAAAAAAATGAAGTTGAGCACAAAAGAAGACCTTGTAGCACTTCTGGATACATTTTAGACCTACCTTCTTCCTAAGTAAGTAAGTAAGTAAGTAGAATCGCAGTAACGGATTTTCTCTTTCCTCATTTATATTTGCATTGCGACGTTCACGCAATGCCCCCACCATTCTTTGACGTCGGTATTAATTAACCTAATCAACAATATGTACAACTATACGAAGATTCTCAGAGCACTAATCATGCTCGCAGGGTTGTTCTTTGGTAGTCTGAATGCGCAGGTCACCGGCTCTGCCGATGTATCACGTATCGTAAGCTATCAAGGACAAATAACGACGACCGATGGTATATCCATGAATGGTACGCATCATATTACCGCAACGCTCTACTCTGATCATCTCGGAAAAAATTCCGTATGGCAGGGAAGCTATGATGTTGCAATAGCGAATGGCATCTTCACACTTATGCTCGGCACCGGAGCATCAAAACTTCCTGATAACAATACAATGAACCGACCATTATGGGTGGGTATCAGCGTTGATGGAAGCGATGAGATGAGCCCGCTGACAGAGTTGTCCGCTGCGCCTTATGCATTGAATGTGCCTGATAAATCCATCACTCAGGCAAAACTTGCCGAGGATGTGCAAGCGGCGATATTTGGCAAACATATTCCGACGATACAGAATGCCGGAGATGCTTGGTCACAGGATGGTAATACCACTTCGGCAAACCGCTGGTTGGGGACTAAAGACGCGTACGACGTAGAAATCCATGTCTATGATAATGATGCCGCAAACAATACAGGCTCAGGAAGAGTCATGGGATTCTATCACAATGCTTCAAGCGCTAACATACTTGGGGGTTACAAAGGGAACACGATAACCTCATCTGTCGGCGCTACGATTGGCGGGGGCGGAGTTAATGGCGCTGTTCAGTCAATTGCGTCAAGCAATTATGCGACAATCGGAGGAGGGGAAGCGAACAGTGCGACGAACTCTAATCTCGCATTTATTGGAGGAGGATACAGCAATTTAATTTCATCTGTTGCTGATGCTGCTATTGTAGGAGGATACACTAACGTAGTCGATGGTGCATATTCTTCAATTGGAGGCGGTTATGAGAATACCGTAGATGGTATATACTCTGCGATTCCTGGCGGACGGAATCTCACAGTTGGTGATTACAGCTTTGGATTTAACGGAAGTCATGCCGGACTTGTCGATGTTTCTGCAAATTCAAACATTGCTTACTTTGGCGATGTTGATCTGTGGCTTGATAATCTGGACGGCACTGCCCGCAAATTGGAATTCTATGCTCCCAATTCTACGAATTTCACATCGTTCAAAGCCGGAGCGCAAACCAGTGATATCAACTATACCCTGCCGGTCACACTCGGTGCAACCAATACTTTACTTACAACAAGTAGTACGGGTACTCTTAGCTGGCAGGCAGCGACTGCATTGGCATGGGGTTTAACCGGGAATTCAGGTACCACTCCCGGAACGAATTTCCTTGGCACTACGGATAATAAAGCATTGGATTTTGATGTGGATGCCTTAACCGTACTCCACCTCGATCCTTCTGCCGATCCTACGCAGCCTGCAAATATCGTTGCTGGTGCCACAAATAATATTATTGCAGCAGTAGGCGGAGGCTACACCATTTGGGGCTCGACGATCGCCGGAGGAGGGAGTAACTATACTTCACCGGAGTTCAATAGAATTGAAGCAAGCGATTGCTTTATTGGAAGCGGGGAGATCAATAAGATATTAGGCGAGGCTTCAACTTATTCTATGATCGGCGCAGGCGTATCAAATACGATGACAAAAGCAAAATATTCGTTCATAGGTTCGGGATATGCAAATTCGATTACCGGACCTACTGGAAGCCAAGTCAGCTACGCCGTTATAGGCGGTGGTAGTAATAATGCCATCACTTCTGGCAATGCATACAATGCCAATATTCCCGGCGGGGACAATCTCACAGCTCAGAGTTATGCACAAACAGTAATTGGTTTTTTCAATACGGCACAGGGTACGAGCTCGCCTGGTTCGACTAATGGAAACGATCGTGTTTTCATAATCGGGAACGGTACTGATGACACACATCGAGCAAATGCGTTCGAAGTCTCAAATAACGGACATTCTATTGTCTATGGACCTAACGGTAGTGGTGGCGCATCAGGCTCAGCTACTACTGCGTTAAGAGGTGCAACGTATAGCGATAACGTTATCGACGCATGGGGGCATATGAAATGGCAATCGACTGGTGTTGGAACTGGAATTAAAACAGTCCTTTCAGACTTTGGTGTTACAAGTATAACACGAAATTTTGCAGGGAATTATACCATCGCACTCAACCTTACCGACCCCGCTATAGGTACTACTTATACTCCACAGGATCTTGCCGTAACCATAACTATGTGTGATGATGGCATCGAAGAGACAGGAGTTGTATGCACAGCGCCTCTTGTTACATTGCCTGCTGTAAAGAACAACACATTCAAAGTAGATATATTCCAGACCAACTGTGCTCGTGTAGATCATTCATTCATGTTCCATGTAACTGGAAGATAATTAAGGATTTATGATAAACTTAGTTCGAAAGCATAAATGCAAAAATATTTTTTTGCGTCGGGAAGAGAGTTCAAGAAAGTTTATGCTTTCGAGCTATGTATTTTTGCTCTTTATATTTTTAATGCTGTGCAATACAATTTCTCTTGCACAGTGGAAAAAAATATTTCAGGCAGTGCCAGCAAACCGCCACGTTGAAGCGGTATATTTTAAGGATTTTACTCCGTTCCCCTTGGATGGTTTTGTCTCTGTAGATGAGTCGTCTTCAGGCACTATGTCGGAGTTATGGCGCACACTTGACGGCGGCTTGACTTGGAATAAATTATCTATAGATCCCACTTCGGCAACTTCTTGTTTTACATTCAACAACTCCATGGAAGGTTGGTTCTCAGGTTATGGTGGTAATAATCCGGGAATTTATCGGACAACAGATGGTGGAGCTAATTGGAATTTTATTACGAATTCTTTTTGGGTTACCGGTATTCACTATACGAAATCAACAGGATTATTAATCGCTTCCTGCATTAATTTTAATCCTGCTTACTATTATTCGAATGATGGGGTCAACTTTCTAAAAGGTCCCACTCTAACAGGTTTTTCAGGTGGGGTGAGTATTACCTTTTCAGATGACTTACATGGCATTTTGTCTGCGGCATGCTGCCAGCCAAGTCCAATTGGATATACAACCGATGGAGGTTTGACCTGGAACCTCACACCCTCTAACTATTATGAATATTTCCAACCTATAGGTATAAAAGGATCTTCATTTTTTTTTGCTATTTCAGAAGGTCCAGAACTTCTTCGTAACCCAAATTTAGGCAAGGTTATGAGATCTGACGATGGTGGTATTTCCTGGCGTTTTCTCTATTCTTATCCATTAAATTCTTCCAATTACCCCATTGTTACAGGGGCTATCCAATATGGT
>JBBRNY010000153.1:0-3800 GCA_038229915.1 Kapaibacterium sp. (SeqCode) | reverse complement strand
GATGGATCAATGCGGATATTGTGCACCAGGTCGCGCTGGATCTTGCGCAAATACAACGGCATCGATCGGGCTTGCAACCGGCGCATCAAATTATTTGAGCATCACACCTGCCAAAGGTTCAAGTGCAAGCATGAGCACAACCTCGGCAAATAATAACGTTGACAACCTCAATAACCCTATTTACGGTGGTGTTTTATATACTCTTACGTATCAAAAGCCACCAAATGTTCAGCTTTCAACAGCACCAAAAACAGTTGATTTTGGTGCTCAGCCAACCGGTGTTCCTACCACTCAGAACGTCACCGTCAAACACGCAGGTACAGAAGGCACATTGATAGTCAGCTCTGCTACTATCACTGGTAGCTCTGATTTTACTGTTGTTTCACTACCACCACCGTTGCTTCCTGGTCAAACGGGAAATCTCGTAGTTAAAATGATTGCATCAGTTGATGGACCACGCTCGGCTGTTTTAAACATTGTTAGCAATGGTCTTGATAGCGGAAACCAGTCGATTATTCTTAAAGGTAGTGGTCTCGCTTCATTGATAGCTGTTGATACAAATGTCCGTTTTAAGAAAACCTTCACAAAGTTAGGTTCTTCTCGTACTGAAACCGTTATCATTAAAGATATCGGTGGTGCACCCTTGACTATTACAAGCTTTACATTCACTGGTGGTGATGCCGATCAATATTCGATTACTCGTTTTCCGGCACTCACAATACAACCAGGTGGAATGGATAGTGTCTGGATCACTTACACCCCAACGCGTGAGGGGTCTTTATTGGCGACAATGAATATCAATTCAAATGCACTTAACAAACCGGTGCTTCCGATTCAGCTATTCGGACGTGGAACATTACCCCACATTGTTGTTACACCGACAAAATTACAGTTTGACTCAGTCGCCCAAGGTGATACGGTTTGCAAAACATTACGTATCTATAATCCGGGTAGCGATACCCTGTTTATCAAAAATAATTTGATGACTAGTGGTCAAGGCGATTTTATCGTTTCACGTCTCGTCGGAACTGATACGATCATCCCACCGGATAAATCAAGAGATATTACTGTCTGCTTTGCACCAAGACAGTCAGGTGCGCGCGTAGGGCGATTTGTATTGTTTACCAATATTATACAGACATTTGAACCGGTACGTAGAGATACGGCAAGCACTGTTACTATTGACTTCTCTGGTACCGGAGTCGCCTTTGGTGTATTTTCGCAATCAGTAGTTGGTGGCACCGATGATTCATCTTTGATCGGTAAACCGGTCTGCAGTCCTGATACGATCCGTAATATCGGTGATGCTGATATTACCATCAAGAGTTGGTCTATCACCGGCTCACAACAGTCAGAATTTGCAGTCTCTGGTATTACATTACCGTATGTTCTAAAAGCTCATAGCTCAGTTGCAGTCAATATCTGCGCAACGCCTGCCGATAAAGGTAGCCGTAATGCTTCATTGACAATTAATGGCACATCAAACGGCCGCAGTCTGTCATTGAACTCAGCACTGAAAGTCTTTGGTCAGGAAGTCTGTGCGACCCCAGCACCTGGTACACTCTTCACCGATCAGAAGGTCGTTGAAAATAGTGACTCGACCATGTGTGTCACAGTCACCAATTGCGGTAACATCCCTGCTACGTATACAGTATCATTGCCAAATGGCGCTGATTATGCTTTGGTAGCTCCGACGACTTCTCCTGAGGTTGCTCCGGGTGCGACGGCTACATTCTGTGTGAAATTCCACCCAGTTGCAATGGGCATTTCTAACGGTACGTTGGTGATCTCAACAGCAAACTTAGCAGATATCTCTGTACCGCTTGCTGGTGTTGGCGCTTGTGCTAATGTACAAGCTGATGCTCCGGTTATTCCTTCTGCTAATGCAGGTGGTCATACCACGTTCACCGTGAATATCCAAAACAACGGTAATTATGATTGGACACCAGGAACACCGGTTATCACTCCTAATGATGGTATTTATACCTTAGGGGCGATCGCAAATATTCCTGCAGGTGGCAATATCCAACCGACGATCAAATATGATCCGACCGATATTAATAAGCTCTACACTGCGAAGATCACCTTCCCGAATGCTGTTCCTGCTTGCGCAGCGGCACTCGAGATCAATCTTTCACAGAGTACTGGTGCAACTTCAGTGCATACAGTTGCTGAACAAGACGGCTTTATGCTCGATCAGAACTTCCCGAATCCTTTCGGAAGTTCAACCTCGTTCTACTACACTACCCCAACCGAATCAGAAATCAGTCTGACATTGACTGATCTTACCGGTAAAGTAGTTAAAACGTTGGTTACAGGTCGTATCAGCACAGGTAGCCATCTCGTTACTCTCGATGCGAACCAACTCACCAGTGGTACATACATCATCAGACTTAATAGTGGTGCTGTATCGCTCACAAGATCGATCATTCTTACAAAGTAAGAATTAAGAGTAATTCTTCTCTTAAAAAGAGGCGCATCATTGATGCGCCTCTTTTTTTGTGTTTTTCACTCATCCCAATTTTGTCAAGTTCTCGTCAATTCCGTCTGACAGTTTGTCATCGTTTACAAAGAGTGTCATTTTTCGAATGGTCGAACTTCCCTTTTTAGCTTAAAACAACCACTAATAACTTTGGCACGATTTTTCATATACTGTTTAGTGTGTAAACAAAAATCTTAAAAAGAAACTATGACAAAGATCATTGCAAGACCAGGTACTGACATTGAATTCTTACCAAAGTACTTTCGCAATTTCGTTGAGGATATCAACCGTGAGATCGAAGGACACCTGCCGACAGGCTCCTACATTCCGCGTGTGAATATCTCCGAAGATCAGGTGAGCATCTACGTGCATGCCGAGCTTCCCGGTCTCAGCAAAGACGACGTGAAGATCACTGTTACCGACGGGACGTTAACCCTTCGCGGCAGTAAGAAACAAGAAGAAAAGCACGAAGATCGTAACTTCCACCGCATCGAGCGTCGCTATGGCGAGTTCGTCCGGCAGTTCACATTGCCCGAGAACGTCAATGAAGAGGCTATGAGCGCTTCGTTCGCCAATGGTGTCTTGGAGGTCGTAATACCCAAGAAAGAGCCGCAAAAGCCAAAGGAACGCGAAATGCCGATCAATATTAGCGTCAATTAAGTCAGTTTGCCCATGCTCCTGAGGTCGTTCTGCGACCTCAGGGGTTTCTTTAGACTGATCGCAACCTGTGAATCGTGTAAATGATAAACGAAACTACAACGAACGATAGCCTTGTTTGTATAGCGCTATTTTCTTATCGTCAACTACTATGTTCGTTACTATCATCGTTTCAATCTTGATTTTTTTAGTTGTTGCAATGACCCTTGCAACTATCGTTGCGAAAGCCCCGAGCCGACGCTACTAAAAAGTTTTTTATAAAAAAGAAAGAATATATATGAGTAAAATTATTGGAATTGATCTCGGAACCACGAACTCGTGCGTCTCCGTAATGGAAGGCGGACAACCCGTCGTGATCGCAAATGCCGAAGGTTCGCGGACGACTCCGTCGATCGTCGCATTTACAAAAAATGGTGATCGCTTGGTTGGTCAAGCTGCAAAACGCCAGGCCGTAACAAACCCAACGAATACCGTTTCTTCGATCAAACGTTTTATGGGGCGTCGTTTTGAAGAAGTAAACGAAGAGCAAAAGCTCGTGCCGTACAAGATCGTCAAGGGCGACGGCGATGCCGTCCGCGTGGAGATACAAGGCAAAGCATATACGCCACAAGAAATTTCGGCAATGATCTTGCAAAAGATGAAACAGACTGCCGAAGAATAT
>JBBRNY010000152.1:0-3863 GCA_038229915.1 Kapaibacterium sp. (SeqCode) | reverse complement strand
GACTACATCGTGCTGGCCGTCCAACCCGCTTCCTCTCGACCCTGCCGCTAAAGTACTTGGGCTTGATAAATCCAACCTGATTTTGGCACAAGTTTTTCAGAATGCGGCGTGTAATTGGCGTTGCTGGTACTGTTTTGTCCCTTTCAATCTGCTTAACGCAAATCCCGAGTATTCTAAATGGGTCACTGCCTCCGAGTTGCTTGATCTCTATCTGAGCGAACCTAACCCTCCGAGAATAATTGATCTGACGGGTGGACAACCCGATCTCGTTCCCGAATGGGTATTATGGATGATCCAAGAGATCAAGATGCGAGGCCTCGAAAGTCAGATTTATCTATGGTCTGATGACAATCTCAGCAATGATTACTTCTGGCGTTTCTTGTCGGAAACTGAACGCGAAATTGTCGCGACTTACCCAAGCTATGGACGTGTTTGTTGTTTCAAAGGCTTCAATGAGGAATCGTTTAGTTTTAATACCAGCGCACATGAGAATTGCTATGATCAGCAATTCTCATTGATGAAACGGCTTATCGCTTTGGGAATTGACTTGTACGCTTATGCAACTTTTACTTCACCATCAACGAGCAACATCGCGGAAGATATGGCGCGATTTGTTGACCGCTTACAAGTGGTTGATCATAATCTTCCCCTCAGGACTGTTCCTCTTGAGGTGAAAATTTTTACTCCTGTTAAGAGACGGCTTACGGATGTCCATCAAGATGCCATGAAAAATCAGTTTTTTGCTATTGAGGCTTGGCAGGAAGAACTTAGTCGTCGTTTCTCAAATTATGAGCGGCAAATCTGTATAACTGATATACCTTTCAGCACTTCCCCTTGTGGGAGAGCCATATAATTTCATGCATAATACTACGGTTATCAAATGGGAATCCGAACTAATAGAGAACTTAAAGGCGAAGATCAGTGGAAATTCCTATTGGCAGAACCGCCTCTCTTCCTCATTGTTGGATAGAGAATTAGCAATTCACTTAGGTGTGTTTGTTGAGCCCTTTCTTACATTTATCATCGAGGGCCGCAAAACAATAGAATCTCGATTTAGTGCCAAGCAGTGTGCTCCCTATAACAAAGTGAACAAAGGAGATATTCTTCTACTAAAGAAGACAGGAGGACCAATCATAGGATTGTGTGAAATATCTCAGGTTTGGTTGTATGAAATTGACCCTGGCTCATGGGCTGAAATTCGTTCTGAATTTTCCCATGCTCTCTGTGCACAAGACCCTGAGTTTTGGAAAAGCCGCGAAGTCGCCTCTTTTGCGACGCTTATGCGAGTTACCCGTATCACCACAATTGAGCCTTTGTACTGTGCAAAGAAAGATAGAAGAGGCTGGGTCGTTCTAAATCCCTGATTGTATCAGGCGAAGATAGAGAAAACTTTCAAATGAAACCAGTGGTTATAGGTGTCTCAGGTCGAGTTGCAAGCGGCAAGTCTTCGATAGTTGCTGTTCTTGCTGAGCGGCTAGGAGTTCCGCAAGTTGCATTTGGTGATTATATTCGGCACGTAGCAAGTTTTTTAGGACTTGATGCGAATGACCGGTTGATATTACAGGATATTGGCGGTTTCCTTGTAAGATATCCGAATTCTTTCTGTAAGAATTTATTGCAGTTTGCCAATTATGAACACGGTTCATCGCTAATTGTTGATGGAATACGGCACGTCGAGGTAATCGAAGAACTGAGAAGGTTAGTAGCACCTGTACAAATTTTTCATGTTCATGTCGATGCGAGTGAAGAGACAATCAAAGAGAGATTGAAAAAAGGAAGAAGTAATGTCGAGAATCTGCAAGATATTGAGCGGCACGAGACGGAATTACAAGTAATAACGCGCCTCCCTGAAATTGCTGATTTCCGTTTGGCAAATATTAGAGATCGCTCTCTTGTAACTGTAACTGATGAACTGATTCTCGGAATTTTTGCCCATTGCACCGTAAAGGTATAGTTGAGCGTTTTCCTGCTCCTTACAGTCACGGAAAAAGGTGCGTCAAGACAGTCAGATCATGATCTTCTCAATCTCATCGAGACTGACTTCATCATCCCGGCGATCATACAGTCCCGTTGTTCTCGCGCTCTCATGGCAAACGAGCTTCTGCGCGAATTCCAGCACTCCCTTGTTCTGGAGGTAGTTGGTAATGCCCGTCGTCCGAAATATGTGACATCCGATTTTATCGCTCACACTTGCATCTCCTGTATGACGTTTCACCATGCAAAGCGCGTCATGCCTGCTCATCGCATTGTCCGTCAACTTGCGAGAGCCTACTTCTTCCGATTATACGGAAGGAAACCTAACAGAGGGGATACGAAACAATGCTGGCTCAATTCTCGACGGCGTAAATTGCGACTTCTCAGCGGTGTATGACAAACCATTATTAGGCAGGAATGATTAAGTCCTATCAAGAATATTCCTTTGAACGAGCATCTCCAGAACAGAAAGGAAGCAGAACAATGCGGGAAATAGATGATTACCTTGATGCGTTAGCTCAGATACAACTTGTGTTCCGCGAATTTTGCGAACAACAAGGAAAAGTCAGCGAAGCAGACACACGCGTAAAGGTTATAGATCGCATACTTAAAGAGGTATTGGGTTGGTCAGAAGAGACGATCAAACGAGAGTCTCACGTAAATAGCGGCTTTATTGATTATACACTTAGCATAAGAAATCGCCCTTATTTAGCAGTTGAAGCAAAACGCGAAGGAATAACCTTTACATTACCACAGGGCATTACACAAAAAACAATGAAGATAAGCGGTACATTAGGAACCGATGCTTCAATTCGGGACGCTATCAATCAAGTCAGAAGTTATTGTGATGATGGGGGCATTAGGTATGCCCTTGCCACGAATGGATATACTTGGATTGTGTTCCGTGCGATCCGTGAAGATATGCCTTGGCGTGATGGACGTGCACATATTTTTCCCAGTTTAGAATATATTGCAGAGCATTTCGTTGAATTTTGGAATCTCCTCTCTTATACATCTGTTAATGCTGGCTCCCTTGATGAAGAGTTTGGCACATCACAACGCGCTTCCAGAAATCTTCATCGAGTAACCAATAGACTCTTTAATGCTGACCTTCCACTTGAAAGGAATCGGCTTCATGCACAGCTAGAGCCTTTGATTCGCGCTTTTTTTGATAATATAGCCGACCAAGATTACGTCAATATTCTTGAATCATGTTACATACACGCAAAAAGTATAGAGATAGGTGCATCAGACCTTAATTGTATAATTACTGATAGCATACCGAAGTTTTTGATTGACCAAGGCACTGAACCAATCCAGCAAACTGCCAATAAGGCAGGAAGATTTGGCAGTGCATTGTCACGCGCTGCGAGTAGCGATAGGGGCGAACTGTTTCTCGTACTTGGCGGAATTGGCTCTGGAAAGACCACCTTTCTAAAGCGGTACCAACGTACTGTTGGCCGTGAATTGCTTCAGGATAGGACTGTTTGGTTTCATGTTGATTTTTTGAAGGCACCGCTTGATGCCAAAGACTTAGAAGAATTTGTATGGCGGGAAATCTTAGACCAGTTCCGAAACCGTTATCAGCATACCGAGTTAGAAGTCCGACAAAATATAAAGAAGGTGTTCGAAAAGGATATTAGGGCAATCCGTGAGACAGGGCTTCGAGGTCTCCATGAGAGTAGCAATCAATTTGAAAAAGCGTTGAGTCCGTACTTAGAACAATGGCAGCAGAATTTGTCAGTCTACGTTCCTGGTCTATTAAGTTTGTGTAAACCTAGGCGTGATTTAGCTGTTGTAATCTTCGTGGACAATGTAGATCAGCTATCACCGGGCTACCAAGCACAGATATTTTTGCTTGCTCAGCGTGTAACTCGCATTGTTCATAG
>JBBRNY010000151.1:0-3880 GCA_038229915.1 Kapaibacterium sp. (SeqCode) | reverse complement strand
TGCTGAGACCGCTAAGGCTGATGCAGAAAAAGCTGCACTCGCCGCCATTGAAGCAGAGAAAACAGCTGCCGCAAATGCTAAAGCTGAAGCCGAGAAAGCCGCCGCTGCTGCTGAAGCAGAAAAAGAGGCTGCTAAAGCCGCCGCAGAAGCACCTGTTGCCGAAGCCGCACCTGAAGCTCCAGCCGCGGAAGCTACACCAGAAACACCTGCTGCTGAGTAATACTAATCGTTTATCAGATATAAAAAAGCGGCTTCCGATAGGAGACCGCTTTTTTGTTTTAGAATATTATTATGACTGAAGACCTCATCCTGATAGCCGTTATTCGCAAACCACACGGAGTGCGTGGCGAAGTAGCTATTGAGTCATTTTCATTTGATAATGATCGCTTCAAATCATTGAAAACGATCCTCGTCAGAAAAAAAGACGAGACATCGGTGCAACTCTTAACTGTCACAGCATTAAAAAACACGGCGAAGGGGATGCTGTTTACCTTCAAAGAAATTTCTGATCGAAACGAAGCTGATTTGTATCGCAATGCTGAGTTGCTCGTGCCCGCCTCTGAGCGTCTTGCTTTGCCGAAAGGTCTTGCCTATCTTGATGAATATCCAGGAATGAAAGTATTTGATGAAGCAACCAACGAGCAGATCGCCGTTGTAAAAGATCTCATCGAAATGCCCGCAGGAAATATTCTCGTCTTAGAACTAACCGACACCACCGAACGCCTCCTGACCATGAGCGGCGAAGAAATAGTAGCAGTCGATAGAGAAGCACGAAAGATCACCGTGCAGTTGTT
The DNA here is from genome assembly GCA_038229915.1 of Kapaibacterium sp. (SeqCode). Classification (GTDB taxonomy): domain Bacteria; phylum Bacteroidota; class Ignavibacteria; order Palsa-1295; family Palsa-1295; genus JAFDZW01. The sequence goes on along the minus strand of JBBRNY010000151.1, from coordinate 3,086 downwards.
GGAGGAGTTGAATTGATCAGTATCTAATGATTTTCTGTTCGGAAAATAAAAAGCCTCATTCATTGAATGAGGCTTTTTAACTTCTGAAAGTCAAGAAAAAATTAGAGAGAAGTCGTCTTAGTATTAACGGTTTCTGTTTTCTTACGACGGCGTGAGCCATACATAATGCCCATAGGCACGATGACCAAATAGCCGAGAAGAAGCACGAGCGGTGAGACGTTGAGCGACATCGAGCTTAGTGCATCGCCACTGCCCATAATGAGATAACCTATGGCGATGACCGCAATACCACCAAGGATATAATAAATATTCATTGATTCAAATGGCATATTGAACGGACGAGCGCCGGTATTGGTCGCCGTACGGGTGCGTGTAGTGGTGGTTGTGGTCTTGCGCTGAGTTGTTGGTCGTGTTGCCTGTGCCATAAAAAATATATCTGTAAAGTTGTCTGATTCTAACGAGTAGCGTGGTGGTACTGTTCCGCAGAATGGGGTCTGTTATGCTGCAATAGAGCCTTTTTCAATGTGCATCGTTCTGTTGGCTTTTGCTGCAAGTTCGAGGTTGTGGGTGGCGATCAAAAATGTCTGGTGATATTTTTCGGCAAGCGAGAGAATGACCGAGAATAGTTTATCGGCATTCTCAGGGTCGAGATTTCCTGTCGGCTCATCGGCAAGCACCAGAGTAGGCTCCATCATAAATGCACGAGCAACCGCCACACGTTGTGCTTCGCCGCCGGATAGCTCCGATGGGCGATGGGTAGTGCGATTTGATAATCCGACCTCTTCGAGCAGGGTCTCGGCACGTTTTGTTGCTTCGGAATGCGATCTCCCTGCAATAAGCGCAGGCATCATCACATTTTCGAGTGCTGTAAATTCGGGTAAGAGATGGTGAAATTGGAAAATAAAACCAATGTGTTTATTACGAAACGCGGCAAGTTGTGCGCCGCTGATCTTTGAGATGTCTTGACCGGCTATTAGTACATTTCCGCCATTGGGTTGATCGAGCGTACCGATGACATTTAAGAGTGTACTCTTGCCCGAACCGCTCGTGCCTGTCAGCGTCACAACCTCGCCCTGAGCCATCGTGAAGGTGACATCACGAAAGACTTCGATCATTGCGCTCGAACCCGAGCGGTATTGTTTTGTCAGTGATCTAACTTCGAGTATATCCATCGTTATAAAAATATTATTCCCATCGGAGTGCTTCTGCCGGAAGCGTTTCTGCGGCACGGCGTGACGGAAAGATCGCCGCGACCAATACCAATAATAATGCACCGACACTTACTGCAATAAAATCCAGAAGATGTAATTCGACCGGTAGCGCAGGGATGATATAGACACTGGTGTCAAGCCGAAAGAATCCGAATTGCTGCTGCGCTAAGACTACGGCCACACCGACGATACAACCGAGTATAACCCCGGTTACACCAGTGATCAACCCTTGCGCAAGAAAAATTCTTCGTATCTGTGATGGCTCTGCACCAAGAGCAACAAGCAAACCTATGTCGCGCCGTTTTTCATACACGGTCAGTGTAAGCGCACTAAAAATACTAAAAGATGCAACAGCGACGATCATAATAAGAATGACAAACGCGATCCACCGCTCGATCTCCATTACATTGTAAAGATCGGTATGGAGATCGTACCATGTTTGGATATTAAGTGTTTGGGAATTTAACAAACTTTGCAATGACGACTTTGTCGATTGCGAATTTTCGATCTCATTGAGACGAATATCGATCTGTGAAGCAGCATCATTTGGTATATCAAATAGCCCGCGGGCGGCATTGATATTGATATATGCATTATTGCCGTCGTACTCTTTATTGTTCGCTGTAAAAATACCACGGACGATAAATCGTTTGCTTTTAGGGACGATCGGTTCGGTGAGGATACGCTCCATACCAACTGAACTGAACACTTGTATCGTGTCGCCGTTACCAATAAGAGAATCGCCAGTCGAAGCAGCGAGATTATCAGCGAGTAGTTGTCCGAGCACGATACTGCTATCATCGAGTCGAAGTGTACCGGCACGTATCGTTTTTGCGATACCTGAGACTTGCTGAATATTATGTTCGTCGATCCCGATGATCGAGGCGACGCGGGGAAGCGTATAATGCACGAGCACAGCTTTTTCTCGAATAACAGGTACTGCGGCTTGTACTGTACTATTAGTTTTTACTTTATTGACAATTGCACTGACACCGGTAATATATCTTGATGTCGGATTTGTCGATGATGTATCTGCGAGAGCGGTGATACGAACATGAGGATCGAAGTTTACCAGAATATCCGTCACTACTTTTGAAAAGCCGTTAAAAACGGAGAGCACACAGATCAGCGCGGCGACACCGACGGTAATACCAAGTGCTGAAAGAATGCTGATCGTCGTGATAAACTGATCACGACGCTTGGTGAGCGTATAACGTCTTGCAATAAAAAGCTCAAATGACATTCTATTTCTGATCGAACTTGCTAAGAACGATATTTACGGCGTTATTCGATGGTGCCATTCGTAATGCGAAAAATTGTTTTACACCTTCCCATCTGATCTCGAGGTCACCAACGGTAACACTATTATCGGGCTCTCCAAAATTCGATTTTAACTGCGCGGCCACATCATTAAATATTTTTATAGCGTCTTCTTTGTTTTTTGCTCCGATGGCAAATGTGACTTGCTCGATGTTGGCATTTTGTACGCCGACTCTATATTCGCCTTTATGATTGTAAAAGCGATCGTCCTTGCGAAGCATCCCAACGCCGAGTGTGGGATTCCAGAACATTGTATCAAATTGCGAAAGTACGGGTACGGAATTTGACGGCATCGTCGTCATGATCCCGTTGATACTGAGAGTATCAACGTTGGGTCGCTGTTGCGCAAAGGTGGTTGGCGCAAACCCCAATAGCAATAAGAGGAGAAAGAGATATTTGTTCAATGCTGGATCCTTTAAAAATAAAAAGCCGAAGCTTGAGGCTCCGGCTTACCCACAATGAGCGACAACCTCAAACTAACATTCATCCCACAAACAAGAAAGTCAGCATAAAAGGTTGTCGTCTTTGTATTATACAACAAAGTAATGATTATAG
>JBBRNY010000150.1:0-3898 GCA_038229915.1 Kapaibacterium sp. (SeqCode) | reverse complement strand
CAAATCGTGAGATAAGCCCTTCAGAAACGGCACGCTCCGGAACTTGCCCGTTTGCATTCCAACCTGAGCTAAACGAAAATAAACTTGCCGTGAGTTTGCTATCGTCACCAATCAGTGCGGTAGCTTTTGCCATGAGATTAATACGCTTGAATTTTTGAGGCAGATCGAAGTAACCGTCGGTCGAAAATAATTCTGCACCGAAGTATGCGTTCACTCGGTCACTTTCGATGGGTGCTCGGAAGAGCCCAACGGCACGGTATGTCGTGAGCCCGCGGTTTTTTATCTCAGGTGAATAATCATAGGTGCCGGTTTCGACACGTACCAAATTTTCTTTTAAGTTATCATATGTATTAAAGGCAACGGTTCCTGCGGTCGAGAGATCGCCATTACGAGCGAAGTACGGACCTTTCGAAACATCAACACCTTCAATTGCTTCGGGGATAATAAAATGGAGATCGGCGTATCCTTGCCCGTGTCCGTGCGAAAGCATATTCACCGGGGCATCATCAACCGAGACGTTTACGTCAGTACCGTGGTCACAATCAAAACCACGCAAAAAAATTTGTTCGGCTTTGCCGCCGCCTGCATGCTGTGCGATAAAAAGACCCGGCACAATGCGAAGCATATCTTGGGCCGAACTACGAGGGCGCAACGTAAAATCTGTAGCTTGAAATTGAACATCACTTGCTGCCGAATAGGTACGCTCTGCAGTAACAACCACATCATCGTCCGTTTTATATCTTACGGTGTCGGGCTTGGTGTGCGGCTGCGCATAGAGCGAGACAGCCGAAAGAAGCAAGAGGGTTGCGATGAGAAAGTGTCTCATTGTAGGGGTGGGAATATGGGTAATAAAAGATTTAAAAAAAGGGCGGTGTAAAATTTACACCGCCCGTTTTCAAATTACAACCGCTAAAGAAATATTAGCGAGTAACAGTTACTTTTAATGTCTGCTCGCGATTGCCATTGACAACCAAACCGACATAATAAGTACCAGCTGAGATGTTTGCTGTTGGCGACCAATCAATTGTGAAGTCACCAGGCAACTGATTGCCGTCGAACAACGATACGAGTGCTCTGCCGTTTACATCATAGACAACAACTGCAACAGTACCGGCATCATTGAGATGGTAGTTGAAGCGTGTGGTTGTGCTGATCGGGTTCGGATAGTTCGAACCGTTAAAGAAGTTCTGCGGTGCACGGATCCCGATCGAAGTTGGCTGATCTTTTTTGACGATGCTCGAACTGCGCAGACCGTCTGAACCACGATGTGGTGCAGCGAGGTAAGGGAATGTTGAAGTGAACGGTACGTCATTATGATCGATACCGGCATTCCAACCGACCTTCGCAAGGAGCTGAGGTGTTGTTGCTGGCTGACCTGCAACATAATCATCAGTCCAAAGACCGATAGCATTCAATACTAAACCACCAACTGCCTGCATCTCGATACGAGTAACGTCATCTTCAAGACGACGACCGTTCGGGAAACCATCCATATTCGGGATGTTTTGAATTGTGGTGTTTGTATTATATGCAGGGTCTAACAAACCAAGAACAGCAGCTTGGATCAAGCCTTCTGAGCTGAACTTAGGATCGTTACGAGGTGTAACTGGCACTGCCATGTTCAAACGAAGCATATCGCCAAGTGTAGCAAGGAAGTTATTGATGAACGGTTTTCCTGCTGAAAGCGGACCAGCCGTCTTGCCTGTTGCAAGTTGGTATGGAATAGCATTCGGAACACCTGTGTAGAAGATCGGCAAAAGATCAACCGAACGTGGTTTAGCTTTTTGCAACAAGATCTTTCCATAAGTATTAGAATCAAGAGCTGTACCTGCACCGGCATTGGTGGCAAGCAAGCCATAGAGACCGTCTTTTCCATAACGGAAATTGAATGAACCGAGTGATGCTGAATCAACACGGAGATCGAGCAATGTACCAACAGCGGCCGCAAATGGACCACCACCAGTATAAAGAGTCAACTCAGGATTTGAGAAGTTGTCGGCGAACTGAAGATCACCACCACCATAAGGTGAAGTAGCATTCCATTTGTCTTTTTGTCCAATTGGGATGATCGCTTCGTTCGTAAGCGGCATACCAAGGCGTGATACCTGTACATAGTCAGTCGAAACACTAGGCTTGGTGCCATCGGCATGCAATGTTGTTACTTTCGGACGTGATGCCGAAGCCCATACACCGATGACGAAATCAGCATCAAGAATATTAGCTGCTTCAGTGACTGCCTTATGATCCTTCTGGAGCATAGCAATAGGAATCTTCAATGCGATCGTGTGGCAATTAAAGCCTGCGAGTGCATCAATCTTGCTGTCTTTGCGGAAATTACCGAGATCAAAGATACCGGCAAGATCAACAAAGAACGGATCATCAACAGGTCCGCAGAAGATCTTTTCTCCGCTGGTTGCTGTGGTGATAGCCGCAGTCATAATTTGGTCATAAGACTTTCCAAGACCTAGGGTTGCATTGTCGATCGAACGAGGTCCGATATTGTTCGGAGGAACAACACCATCGGTCTTAATCGTCGTCCAAGTCCCACCATTATCAGTGCTTTTCTCACACATATAGGTAGTCTTCAGGTTTTGCTTGCCCAAACGGATATTGAAGAAGGTTGTAGGATCTTCGTTGGTCTGTTGGAATGTAAAACGATAAGTGATATCATCACCAGCCGTCATAGCATTGTTTTTGATATGGATCTCATAACGAACATTTTCGCCAAAACTAAAGTAGTTCGGACCGCCTTCAGGCAGTTCGAACGGGATATAGTTAGCGATGATCGTAATGGTACCATCATTTTCCGGCGAGCGGAAAGCATAGAGATCAGTATTATCCGCAAGCGGATCATTGCTGATCATCGGTGCTTCGCGATGGCTCGAGGCCATTGCTACAGTCGTTGCAAATAATAATGCAACGGCTGCAAAGAGAGAAGTTAAACGCAGTCTGTTCATAGACGTAAGTTAATTAGTGAAAAAAATTGCTCGTTGACTGTGAGTCGTGAACAAGTAGTTGAGATACACGGGTAATTCTCTTTTGGATTTAGTTTGTGAAAACAAAATGCTCTGTGGGCGCGATTGATATCACAAAAAAAAAGAATCGGGCAAAAATACGATAATAATGGGGTTTAAGCCTTACATTATAGTGTGAAAATATTGCAACATTCGCACTTTTGAATGTAAATCATCGTCAGGAACGTAAAAAAGCGAAGACTACCCCTTGATAGTCTTCGCTTTCTGAGAAACATATCTCATTAGTAATTTTTTTTACTGGCGCGGAAAGAGCTCGTAGGGGACGGGCAGTTTCAGGAGTAGTTCACATCCTTCGTTCGAGAATACGTCATGATGCTCGGCACCTTCGCGGGCGGCGATAAAATCACCACCGGTAAGTGAGTGTCCATTGATCTGGAGATCACCACTAATCACGTAGCACTCTTCGGTGCCGTGATGAGCATGGTCGGGAAATGCCGCACCAGCACTCAAACGAACAAGAACCATTACCTTTCCGTCTTCGTCCCCATAGAGCATTTTGTAGGAAACGCCATCAACGATGGTTGGAGACCAATGTGATCGTTCTTTCGTAAGAATATAATGCAGGTCATCAATATCCGCAGCAGGGTTTTCAGAGATCTTCGCTAAGATCTTGTCTTTGATGTGATTCCGTGGAGAGGGTGCATTGCGAGATAGATCGCTATATAGCGCGTACAACCCATCGGTCTGCAGCGCAAGCTCAGCGGCAAACGCTGGGTTAGAATGGACTTCAAGTTCGAATGATACTTCTTCATCCGGAGTCATCGACCCGGAGACGTATCGTTGCACGACACTCTGAAGTTCATTTATTTCTTTTTCTTGCAACATCACTAGATACCTTTAATGTGTACTATCTCAACTGTAAT
>JBBRNY010000149.1:0-3925 GCA_038229915.1 Kapaibacterium sp. (SeqCode) | reverse complement strand
CAGACAATGAGCGACGATCTTGCGACCTTACGTTGGCGCACCAAAGGCGGACAAAAAGCACCCGTGATCGTCAGAACTCGTGGACATCGGCTCGAAGGCGTGTGGCATAGTGGTTCACCGATGGGGATGATCCTCGGTGCACTACGCGGAATGTATATACTCACGCCGCGCAATATGACACAAGCCGCCGGAATGTATAACACCATGCTTCGTTCAGATGATACTGCACTGATCATCGAAGTACTAAATGGTTACCGGCTGAAAGAAACATTGCCCGATAACATTGGAGAATTTTGTGTACCACTTGGTATACCGGAAGTTTTGAGAGAAGGCACAGATATTACGCTTGTAACTTATGGCGGGTGTTGCCGTGTAGCCGAGGAAGCGTGCACCGAGCTTTCGCGTTTTGGTATTTCGGTTGAGTTGATCGATGCACAAACGTTACTCCCGTTCGATCGTAACGGTATCATCGGAAAGTCGCTTGCAAAGACGAACCGGATCGCGTTCCTTGATGAAGATGTCCCTGGTGGTGCGACGGCGTATATGATGCAATGTGTTCTCGAAGACCAAGGCGGGTATAAGATGCTTGACTCTGCACCGCTAACGATCACCGCCAAAGCACATCGCCCTGCTTATGGCTCCGATGGCGACTACTTCAGCAAACCAAGTGCTGATGACATTTTTCGTGATGTGTATGAATTGCTCAGCGAAGCCGACCCTCAGAAGTTTCCGAAGTTTTGGTGAGGTTAGTTGATGACGATCACATTCTTAGATGCAATCACATCATTGATCGTAACAGAAGAGACTTGATCATTTGTTGGAAACTCAATGATCACATTGCCTGAAGTCTTAACGTAGTACACTACTGCTAATATTTACACAGAAGTATCTTTGATTGCGTCGGGTCAATGATGAGGGCACGGAAGTGTTTTAAAAGATCAATAGCAACTGTGCCGGTGACAGTCTCGGTGAGATCCTTAAAAATATCCGGTAGGTGGTCGAGGGGGCGACGTGGTTCGTAAGGTGCTAAGTTGACTCCGCCGAGCTTGAACTCACTGAGTTGAACCCCTGTAAATTTATTTAATTTACCATGCAATGAGTCTTGCAGGTTTCCGTCATTGATCTGTTTTTTTAATGCACCACTGAGTGCAGATTCATAGATGACCGATTGGCGATCAGCAAGTGAGAAGTGCATTTTGCCCGGTAGCAATGGCGGCGCATCGGGTTCGAGCCACATCGTCGGGAAAGGGCAATGGCAATACTTCAGGATCACGTCATCAAAATAGGGTACGTGGATAGCACCGGTCTCAAGACGTTTATCCATTTTTGGATAGGGCGTCATCTCATAGAATGAAACGGAAGTCGTCGAAAAATCAATGATGGTGATATATTGACGGAAAAACCCATATCCGATCACACCGAAGAAATTGGTGTCAGCTATTTTAAACGGTGCTTTAGCAAAACTCGGCGAAAGTTTTAACCGCAGTGTTCGTTGCGGGCTTACCGGCGAATAAAATGTACGGGTCCCAAGAATCGTCTCTGCCGAATCGGTCGGAAGGAAACTTCCCTCATTGGATGCCCGAGGATCGATGAGAAAACTTTTGGTTACGGTGTCAAGTTTGCCATCGAGAAGTGTATCAATGATCGGTACACTGACCATCAAAAATCCATTGGCATAATGAAATGGGAAACTCGCGACAAGCTCTGCCGAAGTCAAGTATCGACGCTCGTTGGTTTGTGCAGCCGCTGAGACGAAATTGCAAACCACAAAAAGTACTATCAGGAGACGCTTCATAATTTAATTCGCTTCGATGAGGAATAATCTTGAATTGATGTAATTACGACTATTAACATCTGGAGAAACACGTAAAGTGATAAAATAAAGTCCTTCTCGTAAGTGTTCGCCCGCAGAATTTATAGGCTCCCAAGAACCCGGGTAGCTTCCAGCCGGTAGGCTCTTGTCTTCAAAAACTACGACTGAATCGCCAAGTGGATTTTGAATGATGACTTTAACGTCGCCGCTATCTCGGAGCGTAAAAAAAATGTTGATCACCGAATCACCTGCAACTCGATTATAGGGATTAGGAAACATCGGCGCCAGTGAATCGGGATAGCTTGATCCGCTCTGAACACGGAAATGAGATTTAATGCTTTTGAGTTCGACCTTCGAAGAATTACTTGATGTAATATAATCTCCACTAGTGCCGCACGAGATCAAAGTGATCGTTACTAAGAGTAAAAAAACTGCAGATCTGTAGTTCAACATCATTTTAAAAGATCGCTATTTTATATCCTAATCCAACTGAAACTCCACCGGCATTTCCTAAACCTCCGCTACGAACGGGGTCAAGAACATATAAACCAATTCGCAAGCCGCCAAAAATTGCTGATACTGAAGAAATTGGATATTCAATTCCCAGACCAAGTGCGATACCGATATTATAATAATCTTTCGAGACAGCACGAGATTCAGTAGTAGTGCCATCATTGCTAGCCTCAAGTGTGCCCCCGACAGTGCTTCGGGCTAAGAGTAAACCCGCGGTGCCGAAAAGCCGAAGGTCGCGTGGGCGATCTTTTTCGAGATAGACTCGCACACCTGGGTCGATCTCTATCGAGGTAATACTAAAATTCGAAATAAAGAGCGCACTTCTGCGACGATACCTTATGCCGATAGCACTGGCAAGTGTCTGATTGATCGGAAAATCTACTGCGGCGGCGAATTCGATCGGCAGACCGATCAATTTAGATTCATAGTTGATTCGGTAGCTTTGGCTAAATGGTATAAAGCCATCTCCTTCAAAGAGGATATGAAATTGGGCAAGGGTTTTGTCTTCAGCTGATTGGGCTTCTCCCCGTTGAATATGGAAGACGCAAAGAAATGCCAATAATAGCAAAACGCCGCAAAGCTGTTTGCTAAAAAATAGGGACATTCTTTTCGTATATTCCACTGTTGCTTATCTGTTATCTCTTTCAATTGTAACGCACTATGAAACGCTCTTGTTACCCGACACTTCTTCTGCTTTTAGTGATCTGTCTTGCCCAAACGACTTTGGCGCAAACCATTGCACGACCTTACGCATTTAAAATGCCGACTCGTGACACGACAAGATCGTTGTTCTTACCAAATCAGAGCGATGAGATCGCCGGATCTCGCGGTGCATTGTCGCTTTCAAGTGATGGGCATATCGTTGCTGCTGACAATACCAGATTACGATTTTTTGGCACAACGCTCTGGAATAATGCACAATTTTTGTCAAGCACCGATGCGAAAGCATTGGCGAAGCGACTGAAGAAACTTGGTTTCAACGCTGTCCATTTCGCATTTAATGATTATTACAATAACGATGACGCAAGCTTTTTCAAGTATCGCGACTCGGCGAATCAGCTCAACAAATCTTCATACATAGTAAACCCACTTCAGCTCGCAAAGTTTGATACACTCTTTGCGGAATTGAAAAATAGTGGTATTTATACCATTATGACGACGATGTCGAGCCATAGATATATTGCTGGTGATGGTGTAATGTATGCCGATTCGACTTATACCAACGGGTATCTGATGCCATTTCTCGATCCGGCGGCAGCGCGGCTTGAGCGCGAATGGATTCGGACACTCCTTTCTCATCGCAATCCGCTCACGGCAAAGACCTATGCGAGCGACCCTGCACTGGCAATGCTTGAATACAACTACGAAGCAAGCTTGTATTATTATTGGAATAGTCTTGATCGGTTGATCTATATTGATCAGAATAATTACGGCAAAGGCAAAAACACGTTGTCTTATAATTATTCCCGTCGTCTTGATACGTTGTATAATCAGTACTTGCTGAAAAAATACGGTAGTGAACAGAATTTGAAAAATGCTTGGGGCGCTTCGATCGTTGCCACGACAACGAATCAATTTGTCGATGGTAGTTTTGAAAAT
>JBBRNY010000148.1:0-3997 GCA_038229915.1 Kapaibacterium sp. (SeqCode) | reverse complement strand
TTACACAGGCTTTTATGTCGTTCTTAAAGGAAGCGTGAAAGTCTATAAGGTCAACCAAGATGGGAAAGAATTTATCATGCATCTGCTGCAGCCGAATATGCTTGTTGCGGATGTACCAATGTTCGAAGCCGGTAATTACCCCGCCCATGCCGTTGCAATGGAGAGCGCCACTCTATTGTTCATTCCAAAGAAACAGTTTCTCGAATTTCTCGAAAATTCTCCATCGCTTATGCGCAAGATGCTTGGCGGTTTTGCCAAGAAGATCCGCACCCTCTCACAGCAACTCGAAAACCTGACACTTCACGATGTAAGTTGTCGTCTGGCTCGTCACCTCATTGATCTGGTTGAAGCATCAGGCAGAGAAACATTGGCGGAGCCTTTCATCCGTCTAGATTCGCAGAAGTCTGTTCTTGCTTCACAGTTAGGCACGATAAGCGAGACACTGTATCGCACACTCAAAAAACTACAAGTCGAAGGAATCATCAAAGCAAAAGGTCGTACGATCACGATCATCGACTATAAACGCCTTCGAGCATTGGCAGAATACCGGATCCGTCCTTAGTTCTGCGTTTTGTTGACTTAGGTCATACTTTCAAAAAGCTGAACCTTGTATTTTTGTTGTGTATCATTAGAAAATGAACAGCATTATGGAAGTACTCAGGTTCAGCGAAGTAGAACGATTCGATTCTCAGAAATTTATTCATGTACCGATGTTTAGTGGCATTCGTACAAAGGTTCTATTGCTCTGCCTTTCTGGAGGCTTAACCGTGACGCCACACTCGCACCCAGGATACGAAGTTACCTTACAGCCATTACGAGGCAAAGCGAACCTGCCACTTCCCGATGGTTCGACGCTACTGCTTGAGCCTGGAATGTTTATTACTATCGATGGGGCGGCGGCATTCAATCCATCGAATCCATTTAAGGATGAATTTGAAATGTTGATCCATCTCATTCGTACCACCTAAAGTTTATTCATTTATAAAAAAAGGAAAACATACTATGGCAGACACGATATTCAGCACCGAGTTAGATATCCGACCGATTCCGCCTCCTGAAAAGCACCCGACTATATTCCGTACGTTTGACGCATTAGCAGTTGGTGAGTCATTGCTTTTGATCAACGATCATAACCCGAAGCCTCTCTATTACCAATTTAATGTTGAACGGATGGGAAAATTTGCTTGGGAGGATATTGAATCTGGGCCAGTGGTTTGGAAGGTCGGAATCAAAAAAACAGCATAACCAGTCTTTCGTTGATAGCCGTTAGCTCCTATGATATGCTAACGGCTACAGCCTATCAGTATGTTACAACGGAAACAAACAAGCGCAAAGGTCTTTTTCAGGTTTAGTGCGGGGTTCTGCATCGTCATTTTTTTGCTTGTTGTTGTTAATCTTTTTGCCAGAAGTATCGAAGGAAGAAGTGTCAACCCATGGGAAACATTTCAAGAATCCGAGGGTACGCGTGAGGAAGGTTTCACGATCATGCGCAGATACGGATGTTTCCTCTGCCATAGGATCGATGATTTTGGTGGAGAGATCGGTCCTAAACTTAACGGAGTGAAGGGAAGAAAAACACGACAGGAGCTTTTTAGCTGGATCAGATCTCCGCGAAGCATTAAGGCGAATACCATTATGCCCGAATTTCACTTGTCCGATGATGAGATCCTCAAGATCATCAGCTATTTGGAGACGAAGTAATGATCACAATTGACACGAAGGTTTCTAAAGTGTTGGCTCAGTATCCTGAAGCTCTTGATGTATTTCTTAAAGCGAGCCCAGCATTTGCTAAGCTGAAAAATCCGGTGATGCGCAAAATGCTAACCCCGCGCGTTACGGTTGCACAGGCTGCAAAGATCGCAGGTATTACTCCGCTCCGTCTCCTTGCAGAATTAAAGGCCGCTTGTGGGTTAGACGAAGAGGAAGGGAAAACCGAAACCGATGAAATGCTGAGTAATTCTGCAATGACTTCTCCTGAACGTCCTGTGCAACTCGCAAATCTTGCGCCAGAGAAACTTATTTTAGTGGATGTGCGCGAAGATATAAAAAAGAACATAGACCCATTCAAGAAGATCATGACAGCGGTGAAGCATCTGCAGGCCGGACAGGTAATTCATTTAGTGAATGTCTTTGAGCCCGTTCCACTCTATGATGTTCTTGCTCAGCGGGGTTTAGAACATTGGACTGAACAAATAGGCGGCGATTGGCATATCTATTTTTATCCTTCGGGTATAGTGTCAGAAGGAAATGAAAAAGAAGACTCAAATGTAACCAGCCCAACCCCTAAAGCGAAAGAAAATTTTCGCGAGCTCGATGTCTCAGGTTTGGAACCACCTGAGCCAATGATGAAGATACTCGCCACACTTCCAACTTTAGGCAAAGGCACATCGCTTGTCGTGCATCATCACCGCGAACCAAAAATGCTCTACCAGCACTTGACCGATCGAGGATACGAATGGGAGACGACACAACTTGCTGAAGATAGTTACCGAATCGTTATTCGATTGAAGGAAGACGACTGATGGATCTTCTCTCGACAAAAATGGCGCCACCGTTTGGGATGGTCTCCAAGTATTTCATTGCAGCTACTATTGCCTATATCGGGCTGTGCATTGGTCTTGCGTTGGATTGGAGTCTTATCCACGGACATTTTTTTCAGCCGCATCTTTTAGGTCTTACCCATATCGCAACCCTTGGATGGATAACGATGGTCATCTTCGGGGCAATGTTCCAGCTTGTTCCTGTTGTATTGGAAGTACCACTATGGAGCGGAAAACTTGGAGAATGGCAATTTTGGATCTATCTCGCAGGTATCATCGGACTTTGCTCTGGGATGTGGATGTTCCAGGTCGGCTTGTATCTCGATATTTCGGCTGCACTTGTTGCCGCTGCGGGCTATCTCTTTTTGTGGAATATGTTACGTACGATGCTTACGGTTGAGAAATGGGACTTGACCGGGTATTTCCTATTGGCAGGACTTCTATATTTTTTTATTACGATCACCTTAGGATTGACGCTTGCGATCAACTTTGGCCATCCGTTCATCAGCCGCTCGCATATAGATTTTCTGAAGATCCATGCGCATTTCGGTTTGATAGGTTGGGTATCGATGATCATCATGGGCGTTGCTATGAAGCTTTTGCCGATGTTCGCTATTTCGCATAAGTATAGTCTGCGCCCGATGTGGATCGCATTCTGGCTCGTCAACATTGGCTTGCTTGGAACAATGGTAGAGGAGAGTTTGGGCGGTCCGGACCTATTGCTTGAGATCTATGCAGGGCTTATTGCTATCGGGCTTTTATCATACGTCATTCAGATCATACTCGTGTTGCGCGGGCGGTTGCGCAAAGCACTTGATGTTGCGATGAAGCATGCAATTATCTCATTTATATTTTTGTGTATTGCTGTTATCTTAGGATGCATCCTCGTTATTATTCCATCTAGGAGCCCTACATACCTTCGGCTTTCACTTGGATACGGATTCATTATCCTTTTCGGATTCGCATCTTCACTCGTTGTTGGTGAGATATATAAGATCATTCCATTTCTTGTATGGCTCAATAAATATTCACCACGTGCAGGAATTGCAGTTGTTCCCACAATGAAAGAAATGGTAAACGAAAGTGCTGCAAAAACAGAACTTGTTCTCTTCTCGGCTGGCGTCGTTATTGGCGCCACGGGGCTTATCACCGAATGGCAAGTTGTATTCGGTATCGGAGCGGCACTAATCGCCGTTTCGTCTATAGTGTTTGGATTTATTGTTATAGGAATATACAGACGATGAATATATTTAACCTGAATGAAAAAGATCTAGATCCGAATTCCCCGGAAAATAGCAGTAACTATAATCATTTAAATCTACTGCAAAATCCAGGCGGTGAAAAGCTCAGCATGGAGGAAGACCTCGTTCTCAAAACGTTGCGCGCAATTCTCGATCCCGAATTGGGTATCAACATTGTTGACTTGGGGCTGATATATGACCTGCGTGTGATCGGGA
>JBBRNY010000147.1:0-4353 GCA_038229915.1 Kapaibacterium sp. (SeqCode) | reverse complement strand
TACTTCGAAAATGTTACCGATCAAGTCGGCGTGTCTCTTGACTTGCGTGGTCGAGGCGGGGCACAGTTTGATTATGACCACGATGGCTATCAAGATCTCGGTTTTGCTTCGATGGGTCGTATTGCCGGTGGCTCGCAAAAGAGTGACTTTAGGTTACTCCACAATGTCACTCCGCATACTGCGAATGCTCATTGGTTGGAAATGAAATTTACCGCCAAACGTACCGCAAAAGAAGGCATCGGTACCATCGTTGATGTCTGGGCTGGCGGTATCGTTCATTCACGTCAGGTGAGCACCGGTGGTGGCTTTACGTCACAAAGTTCGTTAGTGCAGCATGTTGGTCTCGGTGAGTATGCTATGGCAGATTCCATTGTGGTCTATTGGCCTTGCGACAAAAACCGTCATCGTCAGATCGATCGATATTACAATGTGCAAGCTGATCGGATCATTGCTTACGAAGAAAATGTTTCTATTGACGGGGTTGCAAATTCGAAAAACACCGCTCAAACAATTCAGCTATATCCACAGCCAGCTCATAATGAATTGAATGTTACGAATATCAAAGCAGCGGCACAAGCCAACTACGAAGTCTATAACCTTCTTGGCGAACGTGTGCTCAATGGCTTCTCGAACGAAAACTCGATGAAGCTGTCTCTTTCTGATCTGAAAAATGGCGTCTATACACTCCGAATTATTTCGGAAGGTGATGTTGTGACAAAGCAGTTCATTAAACAATAAGCTTCAGCGAGTGAATTCATATCAAGTCTTTAGCAAACAATTACTCGCTATCGTTTTTGTTTGTGTCTCGATCACGGGATGTTACTACGATCATCTCGCTGAAACGACCACTCCGTTACCGGATAAATTTTCTGACATCCAAGCGCGGGTAATTTCTCAAACTTGCGCTATTTCCGGGTGTCACAACCAGGCAGATCAGAAGTCATTGTTGTCATTGGACGATTCGGTCTCGTATCGAAATTTGTTAACTCATAAGATCGAGAATGAGGAAGCAGTATTGCTCTTCCGGGCATTAGTCGTCCCCGGAAAGCCAGACTCAAGTTTTCTATACACGAAAATAGCCGGTCGTCCGCCGATCAATCAAGGCGAACAAATGCCGCAACGCTTAAACCCACTCCCACAAGCGGAAATAGACGCGATCAAAAGCTGGATCCTTCGCGGCGCACCGAACGATTAATTTAGGGGAATCAACATTATGAAAATTCTTGCACTACTGCTATCCGGTATTTTTTTGGTTATCGGAGTTTTTACATTCCAGTCAAAGGATCTAAAAGAAACTCCATTGACAACACAAAAAACAGTCGAGATCAAGAATGCCACATCAGACACCTCCGGTTTTGCTGTGCTCGAACTCTTCACCTCAGAAGGGTGCTCAAGCTGTCCGGCGGCTGATAAATTATTAGCAACGATCATTGATGAAGCCGGGCGAAGCGGGAAGCATTTATACCCGATAGCCTTTCACGTCGATTATTGGAATCGACTTGGCTGGACCGATCGATTTAGTTCGGCAGACTATTCCGCCAGACAATCCAAATACGCCGAGCAGTTTCATCTTTCCTCGATCTACACGCCGCAGCTAATATTCAATGGTCGTTTGGAATGCACCGGCTCGGACGAAACGAAGGTCAGAAGAAATATTGCCACATTGCTCGAACAAACCATCTTAGAAGCAAAACCGAGCATCACCATTGCTTACGATAAACAATCGCTTAAAAACAAGAGTGTTTCTGTCAATCTCACGGCTCAACATTTTCAGATTGGCGCAGTATTAAATGTGGTACTAATAGAAAGTGATCTTAGTACCAGTGTCAAACGTGGTGAGAACTCGGGGAGAGAGCTCCGCCATGAAAATGTTGCGCGCTTTTTTCAACAGAGCATCCTTACAGAAAACACCTACAAGAATACCGTTACACTGCTAATCCCTCCTGATGCAAATAGCGAACATCTTTCGGTTGTAGCGTACATTCAAGATCCAAACACACTTCATATTATTGGTGCTGCTAGGTTATAGCGTCCGGTTTGTTCTTAATAGTATTGTCCTTTAGCAAGAGATATCCCAATATTTTTAAATAAAAACGGCAAAAAGTGTGAATCATGTAACAAAATCCAAAAATTCTATAATAGGTTTTGCCTCAATGATGCGTAAGTTTGTCTTAGAGAGATTGATAATGAGTAAATGTTATGGGAAATGTAAACGATACCGATAAGCCGAGCGCTGAGGAGTCGAAAGCCACGCCTGGTTATCCGCTGTATCCACCCGAAGAGGATATCTACTCGAAGAAAAAGAGAGTAGATGAAGCTGATGCTTCTGATATTCTTGGTGAAGAAGATCTATCGCTCAGTAGCGGTCTTGATGTACCTGGAGCTGATCTTGACGACCAGCAAGAGGCGATCGGTTCTGAGGATGAAGAGAACAACTATTACAGTCTCGGTGGCGATGACCACAACGATCTTGAAGAAGATAGAACTTGATCGGTTGAACGACCGCATTCTCTTAAACAAATTTTAATTTATACAATATTATGGGAAATCTTCTATATATCGTTGCAGTCATTTTGATCATCCTTTGGTTGATCGGATTTATTGGTTATAGTGCAGGCGGACTTATTCATATTCTGCTTGTGATTGCCATCATCGCTATTATACTGCGCTTGATCAGTGGAAGACGAGTGGTATAAAGCATAATGAAAAAAGATACAATTATCTACGAGGTACAAATGAAAAATTCAGGAAATATCGTATTAGGGGTTCTTGCCGGAGTTGCTCTCGGCGCAGCGTTAGGTGTGCTTTTTGCCCCGCACACCGGACGAGTTACACGTCGTATCATCCGTAAAAAAGGGAATGATCTGACTGATGATTTCACCGAGAAGATCGAAGATACACTGAGCGAGATCAGTGATACGATCAACGAAAAGTATGAGTCATTGAAAAGTGACGTCAAAGCACGCTTGAGTTAATAACACAAGCGCACAACAATTGTCGAGATCGGTTGTTAACTCAACAGGTCTTTAGACACATAGAATGATGATGGGAAAGCCTCGCCACTCGGCGGGGCTTTTTATTTTAAATAAAGGTTTTTTATAGACTTTTAGAGTTAGGACATCCGATTTAGCGTATTTATCGCCTCCAAAAAAAAGGTAGTAAATTTGTCTTATTAGTTCAACATTATCATCTTACTCTTTTGGAGATGTATTGCTATGAAATGCTCATCAACGACCATTCGGCGCGCTCGGTGCTTGCCGATGGGAAAGACCCAGCGAAGATCGAAGCATTTATGACGACACCTGCAAACCACCCGATGCGTAACTGATTTAAAACGAGTGTGGAGATGTAGAAGGGGCTAAGGTGGTAGCGCGTACGGGAATCGAACCCGTGTACCCGCCTTGAGAGGGCGGTATCCTAGCCGCTAGATGAACGCGCCAAAATATCGAATTGCGGCTGTAATACATTTTTTTATTGGGTGGGGTTCCGCCTCGCTTTCGGGCGGTAGGGGCGAAAAATTTCTTATCTTTGCATATTCGAATTCCATCAAATAATTATGACAAAAACGCTCCGCATCTCATTACTATTGTTAGCATTGTTCGTTTTTACGGCTGATGCCCTTCAAGCGCAAGGCTGGCGCGATAAGCCAGTGAGTTCGCGCAACTATGTTGGCCTTGAACTCGGCGGTACTTATAGCTGGCTGCCAGGATCGACAAATTTTTATATTCCGTATACTTATCCTTATAGTGACGGTGGTCTGACACCTATAACGCCGGATATTGCGGCGTTGCCAATGGTCAATTTAGGCTCAGGATTTGGCTTCCAAATAGCGGGGACGTTGGATCTTTCATTTAATGATTTCTTGGGACTTCAGGCAAAAATATTTTATCGTACGAATAATACGTCACACACTGAAACCAATACACGAAACTGCTCTGATCTCAATGGCAATCCTATGCCAGCTCAGATCGAAGATAAATATTCATTTGCACTGAGTTATATTGGATTGAATGCAAGCTTACGGTTTCAGATCGTTAAGAATAGTATCTATGGACTTCTCGGATTTGATTTTGCCTCACTTGCAAGTAATTCGCTCAGTGGACATGAAACAATACTTACTCCTGGTTGCGAATATCTCTTACATCCGAGTCAAACCCTTTCGGGCTTCAACGAAGTAGATATTCCTGTTCAAAAAACCACAGACTATTTTAACTCGACTCAGCTCGGGGCAAAAATTGGAGTAGGTACATTTATTCCGCTTGGTGATAACGGGATGGTCTTGACGCCAGAGTTAAATGTAACAATACCTTTGAGCACACTCTTCACTAAAAATTATGAAGACGGCTACGCAGC
>JBBRNY010000146.1:0-4423 GCA_038229915.1 Kapaibacterium sp. (SeqCode) | reverse complement strand
GAAAACGCATACACTCGGTGAAGATATGGCTGGCTATGTGTTGGCAGGCACAACCGAAAGTGATGCAAATGGGCGCCAACAACGCCCGGCTCGATCAACGGCGGTTTCTATCAAAAAACAGATGATCCGCTTACTCATGGGGCTTCTGTTGTAATCAGCGTAGAGAATATTCACGAGCACATGAAAAAAGTCGCTGCAGCAGGTGGGAAAATCATTGGTGAGCCAATGGAAATACCTGGCATTGGGACGTATGTCTCTTTTTATGACACAGAAGGAAATCGGGCGAGTATGCTCCAACCTTCGATGTAACCAATCACAACACTTCTTAATACAACACTTAAATAGTATGCAAAAGATAACACCGTTCTTATGGTTCGATGGCAATGCCGAAGAGGCAATGGACTTTTACGTTTCGATCTTTAAAAATTCTAAGATCGTGATGAAGCGATTAGGTCCTGATGGAAAACTGTTTACCGGAACATTCCAGATTGAAGGATCAGATTATCATGTCCTCAATGGCGGACCTTACTTTAAATTCAACGAGGCGATCTCGCTGTTCGTTAATTGCAATTCGCAGCAAGAAGTCGATGAACTTTGGAGCAAGCTAACGGCCGATGGCGGGGTAGAATCGCAGTGCGGATGGCTAAAAGATAAATTTGGTCTTTCATGGCAGATCATCCCAACAGCGCTCGGAGAAATGCTGGGCGATAAAGACTCAGTCAAGGCCGGCAGAGCAATGCAGGCAATGCTCAAAATGCGTAAAATTGAGATTGCAAAACTGAAAGAAGCATTTGATGGATAAAAAAAATCAAAACTAACATTATTAGCGCCCGCACAACGGGCGCTCGGCGCATTCAAGAATATTTTGCTTCTCGATCTGAATAGTATAGCCTAAGAAACTTCTGCTTCTCATAGTAATGAAGATTTTGCATTGAAATTACACCAAGGTATGTGGCTCAGTGAGTGCACTCGAAAGTAGCCTTGTATTTTACCCTCCACTGAAGTGAATGTTGTCCAATCCGATGTTGTTGAGTAAACCCATCAATTAATTTCAGGACCGAAAGGAAACATTATGAATCAGGTTCATCTACATCTCTTAATAAACCACCTTCCGATATTTGGTACGATTCTCGGTGCGCTTGTTTTAGCTTACGGGCTGAAAACAAAAAGTCATGAAACGATCATAGCTGCTTATGGGGTGCTCATTATCGCCGCGATCGGCGGAGTTATTGCATATCTTACAGGCGATGGCGCGGCTCATGCACTCAAGCAAATAGCAGGAATCGAACGAGGCAGTATTAGAGAACACGAAGATGCTGCTCAATTTGCATATATTATCTCGATGATCGTTGGTATTGCAGCTATTGTTGGGTTAGTACTAACATACAAAAAATCCTTATGGGCAAATAAGCTTGCGGCCATCATCCTTTTCCTCTCTTTATTTAGTTTCTCGGTCGAGGCCAGGACAGGATACCTCGGTGGGCTGATACGTCATCAGAGTGAAATAAATTCTGATACGAATGTGCAAACGCCAAGCTCGATTAAAGAGTAAATGTCCCAAAGTGAAATTATTTGAGGAAAATGTAGAGATCAACGTATTGCCATACGATGGTACCGTGAAATATTATGGTGTCGTTCTCACACCCGAGGAATGTGAAACATATTATCATATCTTACGGAAGACCATTGAATGGAAAAACGATGAAGCTGTTGTCTTTGGTAAGCATTTTATCACCCCCCGCAAAGTTGCTTGGTATGCAGATTCAAATTTCTCTTATACATATTCAAACACGACAAAAGAAGCACTCCTCTGGACAAAGGAATTATTAGAATTAAAGCAAAAGACAGAATCTCTAGCCGGAGCAACGTTCAACTCTTGTTTATTAAATTTATACCATAACGGAAACGAGGGAATGGCCTGGCATAGCGATGGAGAGAAAGTCTTGAGTAAGAATGGAACGATCGGTTCTCTGAGTTTTGGTGCAGAACGAAAATTTTCTTTCAAACACAAGCAAACTAAACTTACAACCTCGCTCATACTTGAGAATGGAAGTCTCTTGGTAATGAGTGATGAAACACAAACGCATTGGCTTCACCGATTGCCGCCCATGGCGAAGGTACATTCTCCAAGAATAAATCTCACTTTTAGAAATATGATCTCGTGATTATTGTTGACAAATAAACAAACCATTGTAAACTGTTGCAATAGACAATTGTTTAGAAACCATGATCAACGACGTTCCTAAAAAGTCTCTCTTACGAAGAATACTCCCTACTATAGGGGTGATGGTATTGATCTCGGTCATTGGCGCTTGGGTTTTTGCTACCTATTTTGCAGAAGACCTCTTAAACAATTTCCTCCAAACGAACCTCAATCAAGCTGTTCGAACAGCTTCTGATGGAAGGTATCGTCTCACTCTTGGACATATCTATTATCAAAACGGCGCTATTTTTTGCAAAACGTTTATTCTTGAACGAGATGCTTATAAAAGTGACGAAACGGGGATAACCGTTCAGAGACTCAGTGCCGATACCGTTTGGTTTGGTAATGTTCAATGGGCAGCATTATTAACTGGCAAAGGTCTCTATATGACACGTATGGAAATGACTTCGCCTTCGTTAACGATGACAGAAGTAAAAATTGGACGTGATAGCCTACAACATATACGACCGGATACCACAATACTTTCGACAATAATGCCGGTTCGCTTGCCTGTTGTTTCCTTTGATAGTATTATCCTTCATGATATTCAGGTCATTGTACCAAAGCAAAGTCTTATTCGACAAGAGCAGGTCTATCCTGGTACTTTGGTGCATCTATTTTCCTTTTTATTAAATGAGAAGAGTTTAAAAAACAAGCCACTACTATATTCCGGGAAGATAGAGTTTGAAATGCCTGGCGCACAATGTGATTTTGCCGACAGTGTGTATTCGGTTGAAGTACAAAAGATCAAAGGGAATCTCACAAATTCAATCCTCCTGATCGATACGATCAGTCTTAAACCAAACTATTCCGAAGTGGCATTCTCGGCACGCGAAAAATTTGTTCGGGGGAGAACGGAATTTCAATGCATTAATACACGTGTTGAAGGTATTGATGTCTTTAGTTTGCTATCCGGGCGTTGCATCTCTTTTCATAAATGTGAGGTCAACAAATGGTTTGTTGATTATTACTCCGATAAACGCAAGCCGAAAAATCCGCACCCACTTGCAGCAATGATGCCTAATGATCTGCTCCGAGCTTTTCCATTTTGTTTTAATATTGATTCAGTCATTCTCAAAGATGGCAAAGTTCGCATAAAAGAACGTGCGGCGGCGAGTAGCCAAGCAGGGAGTTTGTCGTTTGATCGTGCCCGTGTCACTGCGCATCCACTATGTACTGATTCTCTTGGTGCACAATACGGCGAGCCAACGCGAATCTCGCTTTCGGCAGTATTTATGGGCGAGGCAGCTGTGAGCGCAACCATTAAATATCCACTCGACCATAAAAAACTTGATCTTCATATTGATGCAGCGGTAGGACCTTGCTCAATAAAAATTCTTAACCCGTTCCTTATCACTAATGAACGAAAGGAAGTGACCGATGGCATGATCGAAAGCGGCGCACTTTCGATGGACGTTCGCGATGGAGTTGCTACGACAACGGTATCCCCCAACTATAGAAATCTCTATATAAAAATTCTTCCATCGAGCACGAACGAGAAGCTTGGAATACTTGAGACACTCAAGACATTTGTCGCAAATAATTTTATTTTGAATTCAACGAATATCGATAAATACAGTAGAAAGGCTAAATCTGCGACTACAACTCTTTCGCGAAAGAAAGAACAAGAGTTGTTGCAGTTTATTTGGGTAGCCGTTCGAAAATCACTAGGAAAAGTGATCGGCGGATTTGAGTAAGACTCCTTTATACACAAAAGCCCCGTCTTTCGACGGGGCTTTTGTGATAACCAGTATGAACAATTATTGTATTACTGGCAACCTTCAATGACTTTGACAGAAATACGTCTGTTCAAGATACGAGCAGCTTCAAGTTCAGCGGCTGTTGAATTCGTTGGCTCATAGACAGCATCGTCAGTAGTACCTAAACCGACAGTACCAACGATCTTGCTTGGGTTTACGCCCTGTTCGATCAACCATTGCTTGATCTTCCGAGCACGCATTTCAGATAACTCTTGATTGCGAGTGGCAGTACCTTCATGGCTTGCATGACCCTGAATTTCAACAGTCAGGTTCGGGCACTGATTCACAAGCGATTTTATGTTATGCAAGTTTTGGAGATTTCCCGGAATGCTGGTATTGAATTCATCAGAATTCACGATGAATAATGTGCCAGGGAAATTATAGACCGTGTTTTTAACTGCACGAGTTTTATATACAGTATCGCTCTCACGAATAACGATCGTATCACCTTTGATGATAT
>JBBRNY010000145.1:0-4518 GCA_038229915.1 Kapaibacterium sp. (SeqCode) | reverse complement strand
TTCCCACGTACTATTTCTCGTATTTGGCCATAATTATTACCGATTAATAACCCATCAATAATCACTTGACCACTATGAACTGGGGCGAGATCGTTTTCTGGATACTATCGGCAGGCGCCGTGACTTCGGCGTTATTTATGATTACCAGGAAGAACGCCGTGTCAAGCGCGTTGCTTTTGGTTGTCACTTTTTGTTTTCTCGCCGGACTTTATCTCACGCTTCAAGCGCAATTCCTTGCCGTCGTACAAGTTGCTGTCTATGCTGGTGCTATTATGGTGTTGGTGTTGTTTGTTATTATGCTTTTGAATTTGAAACAGGAGCAATTTACGCTCACCGGAAATTGGAAAACGTTACTCGGTGTGCTTGGTGTTGGTGCGATCTGCGCTCAGGTGATCGCTATCATTGTAATGTCGAAAGACAAATTACCGCAAACGATCAGCCCAGCAGCACCAGTGCAGGGGACAGTTGAGTCGGTCGGGATGATGCTCTACCAAACTTACGCGTTTCCATTTGAAATGGCATCGTTGGTGTTGATCACGGCGGCGGTGGGAGCAATAGTACTTGCAAAAAAGAAATTACAATAAGTGACATCACTTTCAAACTATCTGATAGTCTCAGCGATCTTGTTTTCGGTCGGAGCAGCCGGTGTGCTGTTCCGTCGGAACGCGATCATCATATTTATGTGCATCGAGCTGATGCTCAATGCCGTAAACTTGACACTGATCGCTTTCTCCCAATTTTTGGGTGATCAATCGGGACAAATACTCGTGTTTTTTGTGATGACGGTTGCGGCTGCCGAAGCGGCAGTGGGGCTTGCGATAGTAATAGCGATGTATCGCAACAAGGAAACCGTGCACGTTGATGATCTTAATCTTCTTAAAGGCTAAAGTATCGAACTCGTGAAAGAGCTGATACCATATATTACACTGGCGCCGCTCGCAGGATTTGCGATCAATGGCTTGTTCGGCTGGCGTTTCAAAAATAAGCAGATCGCTGGTGTGATCGCGACGCTTGCTGTAACGGTGAGCTTTGTGATCGCTTGCGGATTGTTTGCAGAGATGATGTCGGCGCAGCCTGAGCACCGCGCCGTGCATTACAAGATGATGGACTGGATCTCGGTCGGCAACGTCAATGTAGGCATTTCGTATTTGATCGATCAGCTTTCGATCATTTTTATATTAGTGATCACCGGAGTAGGCGCACTGATCCATCTCTACTCGATGGGTTATATGAAAGAAGACCCTGGCTATGCGCGGTTTTTTACGTATTTGAATCTCTTTATCGTAATGATGCTCCAACTCGTGATGGCAGATAACTATCTGCTGACATTCCTCGGTTGGGAAGGGGTTGGGCTGTGTAGTTATTTGTTGGTTGGTTTCTGGTACGAAGAGGTCAAAAACGGCGACGCGGCAAAGAAAGCATTTATCGTTAATCGTGTCGGAGATTTCGGATTTTTGGTTGCAATGGGAGTAATGCTCGCCGCATTTGGTACGCTCAATTATGCTGAGGTTGCTTCGTCAGCAGCCGGCCTCGCGGCTGGGTCGAGTATTCTCACGGTTATAACGATGATGCTCTTTTTAGGTTGTACTGGTAAGAGTGCGCAGATCCCGTTGTTTATATGGTTGCCTGATGCGATGGCTGGTCCGACTCCAGTGTCGGCACTTATCCATGCCGCAACGATGGTCACGAGTGGTATCTATCTCGTTGCCCGCTCGAATATTTTATTTGCTCTTTCTCCAGCAACACTTACGGTTATTTCTATCGTTGCTGTTTGCACGGCGTTGCTTGCTGCAATAATGGCGTTGTTCCAAAACGATATTAAGAAAGTCCTTGCATACTCAACCATTTCTCAACTTGGGTTTATGTTTTTGGGTCTCGGAGTTGGTGCATTTACCGCCGGTGTGTTCCATGTTCTGACTCATGCCTTCTTTAAGGCTTGTCTCTTCCTTGGTTCGGGTGCTGTGATCCATGCAATGCATCACGAGCAAGATATGCAAAAGATGGGCGGCTTAAAAAAATATTTGCCAGTGACGTTCTGGACATTTAT
This sequence comes from Kapaibacterium sp. (SeqCode), assembly GCA_038229915.1. Taxonomy (GTDB): domain Bacteria; phylum Bacteroidota; class Ignavibacteria; order Palsa-1295; family Palsa-1295; genus JAFDZW01. The sequence continues at coordinate 2,471 of JBBRNY010000145.1, read as the reverse complement.
GATCGCAACGATCGCGATATCAGGTATCCCGCCATTTGCCGGATTCTTTTCGAAAGATGAAATATTGTGGAAAGCATTCTCGCAAGGCTCGCCATTCTTATGGGCTTTCGGTGCTATCGCCGCATTAATGACAGCATTCTATATGTTCCGTACGGTGTATCTGACGTTCTTTGGCAAAGAGCGCTTTGATGCGCATCATCATCCGCCGCATGAAGTTGGCGCTTCGATGTCTATTCCGTTGATCGTTCTTGCTGTACTTTCGATGGCTGCAGGTTTGCTCGGTGTGCCTGAAATTCTTGGCGGCTCGGAGAAATTACATCATTGGCTTGAACCAATACTTGGAAGAGGAGAGGAGATAGCGGCTTCTTCACTTGGGACTCATGGCGAAGGTCTTGAGATCCCGTTAATGATCATTTCTGTGGTACTTGCGCTAATAGGAATTTTGATCGCTACGAGATATTACAAACAGCGCACGACACTCGTCGAGAAAGAGCGTAAGCTTGGCGGTTTGTATAAATTGTCATTTAATAAATTTTATGTTGATGAGATCTATGATGCCACTGTCGTTCAGCCGACGTATGCGGTATCGGATAGTTTTCTTTATAAGATCGTTGATGTCAAAGTTATTGACGGCATAGTCAATGGCTTAGCATCGACAGCCGGGGCACTGAGCTCGGTACTTAGAAAACTTCAGACCGGCTTGGTACAAAACTATGCCGTGATGATCGTCATCGGAATTGTTGTGTTGATCGGCTATGTGCTGATATTTTAATTCGCTCAATGGGTGTACTTTCGGTACTGATATTAATACCGCTTCTTTCAGCAGCGCTTCTGCATTTCGTCAAGAACGACAATGCAGCAAAGCTCTTTACACTTGCGTCAACACTCGTGACGTTCGGGGTTTCGTTGTTTGCGTATATGCAATTCGACTCAACGAGCGCCTCGTTCCAGTTAAAAGAGAACTACGAGTGGATCTCTGGGCATAATATCTCGATCAACTACATCGTAGGTGTTGACGGAATGTCATTGTTGTTGGTGCTCTTGACGACCTTTTTGACTGTTATTGCGTTGATCGGCACTTGGAATTCACAGTCAAAACAAATACCAAGTTTGATGGCGCTCATACTCTTGCTTCAAGCAGGAATGATCGGGGTCTTTTGTTCACTTGATCTTTTTCTTTTCTACATCTTCTGGGAGTTGATCTTGATACCGATGTATTTCATCATCGGTATTTGGGGTGGAAAACGTAGAATGTATGCATCGGTTAAGTTCTTTATCTATACCCTTGCAGGTTCTCTGTTTATGCTCGTGGCTATCATCTGGCTAGGGCTTGAAGCTGCCAAAGTAACAGGAGTATTCACTACCGACCTGATGAAACTCCTCGCTGTCAGTCGCTCACTTCCTCTTGATACACAGAATTATCTATTCTGGGCTTTTGCAATTTCGTTTGCTATCAAAGTACCATTGTTTCCATTGCATACTTGGCTTCCCGATGCTCACGTCGAAGCACCGACTATCGGTTCGGTATTGCTTGCCGGAGTGTTGCTGAAGATGGGTACGTATGGATTAATACGATTCAATCTTGGCCTTTTCCCACAAGCAAGTATTAGCAATGCTTCGATTTTTTCAGCACTTGCGGTGATCGGGATTATCTATGGTGCGCTTGTTGCGATGGTTCAAACCGATATTAAGAAGTTGATCGCGTACTCGTCGGTTACCCACATGGGATTTATCGTGCTTGGTATATTCTCAATGACTCGCGAAGGTTTGCAAGGCGCGACGATACAGATGGTCAGTCACGGAATATCGACCGGTATGCTCTTTATGATGTTTGGAATGATGTATGAGCGCAAGCATACACGTGAAATTTCAGAGTATGGCGGCATTGCGAAGATCACACCACTATTTGCAGTCTTCTTTGCGATCGCTATGCTTTCGAGCGTGGGCTTGCCGGGCTTGAATGGTTTTGTGGGCGAGTATCTTACACTAATGGGAGCATTCCAATCACCGATACTTCATTCTTGGTGGTATTCGATTCTCGGTTCGACTGGTGTTATCCTTGCGGCAGTGTATTTGCTATGGATGTATCAACGTTTTATGTTAGGACCGGTTACTCATGAATCGAACCGCTCGCTGAAAGATCTTTCTGTTCGTGAGATCGTCTCGCTTGTGCCGCTGGTTATCTTTATGATCTGGATCGGCATTCGACCAATGAATTTTATGAATATCCCGGCTGCAAGTTTGAATGCACTTTCCGATAGCTTAACAGGGAAGACCGAACAGCCTAAGCAAAGTGAATATCAAATGATGTCGCCGAAAGTGATCGTCAAATAACAGTGAATATCAGTTGTGAACTATAACGATTTTATAGCAGTACTACCACTCATTATTCTTGCCGTCACCGGTTTGATAGTGATGATGTGGGATGCTTTTGAAAAAACACCTTCGCGAGCACCGCTCGTGCTCACGAT
>JBBRNY010000144.1:0-4544 GCA_038229915.1 Kapaibacterium sp. (SeqCode) | reverse complement strand
GGCTCGTCAACATTGGCTTGCTTGGAACAATGGTAGAGGAGAGCTTAGGTGGTCCAGACCTATTGCTTGAGATCTATGCAGGGCTTATTGCCATCGGGCTTTTATCATACGTCATTCAGATCATACTTGTTTTGCGCGGGCGGTTGCGCAAAGCACTTGATGTTGCGATGAAGCATGCAATTATCTCATTTATATTTTTGTGCATTGCTGTTATCTTAGGATGCATCCTCGTTATTGTTCCGTCAGGGAGTCCGACATACTTTCGGCTTTCACTTGGATACGGATTCATTATTCTTTTCGGATTCGCATCTTCACTTGTTGTTGGTGAGATATATAAGATCATCCCATTCCTTGTATGGCTGAATAAATATTCCCCACGTGCAGGAATCGCAGTTGTTCCCACAATGAAAGAAATGGTAAACGAAAGCGCTGCAAAAACAGAACTTGTACTCTTCTCGGCGGGCGTCGTTATTGGCGCCACCGGGCTTATCATCGAATGGCAAGTTGTATTCGGTATCGGAGCGGCACTAATCGCCGTTTCGTCAATAGTGTTTGGATTTATTGTCATAGGAATATACAGACGATGAATATATTTAACCTGAATGAAAAAGATATGGATCCGAATTCTCCGGAAAATAGCAGTAACTATCAACATTTGAATCTACTGCAAAATCCAGGTGGTGAAAAGCTCAGCATGGAGGAAGACCTCGTCCTCAAAACATTGCGCGCAATTCTCGATCCCGAATTGGGTATCAACATTGTTGACTTGGGGCTGATATATGACCTGCGTGTGATCGGGAATGAAATCAACGTTAAGATGACGATGACCACTCCTGGTTGTCCAATGCATGGTAGTATAGTCGAAGCAGCAGCGCGTGCATTGGAGTTGTACTTCCCACTCAAAAAAACGAACATCGATCTTATATGGGAGCCTGCTTGGACTCCGGATCGGCTATCGATGGATGCAAAAGAAACTCTTGGAATGGGTTAGAATGAACCTGAGGATATTTTTTCTTCTAAGTATCCTTTGTTTTGTTTTCACCGTGAGTAAATCTAGTTAGTCAGCATAAGCACCGCTGGTGTTTTCTCTTGCTTTTTCTTCGGCTGCCGATAGTAACATTGATACGCAGATGTAGATATAACTCAAGGCATCCGATTCAGGATTGTTGCGATCTTCAATTAGGGAATCGTAATTCATTTCTGTCCTTTCTCCCTCCTGATGCCAGCTTTCCTCAGCCGAAGTGATGTGCGAATAGTGTAAAATATATCCAAAATAGTGTAATGCTTTCGGGATCAGATTTCCGTAGGTTTGTAAGTAGATAAGTGGCGCACAGTAGTTCGAAAGTGTAATAACTGCGTCATTAGTGATCGGCTAGACGAGTAACCCCAGAAAGCCTTTGTTTAGCCGGTATTCACGAAGAACTTCTAGTTCAAATCGGAGCCATTCGAGCCTTTCAACTCGCACCTTCCCTTTCAACTACCCTTCTTTTTCTATTTCCCGCAAATGGCGGCATACACGTGCGAAATTCGCACTGTGGTGCGGTAGTTTATTAGTTAACACAAACAAGATGAAATATTTTACAACATTTAGCAGAAAGGCGACACTCGTCGTTGTCTGTATGATCAGCCTGTTGTTATCGAGTGCGTCGTTTGCGCAGACGGTACAATCAGTGCAAGCCAATAATCCTCTTCGTCCGAACTTTGGCTCTGCATCTACCTATGCCGTGTTCACGGGATCCGGTATTATTACTAACACAGGCCTGAGCGTCCTGACAGGCGATATCGGCACTGATGCTGGCTCGATCAACGGATTTCCTCCGGGAGTCTATAGCGGCCAAAAGCATATTGCCGATGGTAATACCGCTCTTGCAAAGGCAGATCTACTGACTGCATGGACCGTCGAGTCAGCAGTTTCCTGCGACTTCGTACTTGGTGCGGGAATCGTGGACGGACAATCTTTTGATCCTGGTGTGTATTGCTCCGGTGGAGCTACGACAGCAACGGGAAATGTGACCTTTGATGCTCATGGCGATGGTAATGCGATCTTTATTGTCAAGATCGGCGGACAGTTCGACGCAAATATCGGAACGCATATTTTGCTTGCCAATAATGCTCGTGCAGCAAATATCTATTGGTTTGTCGATGGGGCAACAAACATAAAAGATCAATCTACTTTTAAAGGCACGATCTTCGCACGTGGAGCAATAACTTTTCTCGGTAATGCCTCACTCGATGGCAGAGCACTTGTTGCTCCGGCTGGAGCTATAAATATATCTGCCAATAACATGGCGATATCTACTGACTCGGCTTCGACAAATAGCCTGATTGTCGTTCGCCCTGCTAAAGGAGACACTCTCAGAGGTGGAACGCAGAACTATCAGATCACATGGTCGGGAACGGGCATCGATGCTCAGAAAACCATTGACTTTTCTCTTGATAGCGGAAAAACTTGGAAGTTGATTGCAACGATCAATTCACCAGCATTCGTCTATAATTGGAATGTGCCTGATACACTTGCACCGAAATCATTTGTTCGTGTAACTGATAAAAATAATCTTACCGGCAAAAGTGGAATGTTCGTTATTCTCTCGAGCAAACCCGCTCCGGGAACGATCATTATCACAAAACCTGCTTTGGCGGATACACTCATAGCCAAGACACAGAATTATCAGATCAAGTGGACCGGCAATGGTATCGCTACGAAGAAAACGTTTGATTACTCGCTCGATGGCGGACTGACATGGACGCTGATCGGGAGTTTGAATGCAGATGTATTCACCTTCAATTGGAATGTTCCTGATACCGTATCAAACAAAGCTGTTGTCCGCATCACTGATGCAAACGGAGCTGTCGGTAAGAGCGCAATATTTGTGATCAAATCGAGCAAGCCAGGTCAGGGGTCTATTGTTGTTATCAGTCCCGCAGCCGGTGAAGTAATTCAGGGTGGGATGCAGAATTACCAGATCATGTGGTCAGGAGCGAACATTGCCTCATCGAAAACTTTCGAGTACTCTATCGATGGCGGATCAACATGGGTTTTCATCGGCAACTTTAGCAGCGACCAGTTCACATATTTCTGGCCAAGTGTACCGAACGTTGCAACAACTACCGCACTTATTCGCATCACCGACGCCAACGGCGCAAATGGTACGAGTGGAATGTTCACGATCGTAAAGACTCCGGGAGTTGGTTCGATCGTCGTTACGCATCCGATTACTGGCGAAGTGATTGAAGGCGGAACGCAGAACTTTGATATCACATGGACCGGGTCAGATATTGCTACAGCAAAAACCTTCGAGTATTCACTCGATGGCGGATCGACTTGGAATCTTATCGGCTTCCTTAATGCCGATCAGTTTACTTATACCTGGGCAAACGTACCGAACATTGCAACGACCCAAGCTGTCATTCGCATCACCGATGCAAATGGCGTCACGGGTTCAAGCGGCTTCTTTACTATCACCTATACTCCGGGTGTCGGTTCGATCAATTCGATCACCCTTACCGGACTTGATTCGAAAAGAAATATCGGAAATAACAAGCAGTTGGGAATCAGTTATACCTTCACTCCGGATATCGGACCGACCGTAGAAGTTGAGTACTCACTTGACTATACGCTCACATGGGGGCATATCGCAACGCTAAATACAGCTGAAACACCGAATGCTTCGTGGATGACAGTGCCGACAGGATATTATAACCCTGTCTTCATTCGAATCACCAGCTCGACAGGCAAGACGAGAACCTCAGGACCGTTCTCGATCGGTACGAGTGCAGGTGTAACATACACCTCACAAAAGGATGGCTATTCGCTTACGAATTATCCGAATCCTGTTAATGGAAAAACGAATATCTCTTTTGTTCTTCCTGTAGCAAGCAATGTTTCGCTTATCATTAGCGATGCACTCGGTCGTGAAGTAGCAAATATTCTTTCTGAGCGTTTCGAAGTAGGAATGCATACCGTGCCATTCAATTCGTCGAACATAGCACCAGGTATGTATAATTATACTCTTCGTGCGGGCTCGATCCTACTGGTAGGAAGAATGATCGTCACAAAATAACAGTTATGATGTTAGAACATCGCTTTTGAATGTCATTACATACACTTACCGTAATAAAGGCTTCAGGATAAATTCTGAAGTCTTTATGGTAAGTTCTTTTAACCAACAACTAATACAAAATGAAAAAAATAACCACATATTTATCTTCATCGTTTGCGCTCCTATTTCTCGCCTTTGCGATCACGGGATGCTCGACTGATGCTGCAACACCGAATACCGCAATAGTTAATTTTTCTGGCGAGACCGAAGGATCAATTGCGGCGAGTACATTCTGGGGGAAGTCCCCGACCATTGCGACTGGCACTCGTGCTGATTCTATCGAGATTACACGCGTCCGCTTTCTTCTTTCGGAAGTGAAACTTCATGTTGAAGGAAATGACACAACAACAGACGCTGAATTGATGGTCGGTCCATTTATAGCTGAATTCACACCCGGCCTTACAAGAAACTTCTCAACTGTTACAATTCCTTCAGGCTCGTATG
>JBBRNY010000143.1:0-4572 GCA_038229915.1 Kapaibacterium sp. (SeqCode) | reverse complement strand
GTGCTTGGTAAAGCCATCGATGATAAGATCGATATGTTTATAGCTGTAGAAAATGGTGGTATTTGCGGAAATAATATCGATACACTTGTTGCAGACGGAGATCAACTACAAGATGTTATTATGGGAGTATCGGGCTACGGCAAAGACTTAGGAAATCAAAATGTAGGAACAATCTTCGTAGTGCATGGCTCAACAAAAATACCGGTAAAAACAAACTCTGTTAAACCGATCGCCGCTGGATTAGAAAGATGTACCCTCTATCCAAACCCTGTTACAAATGGGATATGTACCTTAGAACTTCAGGCAGTAGAACAGCAACCTCTTGAACTTACCATTTGGGACATCGTGGGAAGAAAAGTGTATTCAGAACTAATACAAGCTCCCTTTATGAGAGCACACTACCCACTTTCGCTATCTGGTCTTTCCAACGGGACACACATCCTCGAAGTGAAAGGAACAACATTTCGACAACGGAGTCAATTTATTATTGCGAAATAGATTGTAACATTTTTGTGTCTCAAGTGTCTTTTATAGATATGATACAACGTACTATACTTATCGTACTCGTAATTGCCGGAAGCTTCTTGGCAGGGAATGCTCATGCCCAAGCTGGGAGTGCAGCTTTTGACCCGAATATATATAGGCCAGTTATTGGCAATAGGCTAGAGATTGATACGATCTATGGTTCAACGAACTTTTATCAACTGGGATCTGGTATCAGTAATTTGCCTAATGCAATAGATCCTTCAAAACGTACCATTATTTATGCTGTAAATAACAAAGCTAATGGTACTCTTAATTCTCCTCCGTATTTTTCTTTTGATGCAACCCCAGTTTTCAATATTCGTAAGTTTAAGTTAACTTCAAAACCAATTAATGTCAAGATTGATCAAGGAGTAGTACCCGGTCATTTCCACTCTACAAAGTACGTAGATTTGTTACACCAAGATATTGCTGACGGAGGGGGAGTTTTCATCTTTTGGTCTGACGAAAATGGTGAATACGATAGTAGCAGGGTTTCGGAATTAAAATTCCGACCCTTAAACGATTCCAATATATTCGATCCCTTTGCTATTTCAGGTCCGTACATTGCAAAATTAACATCGGATAGTCTTGATGATATTGTATGGGGTTCTTTTTCATACTACCCCCATACTGCAGAGTTTGATACGTTATATGTAGGACTTTTTAAAGGTGGTGAGAAGCTGTATCAACAAGGGAAAATTATTTATCCCGATTCACAAATCCCATCGTTTCATATTGATATTAAGAATTTTTATGACCTACGTGGTTCACACGGAGATTTTCGAGGGGTAGGTAAGGATGATTACCTTATAGCCGATAAGGATGGTAATCTTTGTCATTATAAATTTCATGCACCATTTTCTCTATCGGAATTTGCTCATTCGATCCATGAAGATACAATATTCGCAGCTTGGCAGAACCCTCAAACGAAAGTAAGTTGGAATGGAATACCATTCTATTCCTACCCGTTACTTCCTATGAAAGCCTTCCCGAAAATAGCTGGCGATAAGAGCGTCGATGTGCTGGTTCCAATTCAGCGTAATGATCATCAGGACATGTCAATCTATTTCTTCAAAGGTGGAGCATCCTTTGGAAGCAAGCGGATTTTTGTCGATAGTGCTGATTTTCGAATGCATGACCCAGCGTATTATGATCCTTTTACATTCGGTGCAATTGCGTTTGGCCAGGGTTATCAAAATTGTGGTGATTTGACAGGAACGGGTAATAATGTGCTATGTGTAACGTCTAATTCTCCCACAGGAGAAGCAGGGCTGATGTTGCTGTATGTCCTTGGAGATCAGCTTGATGACAAAATAGATGTCCTTATTCCGCAGAGCAATGGTGGGACAGTTTCAGGACTTGATACGGTCGATGCAAACGGAGACGGACTCGAGGATCTCTTGATCGGTATGGAAGGATACACCAGCGATCGTGATATTAATAAAGGGCTGAGTCATATCGGCTCGATGGGGATTTTCTATGGTTCGAAACGGATCCCGATCCATAAAGACGGGGTTTTCTCCAATCCCGAGTTTATGCAAAGTCAGTCGTTCACCGTGAGTCCCAACCCTTCCCATCGTAACATTACAGTGGGTATTCAAATGCCTGCTCAGAAAGTACAGCCTATTCGAATTTCTATTTTCGACGTATTGGGGCGGAGAGTTTTATCGACTACAATTCCTCCCACAATAGCTTCTGGAAATATTACAATACCGTTTTATGGATTCAGCTCGGGTATGTATGTCGTTGAAGTATCATGCAACGGTACTTTCTATTCCCAAAAAATTTTATGGTAATTATCTAATCATTAATCCATCAACTCGCTATAGAAAGTAATTGAGAGGTAGAACATAAAATCACCTCCCCTCTGGCGGACAAAACTTTGGTGTTTTGTGTTTATGGGCTCAATGAAATCTTTACTTAAACTTCTTCCGTACTTTCGGCGCCATCGCGCCAAATATTTTTGGGGCATTCTCCTGACGACGGCTTCGAGCCTTGCGACTGCTTTTATGCCGCGTTATGTCGGCCATGCAATCAACTCGCTTCAGTCGGGCACCGCAACCAACGCATCGCTGATACAAGACGCATTATTTATTATGGGTTCGTCGGCAATAGCCGGCTATTTATTTTATCTCGTGCGCCAGAATATTATCGTCGCTTCGCGCGAGATCGAATACGATCTGCGTAACGATTTTCTCGGTCATATTATGACGCTCTCGATGCGCTACTTCCAAAACACTCCGCAAGGCGAGGTGATGGCTTATGCGACCAATGATATTAACGCAGTCCGAAATTTTGTCGGTCCGGCGGTGATGTACACCTCTGATACGATCACGACATTCGTGTTCTCGCTGTTTTTTATGTTGTCGATCTCGCCACAACTCACTGTTATTTGTCTTGCGCCGCTACCGCTGATGTCAATCGCCGTCTATATTATCGGCAAACGTGTACATCCGCTCTTCGATGATGTGCAAAGCCACTACGCCGACTTGACAGCGCGCGCAACCGAATCGATCTCGGGTATGAAAGTCGTCAAAGCCTACGTTCGTGAAAGCTACGAGCGCGAATTGTTTGATAAGCTCAGCGACGATTACTATAAAAAGAATATGCGCTTGGCAAAACTGCAAGCGTTGATGATGCCGGCGATCTTTGGTTTTGTCGGCTTCTCGATCGTGCTCTTACTCCTCTTCGGTTCACCAGCAATGATCTCGGGCGGACTGAAACTTGGCGATCTCACCCAGTTTATTATTTATCTCGGTATGCTGACGTGGCCCTTCATCGGTATCGGCATCGTCACCAATATGGTACAGCGAAGCGCGGCATCAATGGCGCGTCTCGACAAAATATTCCAGATGAAAGCCGAGATCATCGATAACGAACAAACCGACAACTCGATCACCGAGATCAAAGGCGGAATCGAATTCCGCAACGTCTCTTTCAAATATGGCGACACACTGCCCTTCGTACTTGATGGTGTTAGTCTGAACATTGAGCAAGGTAAAACACTGGCGATCATCGGCAAGACCGGTTCGGGCAAGTCTTCGATGGTCCAACTTATTCCTCGTCTGTTTGATACGAGCGGCGGCGAAATATTGATAGACGGCAAAAACATTAAAACAATTCCGCTCGAAGTATTGCGCGGTGGCATTGGCGTTGTTCAGCAAGAATCATTTTTGTTCTCCGAGTCGATCGGCGCGAACATCACCTACGGCATTGATGGCGAAGACCGTGCCGTGATCGAGTCGGCAGCGCGATCAGCCGAAATGCTCAGAGATATTTCCGAATTTCCGCATCAGTTCGATACGATAGTCGGCGAGCGAGGCATTACCCTTTCAGGTGGACAAAAACAGCGCACAGCATTAGCGCGAGCTATTGCAAGAAATCCGAAAATATTAATTCTCGACGATGCAATGAGCGCCGTCGATACTTCGACCGAAGAACGCATCCTCGCAAACTTGAGAGAAATAATGCGAGACAGAACAAGCATTATTATCAGCCACAGGATCTCGACCGTAAAAGAAGCTGATGAGATCATCGTCATTGATAACGGCAAAATTTCCGAACGCGGCAACCACAGTGCCCTTCTCAATCTCAAAGGCGCATATCACGATCTTTACAGGAAACAATTGCTTGAAGAAGCTTTGGAGAAGGCGTAAGAACATTTCCATAAGATTTAGAGTTGATTATCTCGTGTAGGTCGAGAAATTATACTGTTCTTATGAAGCATACATACATCCTCTACATTTTAATCATATTCATATGCGTCGGTTGCAAAACCGATAGCGAGAATGAATCTGCGACTTCATATACGAAAGTAACTGGCAAGCTTGAAGGTCACATGTATCTGGCTGGTGACTATGGCGCTATTGACACTTCGCTTCACGGAGGAATATTGGTTCAAATTGAAAATACACGATATTCAGCAATAACAGATTCTAAAGGCTATTGGGCAATAGATAGCTTACCAACAGGTACTTATAGTATTAGCTTCTCAAAGGAAGGATATTATCCTTGGAAGAACACTTCTTTCACATTTATTGGTGGAGG
>JBBRNY010000142.1:0-4676 GCA_038229915.1 Kapaibacterium sp. (SeqCode) | reverse complement strand
GGCAGCGGTTGGTACAACTCCACCAACCCAAGTAGATGTTGAATTCCAAGGTCCAGCTTGTGCAGTGACGATTGTCTGGCCGTTAGCATAACCAAATAGAAGCACAAAACACCCTATTAGCAGTAACAGTTTTCTCATATCTACCTAATTGATCGAGTTCAAAGATAGTACTTTACCGGAGATAATGAATTATATAAATGACCTTGTTGATGCTGGAAATTATTGCCAGGTAACCGCTTTTATAATTGATCCAAAATTCCAAAAACGTCACCTACAATAACCGCACCACCCGACGGTAAACATATCCCCTGTTGAAATAAGGTTTCACCCGTACCATCAACAAAGCTTGGGTATTTTTTGTAGTATGGTTGAAGGTGCATCGGCTTCCAAAGTCGCCGGCACTCAATGCCCTGACGCTTTGTTTTCTCCATTATATCATTGATTATCAATGGGTTTGAGAACAAAGCCGTGCTCAACCATCTGTTCGTTTTGAACCCATCTGGTTCCTCAAGCCATGCCACCGATTCCCAACTTCCAAAGACTCCCTTGTATTGCGAAAAGAGATTGCGCCGCTGCTCAATCTTGGCTTTGACAGATCGTAATTCCAGAATCCCGGCTGCGGCATTCAACGGACTCATCCGATAGTTGTAGCCGAGATCGGTGTGCTCATAGTAAGGCTTGTCTTCGCGGGATTGTGTTGCCCAAAATAGCGCTTTATCGTATACGGCTTTGTCACCGGTCACCAGCACCCCCCCACCGTATGCGGTTACAACCTTATTATTATTAAAAGAGAAAATTCCTATCTGGCCAAGCGTTCCAGCGTAAGCTCCAAAGTATTGAGAACCAAGTGCTTCCGCTGCGTCTTCCAGGATTGGGATTTCGTACCGATCGCAAATACTCTTTATAGCCCTCATTTGGGCAGGCATCCCATAATTGTGAACTACAATAACGCATTTAGGCTTTCTTTTGCCTTCAATTTGAGACTTTATCGCCTTTTCAAGTAAATCCGGGCTGATATTCCAGGTTGTCTGCTCGCTATCCACAAAAACCGGCTGGGCCCCTTGATAAAGTACTGGACCTACCGTAGCAACGTAGGTAAATGACGGGGCTATCACTACATCGCCCGGTCCCACTCCCAGCACCTTCAGACCAAGGTGAATTGCGGCTGTACCTGAATTAAGCGCCAGAGCATATCGGGCACCTGTGTACTGGCAAATGGCCGCTTCGAAATCATCCACCAGCTTCATCACTGGTTGTCCCTCATAGTCATTCAGAATATCCGCAATGCCAGCAGCATTAAATGGAGTTGATGACAAGGGGATCTTAAACACGTCTTAACGTTTAGATTTTTTCCAAAAATAATCCTGATAAAAAAGTCCCATGATAAGGGCGATCATTAAAAGCGGATTTATGATCATCCGATGCACTTGTGACAACAAGGGTGAAGATATCTCAGAATCGCCTTCCAACGAAAGTTTTACTATAAAATATGCGGGAAGCAAAACGATCAGTTCAATCAAAAATATCCAGGTGCCTACACGAAGGTAACTGGATTGATTAAAGATCGCCATGATCAACAGAAGGCAGGATGCATCGTTGATGAGAAAGCGAGCTGTTCGATTAATCACAAACCTTGCGTTGGACGAATAGTTGCCTATAAGAGAAGAATAATCAAATTTCTGAAATAGATAAGCAGCAACCAGAATGGCTATCGCCAATGCTCCAACAATCCAACGCAGGGATTTATGCTGCAACAGGATCATTCGATTCCTTGTTTATCCGCGTCCAGACAATCCATAAGCCAAATACCACAACATAGAGAATCGCTGTAAAAAAGTATTTATGAAAGTAGTAGAACATCGTAGGTCGGTATAGGGCAGTATAGTACAGCAGGATAATTCTGGAGAGATTGGCAAGATGAAGTACGATGCCCGCAGTAAAAATGAAAATCAACATTCGGGTGACAGGACCGCCAAAGGCTACAACAAATGCACCAAATACGATCAGTACATTTAACCCATTGCACCCTTCAAATACGCGTAACACTGTCTTGCCAACATCCCCTTCCTTTTTTAATATCACGATGGGTTCATCCGAAACATTCAATACCTCCGATGGGTCTCCAAACATTGTCAATAGTGAAGCCACCTGTTGGGTGACCGAATACGTCATGGGGTCGGGTAAGGGACGATAGTGCTCGATATAGAGACCATACAAAACATTCCCAACCAGATAAACTCCTGCAAAGGTCACGACAAATCGCAAAGCCGGCCCAAACTTCTTAACAGGTGATTCACTTTTCATAAGCCGGTATACCAATTATTGTTTTATTGTCGGCAAAATCACGCGTTACTACTGCACCAGCACCAATTTTACAGTTACTACCAATAGTAAGATTCTGTAAAATACGCGCGCCTGTTCCTACCATTGAACCCTCTCCTATTCTCACGTTTCCGGAAATACTGCAACCAGGCATGATGGTAGAAAAGCTCTGCAATCTCACATCATGTCCAATGGTTGATGAAAGGTTTACGATAACAAAATCTTCAAGAATAACTCCCGTGGTGAATATCACACCCGCGGAGATGATGCACCCTTTTCCATAGGCATTGCCGTCGTCCCCTAACTGACACGTTGGATGGATCAACTTCGGATAATCAATAACAGTATGCTTAAGCTTTTCGACGATTTCCTTACGTATCTGCGAATCTGAAATAGCAATAACGATACTAGTGGGTGCTGCTATTTTCTTCAAATCAGAAATATCACCAAGGATGGGCAGCCGCCCCACGATTGCTCCCTTGTCTATTCCGTCATCGTAAAAACCCACGAGGTTCCATTGCCGGGCGACATTGTTGATCTGATTAACGAGCAGCGCTGTTTCCCGTCCAAAACCACCGGCACCGTAAATGGCTATATCTTTCAAGTGAGAGATTTGTTCAAATTTATCAGAAAATGGATTGAATCGCTATCCAAAAATTTAATAAGCGACGCGAGGAGAGTTAACCAGAGAAGGGTTTTTCTGCCAGTGAATTGTCCTTTTTAAAAGACAATATAAGAAAGATGGTCCTGACAATGATGAAAAGGTCTAACCCTAAAGAAATATGTTTAATATAATATAGATCAAGGTCGAGTTTCTTTGCCCAAGGTATTTCATGACGTCCGTTGACTTGACTCCAACCAGTGATACCCGGATAGACGGAATGTCTTTGTCGTTGATCCTTGGAATACAACATCAAATACTCTGTGGGTAATGGTCGTGGTCCTACAATTGACATTTCGCCTTTTAAAACATTTATTAACTGGGGTAATTCATCGAACGACGTCATCCTTAACAGACTTCCCATTTTCGTTACGCGCCGTACTTCGGGGAGTAACTTACCATCATCATCACGTTGATCACGCATCGTTTTAAACTTGAGTATCTTAAATGGTACCTCACGAAAGCCCGGCCTTTCCTGGGAAAAAATAACTTGTCCCCGCTGAAAGATGAGCAATAAAATAAAGATGACGATCAATACCGGACTTAACAATAGTATTGCAAGTAGGGCAACTACCCTGTCAAGAAATGGCTTTATGAATGATCGATACATTAATGTTGAACAAATGAATTGCACTCAATTGGGTTGAGTCGCTGGTAGAAATCTTGACTTGATTACTAAATAAGAAACACCGAGCAGAAACAAAATAGTCAGGGCGACAATTGTTTGAAACAAGACTGTCTCCTGAAAACTCATGATTACGATCGCATTTATAACTGTTTGCACTGCTGCATAAATAAAACTCATCATGAGGTGAGGAATTCTGTGCTGATTTACCAATTCCTGAAATAGGTGAAGTTTATGCGGTTTAAATATATTCTCTTTTCGCAATAGCCTGTGAATTATCGTGAGAATGCTATCAACACCATAAACAGAAAGAACAATAACAACGCAATAATTGCCGGAAACGCTGATAAGTTCAATAAGCAGAAACAGAATAATAAATCCGATAGACAGGCTTCCTACGTCGCCTGCAAAACAAACGGCCTTTTTTCTAAAATTAAAAAAACCAAAGACCAGAACCGATAACACAATAGCTTCGATGAAATCGCTATTGGTAAAATGCACGATATATAAATTCACAAAGAGTAATGATCCTAGTGTCACCAGGCTGTATGCTCCTGTAATTCCATTGATTCCATCCATGAAATTAAACGTGTTTATGGCACCAACTGCTACAATAAACATCACCGCGACTAACCAATACGGAATCTCAGAGAGGTCGACTATGAAAAAAATTATTGCGAAGGCCACCGCCTGCACAACAAATCGGATTGCGCTCCCAAGGCTTTTAATATCATCAATAAATCCAATGGAGCTAACCAGTATGAGTGCAAAAATAAAAAGGCCTTCAGGTCGCGACGTAAAAGCAAAGAACAATAGGGCTGTTAACGGAAAGATGATTCCACCACCACGAATGGTCGGCCGCTGATGTAAACTCCTGTCGTTAGGATGATCCAGTATTTTGTAATATCTCGCTATCCGAAAGTAAACCAATTCAATGGCAACTAGTGCTGCTGCGAAAAATACATACGGTATTGCCTTATTCATCAAATGATTTTAACGTAGTCTGCAATCCCGTTTTTAAGTCTACTGGTAATGGTTCACCCAACGCTGCTTCGATCTTTGAGGTAG
>JBBRNY010000141.1:0-4857 GCA_038229915.1 Kapaibacterium sp. (SeqCode) | reverse complement strand
GCTTTCCTTACTGGAATTTCCAAACTCTGATGTAGTTGTTGGTTATCGCCGCAACATGGGTTTGTTGTCTATTGGCCGTCAGACCTGAAATACCGTTGCCCGAAGGCAGTAGTTTCGTAGATACTATCGAGCTGTCAACCACCCTCCGAATTTTTATTACAGGTATTGTATCAGCAACTTCATCTGAGTAGCTATAGTCTTTAGTCAATACCAAATAGCCGTAGCTCGACCAGCCGTTGTTGCTCGGTTGGAAGGTTGTCTCTACATCACTGATCTTCGTACCCGAGGTTGCATTAAAGAATGAAAAGCTCGACGAAGTCTTGTACAACAACCCAAACGTTGTACCCTCTTCGGAGTATAAAGCAGCAGTAATAGGGCTCGTAGGGATCGTGCGAATGAGTGTATCGTTTGCAATACTCCAGACGACCATCGTATTATTAGTTTTTGTATCAAGAAAGACGATAGCATCTTCACTGCGGTCAAACCCGAAATTAGACTGAAAATTAGTGCCGTATGTTGGGTGCAATGTTTTGAGCAGACTTCCATCAGTGCCGGAATATACACTCAAGGTATCATCCGAAACTCCGGTGCCGACTAAAGTAATAATCTTTTTCCCGTCATCATAAATATGTGCATCAAAGATCCTGCGTCCGATAGTGGGGATAGTACATACCACGGTTGATGTTGCCGTGGTAATATCCAATATTAATACCGAGGCGCTGGTTAAGGCCATTAGTTTTTTATTGTCAAGAGTAAATTGTAATTTGGTGATATTACCTTGAGCGCCCACAATATTGCTCAACTCACTTACGAGGGTACCAGTTTTTGTTTCGAATACCTTGAAACCATCAGGATAAAATGATATAGCGAGCAAACTTCCATCAGGTGAAAGTTTGATAGAATATGTACTTGACCTGGTCCCCAACAGAATATCAATAAAATTATGCGTGTCTGTTCCGCACACTTGGATGATTCCAACGTTACGAATTTCGCTACTTGCTAACGGCAAGACGTCGAGCGGCGTTGACTCATTGCCATTCAGGTCTGCTGCGATAACTGTCAGTCCGAAACGTGAAGCTGCGCTTATCGTAAAATCGCCAGTAGCGGTATAGCGGTAATGTACCCCCCCTACCGCTGAACTGACAATAACCAATCCTTCGATCTTACTGTCGCCGCAGTCCATTATCGTACCGCGCAATTCTCCGGGGCAAGGCGAGTTGAGTGTGATGTCGCCAAGATCAAGCGTTTGACCTGGGACGATATTAACCGTTATGGGAGTATTGATAAAATAATTTCCGCCGTTCTCTGTGCTCCAAATGGCGAATGATAATGTTTGGTCTGCCGGTACGAGTTGAATATGAATACGTCCATCGGCACCGGTGGTAATGTCACGCTGAAAGATATGGATCACGACTCCTTCGATAGGAATACCGTTGCAGACGACGCGCGCTGAAAGCTCGCCGGTCTCGCCTTTGTAGTCAAAATTCCAATCAGTAAAATGTGTAACGGTGCCGACATACTTGCCTGCTTGTAATGTTGCCGAGCCGTCTTCTTTCCATTCGCCGATCGTCTCATCGAAATACCAGAGCGGCATCCTGTTCGGTGCCGTAACCATTGATGCAGGTTTCGGAACACTCACTGTTGCTGTTTTGCCAGTAGCGATTTTGAGCTCGTTGCCGTTCTCATCACGAAGTTCAACTTTTATTACACCGACTGATTTCAAACCAACTTCGGTATTATCTGTCTGACGTCCTGCATTATCACCAGAAAAGAAATCGAAAAAATCTGCGCGTTCAGGGTCGAGATAGCGAGCTGAGACTTTTACATCACCGTTATACGGAGCGCCGTTCGAACTTACAAAACTATTCGCGTCGAATTTTACTGTTGCACCACTGCCGAGTGCGATTGTACCACCCGAAGCTGAGGCAACACTAAACGTCGTCGTATTCGCCATCATAGCGAGGTGCATATTTGTCACGCCGTTGACAACGGGGCTTTCAGCACGAGCAGCGGTAAAAAAGCCTGCTTTTTTAGCAATGATACAACAACGAGCCGAGGCTACTTTCGCATCTTTGAGGATAAAAATACCGTATTTGTTGGTGGTGGTTGTGAGTGAAGCACCCGTAACTGTTGCGCCCACAACAGCCTGCCCCGTTTCATCAATGATCTGCCCGACAATAGTCGTCGTGACGGTGGCTCCGCCAAGATTATCAGCGCCATTTATGGTGTCTTTTACACAGCCGCTCAGTGCAATAAACATTGCCAGCAGCGCCACAAAGACGACTCTTGAAGATGAAAGATGACCGATGATATTTCGTTTCATAGTGGTTGGGGAATGGTGAACACAACCGTTGATGATATAAAAGGTTTTTTAGAGGAGAAAGTTACAGGCTGGGGGGAGATTTATTTTAAAAACTCCTCTGCAAGATGTTGTTGCAGAGGAGTTTTTTATACTCATCATTTGGAGTAGCTATAGAAACGTTGTCCTATCCCCGCCCTGCCGGGAGATACAAATTCTCTACGTACTCTTTTACCATTCTTTGGCTTGAGAATTGGGGGAGCACTGAGACGATGGATTCTTTGACGACTTTCATCCATTCGGTCGGGATGTTTTCGAGATTGCGGTTATAATACATCGGGACGATCTCTCGTTCGAGCAATTGATAGAAACTCTCAGCATCGAGCGTGTCTTGTGCATCTTCGCTCAGGTTTTCGTGGCTGTCGATCGCCCAACCGTTCTTGGTGTTGTATGCTTCGATCCACCAGCCGTCGAGCACTGAAAGATTTGGTACACCATTGATCGCGGCTTTGATGCCGCTGGTGCCCGAGGCTTCGAGTGGGGCGCGTGGCAAATTCAGCCACATATCAACGCCGCGCACCAATAGTTGGGCGGTATGCATCGAATAATTTTCGAGGAACATAATTTTTCCGCGGAACAATGGATCATGAGCGTAATTCCATAATTGCTTGATCAACTCCTTGCCGCCGCTATCGGCCGGATGTGCTTTGCCGCTGTAAATTATTTGTACGGGACGCTCAGCATTATTTAAAATTTCAGAGAGACGTTCTTTATCGCGAAACGGAAGCAACGCACGTTTGTAGGTTGCGAAGCGCCGCGCGAAGCCAATGGTGAAAGCACCCGGGTTATAGAGTGCACCGCGCGTGATCATATCTTTGTCATCATCGGGTGCGCGTTTGCGCAACAGATCGCCGATGTATCTGCCGAGATGTCGCGAAAGCTCGGAGCGCACGTGCCACACCAAGACATCGGGTATTTGATGAACGTGTTTCCAAAAATTGGGGTCATCGATCGAACCGCGCCAATCAGATGGCATCGCCATTCTCAGCAACTCATCAAACTCCGGCGCAAGCCATGTCGGGATGTGCACGCCGTTGGTGACGTGAATAATTTTACTCGTGGGGGTTTCGATTCCCTTCCACATATCACGAGTAACTTCTTCGTGTTTTTTGCTGACGGCATTGCGATGATCTGCCATCGAGAATGCGAGTGTGGTCATATTAAATGCTTCGCCCCACTCTTCTTGATGCAACCCGAGCGAAAGAAATTGCTCTTTCGAAATGCCGAGTTCGTTAATCGTCTCCTGAAAATATTCGGCAACGATCTCTGGTGCAAACGCATCGTGCCCCGCCGGAACAGGCGTATGTGTCGTGAAGACCGAGGTTGCTTGAATGTGTGCAACCGACGAATGAAACGAACGCCCCTTCCCCATTTCTTTGCGTAAGCGTTCGATAAAGAGAAATGACGAGTGTCCTTCGTTGGCATGAAACACTACCGGCTCGATGCCGAGCGCTTCTAATGCTCGGACACCGCCGACACCAAGGGCATATTCTTGGCGCAAGCGATAGAGTTTGTCGCCGCCGTAAAGTCTGCGGGTGATCTCGCGGTCCTCGGGCACATTTATTTCAAGATCGGAATCCATGAGATACAATGTGACCGTCCCAACTTTTACTTTCCAAAGTTTGAGATGAAGTTTCTGGAGTTCGGTATCGAGATGAAGCGAAATAATAACTGGCTTACCATCGGAGCCGAGGACTTCTTGCACGGCAGTACTTTTGCGGTCGAGGTCGTGATACTCCGCAATTTGTTCGCCTTCAGTGGTGATATGCTGAACAAAATATCCGAATGGATATAAAAAACCGACCGCGACTAACGGCACACCAAGATCATCTGCGGTTTTGACGTGATCGCCGGCTAAGATACCGAGACCACCGCTATAGATCGGCAGGCTTGAGTGCAACCCAAACTCAGCAGAAAAATACGCGATGGGTTTGCCAAGCGCTTCTTGATGCGTAGTAGCAAACCATTTGGTCGAGCGTTCGCATGCAAGATCATAATTGGCGACCAGTGCATCGTAGTGATGCAAAAATTCTTGTTGCAGAGCCAGCTCATCAAGCCGAGCGCGGGGCGTATCGAGCAGTACCTTGATCGGGTTGTGTTCGCTAATGCCCCAATGATAGCGCGAGATCATCCGGAAGATCGACCGCGCTTGGTGGTTTGACGACCACCAAATATCATAAGCAATATCAGCAAGCCGCTCGATTCTCAGCGGCAAAAGTTTTCGTAGTTCGTCTATTTCGTTTGTATGCATTAGGCGAGGTTCAACAGTTTGAGGTGGAATGTCATTCCGAACGGGAGATTAAGAAATTGGGCGGGCTCTATCAAATAAGCAATTTCCAAACTGTAACGAATTTGTTTGTTTTGCGTTAAAAAGCACTTCTACATCCATTTTTCACGAATAGATCACCCTTATGAAGAAAAGCTTACTTCTTGCGGTTATGCTGGTTATGTGCGGCTCGGTTATTGCACAGCCGAAATCAACTGATCCGCTACCGAGC
>JBBRNY010000140.1:0-4860 GCA_038229915.1 Kapaibacterium sp. (SeqCode) | reverse complement strand
GGCGCCGATCGTGGTGTTGCTACACAGCACCGTATGACTCATATTCACACGTTCGCCAATGTCAACGCCATCCCAAAAGATCGAGTTATCCATTCTCGAGCCGCCATGAATAACGCAATAATCGCCCACAACACAATTTAAAAATTTTACACACGGGGCGATCTTGACATTTTTACAAATAACATTAAAACCAAAAAACTCGACGCCTTCGACAAGCGAGCCTTCACCGATGATCGCATTTTCTTGTCGGACGCCATCAGATTCGATCTTAACTCTGCCGCCAAGTGCATCGAGATGCGCTTCGTGATACTCGCCCAAGTTACCGATGTCGCGCCAGTAGCCCGGTGCGATAAAGCCATAGAGACCCGCATCTTGCTCGAGGAGCATCGGGAAGAGATCTTTCGAAAAATCGAAGTCACGTTTATAAGGGATCAGTTCGAACACTTCCGGTTCGAGAATATAAATTCCGGTATTGATCGTATCGCTAAAGACCTCGCCCCAAGACGGTTTTTCGAGAAAGCGTTCGACTTTCCCATCGTCATTGGTGATAACAACCCCAAACTGCAACGGATTTTTTACTCGCGTCAGGACGATCGTTGCTTTTGCTTTTTTCTCTTCGTGATACGCGATGGCATCGGTCAGATCAAAGTCGGTTAAGACATCGCCACTGATAATGATGATGCGCTCTTTGATATTGTATTGCTCGGTGGCGTTGCGGACACTTCCGGCGGTGCCATAGTCGGCTTCGGCGCGAACATAGTTCATCGAAATGCCGAACTTCGAGCCGTCTTCGAAATACGAGCTAATAGATTCAGGATGAAAAAACAGTAGCGATGTAATATCATGGAAATTGTGTGCCTTCAGCAAACGGACGATGTGCTCCATCATCGGCTTGTTGAGCAATGGTACCATCGGCTTTGGCAAATGCATTGTCAAGGGGCGCAAGCGAGTCCCAAAACCGCCTGCCATGATTATTGCCTTCATAGATGATCTCCTCTTCGCAAAAAAAATTAAAGTCTTTTTAAAAGTCTTTTAATATGACTCCCCTTCGTTCGGGAAGCCGCCGCTTTTTACATCTTCGGAATATTTTTTGAATGCTGCCCGCACATCCTCGGCAAGCGTCAGATATTTTCTAACAAATCGAGGATGAAATTCTTCGTTCAGTCCGAGCATATCGTGAAGCACCAATACCTGCCCGTCGCAGCCGTTGCCAGCACCGATACCGATAGTCGTCACTTCTAATAATGCTGTGACTTCTGTTGCCAACTCTGATGGGATCTTTTCGAGAACGATTGCGAACACTCCGGCATCTTGCAAAGCAAGAGCATCTTGTTTGATGCGGTCGGCTTCGTCGGGCGTAGTGCCTCGGGTGCGGTAGGTGCCGAACTGATTTATCGACTGTGGGGTAAGTCCCAAATGCCCACAAACGGGGATGCCGTTATCGGTCATTAGTTTTACGGTCGCGCAGACTCGTTCGCCGCCTTCGAGCTTTACGGCTCCGGCTCCGGTTTCTTTCATTACCCGTCCGGCATTACGGAAGCCTTCGATGGCATCGGTCTGATAGCTCATAAACGGGAGATCGCAAACCACCATCGAGTGGTTGGTCGCGCCTTTGATGACGGCTTTGGTATGATAGATCATCTCATCGAGCGTCACCGGAAGGGTGGTCTCGTTGCCCTGGATGACATTCGAAACCGAATCGCCGACGAGCAGCATATCGATCTGTGCTTGGTCGAGCAGACGCGCAAACGTATAGTCATACGCTGTCAGCATCGTGATCTTTTCTCCGCGTTGTTTCTTATCGGCTATCGTTCTGGTAGTGACTCGCATAGTATTTCTCTACGAAGATACAAAGATTGAGAATATTCGATACAGTAGTTTTGCAACAATGAAGACTGTAATCTAACTTCACAATTCTTTGTGTTTCGAGGAGCTTACTATGCTTTCACTATGAAGGACCCCTTACCAGTGAAAATGCAGAACTTTTGGATGTACTCGAAGATGCTTCGTATTGTCATACGTGAGGATTTCAATAAAAATGTTATCAATAACAAGGTGCTTAAACACTTCGTAACCCTTGATCAAAATAAGTCCATAGTTGACTTCGTTGAGATATTTACGCTATGAACAGTTATGGGAGATCATAATCAAGTCAGTTTGATTCTCAGTAAATAGCAATTTTTTTGGAATACGAAACTCCATTTAAGCTATACTCAATTGTATAAACTCCATGTGATAACTTCTCAGTATTTATGGAAAAGGTAGAGATTTGATTGTTGTTGTTCGCAATGGCGAGACTTGTTAAGTCAATTACCTCTCTGCCTAAAATATCAAATAAGCCAGCGCGCAGTACTCCATTTGGTGCACTATACATTCCATGCAATATACATTGTAACGTTCCACGGGAGGGATTTGGAAAAGCCGATATATAAAGGTACTGAAGTATTCCAGAAGATTTCTCGGTACGAACGGTATTTGTTCCACCACCCGTGATTTCTCTTCTATAGAAAAATCTTGAATTGTCAGCGACAATTACACTATTTGAGTCTGGGAAAACGAAGCTAACAAATGAAGGGGAAGGAAAATCGCTTGGTAGTTTTATTATTTCTTTTGCCCATGTATTACCGCCGTCTTTTGTAGAATACATTTGATCTCTAGATGCAAGAAAGCCAACTGTATCATTCAAAAAATTAATAGCGTTTATCGGTAGAGTTGATGTCCCGACTGAAACTCTATTCCATGTATTGCCACCATTAACTGTTCTGTAAAGAACTCCATTGTCACAACTTAAAAATCCGTCTTGAATATTCTTAAAATAGACAACTTGAGAGCGCGGAAGTTGTGGTGCTTGCTCCATTATCTCCCAAGTTGTTCCTGCATTTATGGTATGGTATAAGGTTGAATGATAATTGCCGTACCTGGCTTGTCCACCTGTTGGATGAAAAACACTATCCCCAATTGACATCGTGGCAAAACCATTTTGTTTGTCCAGCGATTGTACAGATAGAAAAGTCCAAAAGAGTGGTGAACTTAGACCAGCATAAGGTGTCTGATGGCTAAGTACGGGATCAACACGTAACCAAGAAACACCATTATCTGAAGTACGAACTACCGATTTTTCGCTTACAGCGTAACCCACATTATACTTATTGAAGGATGTATATGTAAATTGTTTTGGAAAAGAAGAAAGCCCTAAGTTCAATGGAGCCCATGTCTTCCCATTGTTTGTGGTTTGAATGCAATCACCTGTTTCCTGAATGACAAATCCCGAATCAAGTGAGGTAAAATGTAGTCCCACAAAAAATAAAGTTTTTGTATAATCACCATTCCATGTAATACCCCCATCTGTCGAGGTAACAAAGAAAGGGGCATCCTCACTTATTGCATGTACGAGTCCCTTTCCAAGACTTTCCATGATTCCACCCGTGCATTGGTTTTTTGCCGTCCAATTTCTACCATCTAAAGAGCTTGCAATAAGTCCTGCGTTTCCTGCGACAAATGCTCCTTTCCCCGGAGTAAACAATCCCGTATAAATCGTACTAAATGCTTCCACATTTCCCACTATTAAAGAAACACCAACGGTATCTCCCAAATTTGCAGAATAATAGACTTGACCAGACGGTGCAAAGCCAAAAAATTCATGATCGCTAATCAACTTTACTACATTGAGATAATAGGTTGCATTATCAGGTTGCGTATGTGTTTTCCAAGTAACGCCGCCATTTGTTGTCGTATAGAAGTATTTGTATCCACAAACAACACCAACATTCTTATTGAAAAAATCTATACCGGACAAAGGAATTGAATCACCCGCTCCAATTTCCTTTTTATTCCAATGAACCCCACCATCAACAGTTGTCAAAAATATACCATGAAGACCTGTCACAAAACCGACTTGCGAATCCAAAAAAAAGATATGACTTAATGCAGAATCGGGAGAATATTCTGGGTTAGAATGATATTGTCTATTCCAAGAGTCACCACGATTTGAAGTTTGCCAGATGTTACCTAAGGAATCGCAAACAAAAGCTGTATTAATAGATGTATAAGCGATGTGGTTTAGTTGACCAGACAGGGGGATGTTTGAATATTTCCATGAATTACCTCCATCAGAGGTAAACAAAACATGTTCGTAGTGTTCAAGAATCACCCCATGAAGAGAATCAACAAACGCTACATCCACTAAATTGAGAGTATCATCAACTTTTTTTCTGTCCCACGTTGATCCTTCATTCGTCGAGGAATACAGATAGCCGTGCGAAGTCGTTAGAACGATCTTAGATGATGATTGTCTTGCGATCCCAGTAAATGAGACGGCACCAACTCTTTCCCACTCTTTTGTTTGAGCAGACGCAGATACGCATACCGAGAGCAAAATAATGAAGGGAAAAAAATATTTCATGATTATTGATTGTTTCTGAATTATATAAAAACACCACCCAGCCTGCAAAGTTACAAACTGGGTGCTATTTTGATCTTGTTAGAAATGCAAAGGACAGCTTTGCGGCAAACAGCAGAATGATCGGAATTGCCTTTGCAATTCTTTTGAGTGATGGTTTATTCGATAAATTTTTCATTGTTGTATTTTAAATGGCGAACTTAAAAAACAGTTGAATAGGCGTAATCTCTCAGAAATATCCTTTACTCCTGTTGACACGTCGTATTGCAAAGATAAAATCTATTGAGCAAAAACCACCTCCTCAAAACCTCCCTATTTGGGGCAGAATATCAAAATTGCATAAAAAAAGTTGAAAGGCTGTTTGAGGTCGGTATCTTTAGCTTTTTATGAATCCGAGAGCGATGATTCTCGACCGTGTGTTCCGAAACACCCAATAATTCGGCAATTTGCCAACTAAAAAG
>JBBRNY010000139.1:0-4861 GCA_038229915.1 Kapaibacterium sp. (SeqCode) | reverse complement strand
CCACAGATAAATGTTCTTCTCATGCTTTTTCTAATTCTTCTTTGACCAACTCATTCAATAGCGTCGGATTTGCTTTGCCGCCCATGGCTTTCATAGTTTGCCCGACAAAAAATCCAAATAGATTTACTTTGCCGGATTTATATTTTGCAATATTATCGGGGTTGCTCTCGAGTATAGAGCGTATCGCATCGCGCAGAGCACCCTCATCGGATACTTGGATCATCCCACGATCTTGAACAATTTCTTTCGGTGATTTTTTACTTCCCGACAACTCGGGCAACAAGTCTTTCGCAATTTTATTTGATATCGTACCTTCGCTGACAAGTGTGATCAGCTCAGCAAGATGCGACGGCAACAAACCGAGCGAGCCAATAGTCGCCTTACGTTCGGTCAGCATACGCATCACATCGCCCATCGTGTAATTCGAAATTGATTTGATCGAATCATTTGATCTTGCGGCGAGTGCATCTATTGCTTGTTCAAAAAAATCAGCCGTTGCTTTATCAACGGTCAGCACATCTGCATCATACTTCGGCAATTCAAAATCGCGGACAAAACGGTCGCGACGGTCGCGCTGCAGTTCTGGTATCTCGGATCGAACTTCATCGATATATTCTTTTGTGATCGTCACCGGCACAAGATCAGGCTCGGGAAAATAGCGATAGTCATGCGCATCTTCTTTTGTGCGCATTGCTCTGGTGAGTGATTTATTAGGGTCGAATGCCATCGTTTGGTGTAGCACCACTCCGCCCTCTTCGATAACCCCTATCTGACGCACGATCTCTGCTTCGATAGCGAGCTTGACGTTGCGAAAGCTATTGAGATTTTTTACTTCAGTTTTTTGCCCAAATTTTTCAGCCCCTCGTAATCGAACCGAAACGTTGGCATCACATCGAAGCGAGCCTTCCTCCATATTGCCGTCGCAAATACCGAGATAGGTTACGATCGACTTGATCGCAGTGAGATAGGCATACGCCTGATCGCTCGATCGCATATCGGGTTCGCTGACGATCTCGATCAGTGGCACACCTGCGCGGTTGAGATCAACAAGTGTCTCGCTGCCAAAATCGTGGATAGATTTTCCCGAATCCTCTTCCATGTGGATACGAGTAATACCGATACGTTTTGTCTCGCCGTTCGGTAGCTCTGTTTCAATAAACCCGTCATGACAGATGGGCGTATCATATTGCGATATTTGATACCCTTTCGGGAGATCGGGATAAAAATAATTTTTTCTGGCAAAGATCGAGCGCGGACGAATTTCACAATTCGTGGCGATCCCCATTCGGACAATAAATCGCACCAAATTTTCATTAAGTGTCGGCAGTGTCCCCGGATGTGCGAGGCAGATCGGGCAAGTACGGGTGTTTGGTGCGCCGCCAAACTCGGTCGAACAAGTGCAAAATGCCTTCGACTTTGTCAGCATCTGCGCGTGAACTTCTAGCCCGATGACGGGCTCGTATTTTGAAAGTATTGCTGTATCCATAGATTGTAGAAGAGGACAACAGTTCTATCGGAGTGTCCGTTTCGGCTCGTCCTACGTGGAATAGGCAAAATTCTATCCGGATGAAAATTTATTCGCGGCAATCTGTTGTGAATGTAAATGCATACGCGCCAAACGAGGGTGAATTGCTCGAAAGACGGAGGGTCAAGTGACCGAATGTTGAGTTATTAATGATATTATACATTCGTGGCTCGCCTGCAACAATATACGTCTTACCATCAACTTCGATAATATCAGAACCACGATCTGCTTTCGCAACAGGCATCCCATTTTGTTCGACAAGAATTTGAGCTTCTTTCCCCTCTTGCGGATGAATAACGAGATTTACTTCTTTGGCTTGGTAATTGATAACTAAACTCGAAGTTGCCCCACCAGTTGGCACTGCAAACTCGCGGCGGATAAGCCATTGCCCCTCGTAATATAAACGGTCTTCTTCAAGTTTTGATGGAAGAGTAAACGTAACGGGTTTGTTCGGCACGACCTCTTCACTATTTGCCGGGCGGTTTCGTTCGAAGCCGATATATGTTTCGGGAGTAGGTTTGTAACAGACCGCGCCAGGCTTATCGCTCGTTCTGACCAGCGGTGTAAGAGTAGGAAGATCGAGAGTCGAATCGCGTTCGAGCAAGATCTGTTGTAAGAATGCTTCAAACTCTTGATATTCCCCTTCACCGGTATGTGTCGTACGCAAAATTCCTTTTGCATCAAACAAATATTTGGCGGGCCAATAATGATTAGCGAGTGAATGCCATATTTCGTATTCGTTATCGGCGATGATGGGATAGTCTAATTGAAATTTCTTGATCGCTGTTTTCAGATTTTCGGGCAATCGTTCAAAGTCAAACTCGGGTGAATGGATCCCGATCACGATCAATCCCTTTTCCTTATATTTCTCTGCCCAAGATTTTATATATGGTAGAGTACGAATACAATTGACACAGGTGTAGTCCCAAACATCAATGAGAACCACTTTGCCTTTTAATGCAGCTTTTGTAAGATCGGAAGGATTGGTATTATAGTATCTGTCATTGGTATAATTCGTTGGCAATGGCGGCATGTGAATATGCTCGCCCCCTTGGTCTTCCATTTTAGCTGCGAGTGCGGCACGTTCGGGTGACATTGTTGGGTGAGGTTTAGTCATGGGTTGAGCGCAAACCGCAACAGGATATGTCATCGTTACGATGATCATAGTGGCGATACCTAAAAATGGTATAATGCTCTTCATTGGGCTCTATCATTAGAATCACGAAGGTTTTCCTTTCGAAATAAAACTATTATCTGCGATAAGAAAACGCCAGGGCAGTTCGGTTGCTCGTGTAATACCGATACGAGTTGTGACGGCAACGGTTTCGCCTTTCTTGAGCTTCCCTTTCGTAATGAACAATTCATCGCTTTCGAGAAGGTCGATATTGCTTTCTTCACGAGCGATACTCAATGCCTGACACAATTTTGCCGGACCGGAAAGCAGATCAACGTTATTTTTTGCTTTTTTTCGGGCTTGATACATTTCTTCAATGCCTTCGAGTGGCTCGAGCGCACGTATCAGCACTGCCGCACCGAAGTGCTCCTTACCCGATACCACATTAAAGCAATAATGCATTCCGTAGGTGAAGTACACATAAGAAAAACCGGCTAACCCAAAGATCGGACTGTTGCGCTCGGTCTTGCCATTATATCCGTGGCACGCAGCATCGCTTTGGTCGTATGCCTCGGTCTCAACGATACGACCGATCAATTCTTTGCCATTGACAATGTGGTGCAATTTTGCGCCAAGTAATTCTCGTGCAACTATTGGCGCAGGGCGTTCAAAAAATGAGCGAGTATATCGCACGAACTATTTGATCTGAGAAGGTGGATCTACCGAGAACAACTTTTCCAATTCTTTTGCAGAGTGCACGGGTAAGTCACAAATATGATTATGACAATAATAGATCGTAAATGGATCGACAGCGAGCGAACGAGCGAACTCAGATATATTTAGATCACTCGCCGTAGCATTGAGCAATACTTTACGTGGCATATATTTTTTGGCAAGCAAGGCTCGAACAGATCCAAGTTCAGTGGGCTCTTCTTTGCCACTTATTACTACTTCTGCGGGCAAGTGCAATTGCCACATCGCTGCCGAAAGAAGTTCGGGCATCGTATAGGGATAACGAATCAGTCTGCCGGAAAAGTAATTTATTGTTGCGGATGCTTTGAGATTGTAGTCGTCGTTGCCGGTGATCGTAAAGAGTCTGAGCAGATTTTGTACGGCTACCGAATTCCCGCTTGGCTCCGCGCCGTCATATTCGTTCTTCGTGCGGATGATGAGATCGCTTTCATCTTTACTCGTAAAATATGCACCTAATTCAGTGTCGAACAATGTGCTATCCTGATCGGCTTGTAGTGTGATCGCTCGAGCAAGCCAGGTCGGATCAAAACTTTCTTCATAGAGTGAGAGGTATCCTTTGATCAAGAATGCAAAACTCTCGAGGTACGCATTGAACTTTGCATCGCCTTCACGCCAGCGGTGGTGAAGCGTATTTGCTGTCTTTTCGTACAATTCCTTCCAAATAAAGTTACCAGCCACAGTAGCGGCTTCGAGATATCTGGGTCTGTCAAGAATATGCGACGCCCTGGCGAGCGCAGAGATCATTAGCCCATTCCAAGGGGTAAGAATCTTATCATCAAGATACGGAGCAATGCGCTTTGCTCGTACGGACAGCAATTTTTTAGTGCATTCACTCAATCGGGTGCGAACAATTTCCAGATCAAGTCCTAAAAAACCCGCAACCTCGGGTGTTGTGTGAGCACGATAGAGAATATTTTGTTCTTCTTCCCAATTCCCGGATTCAGTAACTCCAAAACGATATGAGAATAATTTTGCACCATCAATGCCGAGAATGTTCACGATCTCTTCGTGAGTCCAAACATAAAACTTGCCTTCTACCCCTTCGCTATCGGCATCAATGGCGCTATAGAATCCGCCATCAGGATGTGTCATATCGCTGAGAACAAAATCAGCGATCGAAGCTGCAACATCGCCATAGAATGAGTCGCCTGTGATCTGAAAGGCATCGAGATAAGAGTCGAGCAATTGCGCTTGATCATAGAGCATCTTTTCGAAATGAGGCGCGAACCACTTGCTATCAACCGCATACCGATGAAAGCCGCCGGCAAGCTGATCGTTAATACCACCCATCGCCATTTTCTTCAGCGTAAAGAGTGCCATTCTCTTTGCATCGATGTCAGCACTAATGTCATAATATTGAAAGAGCAAATTGAACTGCGATGGTCTCGGAAATTTTGGAGCAGAACCAAAACCACCTTCAAGTTGATCGAATGATGTCTTAAAATATTCCACGCATGATTCGATCGCAT
>JBBRNY010000138.1:0-4917 GCA_038229915.1 Kapaibacterium sp. (SeqCode) | reverse complement strand
TTCCTATTGCTGTCAATATGATAGTAAATAATATGAATTTGAAATCTATGTTCTTAAAATTTCGTGATCTTCCGTCGCTGCTGAAAAAAACGGCAGTTGTTTGGTATAATAAAGACCCGTTTCGCGAAAGCTCGGTGATCGCTTATTATGCCATCTTCTCGATCCCGGCATTGCTGGTGATCGTGATCGCAGTAGCGAGCTTGGTACTGAGCCGCGAGCTTATCAGTGGATATCTCTATGATCAGATAGGCTCGGCATTGGGCCAACCCGTGGCACTACAAGTCCGAGAGATGGTACTCAGTGCCTCGAGTAGTGGCTCTTCAATTCTGGCAACGATCTTCGGAATCGTCGTGCTCCTTTTAGGTGCGACCGGCGTCTTTGCACAATTACAAAAATCACTCAATCTTATTTGGGATGTTGTACCCGATCCGAAAAAAGAAAATTTCCTGACGACCATCAAAACCCAATTGTTTTCGTTCGGGCTTATACTCTCAATCGGCTTTCTGATGCTCGTCTCGTTTGTTGTTACTTCACTCTTGGCCGCAACCAGTGGCTACATCGAACACCATCTGCCAGCATTCATATTATCAATATTCTTTTTGGTAGATTTTGTTATGTCGTTGGCTTTTATCAGCGTGCTGTTTGCGCTGATCTTCAAAGTGTTACCTGATATCAAGCTCAAATGGTCGTCGGTTTGGGTAGGCTCGGTGCTGACATCAGTATTATTTATGATCGGCAAAACGGCGCTCGGATATTATTTCGGTGCCGCCCATCCTGGCTCGGTCTATGGCGCGGCAGGCTCGGTGATCCTCATTCTATTATGGGTCTCTTATTCATCAATGATCTTATTCTTCGGCGCAGAGTTCATCAAAATTTATACATTGGAATATCAAGAAAAGCCAATGCCGTCGCAGATCAATAAAAAAGATCTGAAAGCAAAATTAAAATAACCCCGTAGGGGAATGCCGCTGGCATGCCCGCAACCGAATATTCCACAAGGAATATTATTCTATCGCGAGCTTCTCCTTCTCAGCCACGAATTTTCTTTTCAGTTTGATCTTTTGGGTGACGGGCATGCCCGCGGCATGCCCCTACAGATAATCAAGCACAAAAAAAACCTCACGTTGCCGTGAGGTTTTTTTTTGATCGAAATAAATTATTTCGCCTGCGTTTCTTTTATCGTGCTCGTCTGAGCCGCCGAACTGTTATAGTTTGGTGTCGGCTTCGATACAGGCACTGCAACGGCTGTCGAAACGGCATTCGTCGGTTGTGCTTTCGCAACAGCAAAATGCTCTGACGGCACAGCTACCGCCGAGCTCGCTGTGGCTTTTGGTGTAGTTGCCGCTTGCCATTTGGCATTAGCATCAGCAGTCGTTGCACCGGTGTAGGTGCTGATCTTTCCACTCGCATCAGTAACTTTGATCTGTGTCTGGCCATTGACTTGGCTCACGGCCGCAGTTTGTGCCATACTGATACTTGTCAGTACGCAGAGTATTGCGATTGTCATAAAAAAAGTTTTTTTCATTTTAGTATTCCTTTATAAAAATTAATAAACAGTGTTTACACTCAGCACGACCCAACGGTTAATGCTACCAGCATTATCACCTTCATGGATGACTGTGATCATCGCTTCACCGGCAGGTATTGTTACGTTGGCTCCACTCATACAATGGATACGATTGCTAGCGGTTGCTTCGTTGACGGCATCTTCATTGTTGAGGGTAAGTGCTCCGCCAGTTTTATGAAATATGAGCATACGTCCATTTGTAGCAGGAGCAAAACCACTGATGGTACCCCCGCCGGCTGGAACAAGAATGCCTATGTATCCAAGTTGCGAAGTCGGCGTTTCAAAATTCAAAAATGCAGAGGTTGAGACAGTCGGGTTACTGTTCAAAAGATAGCTGTGGTTTTGATAACGGATCGAGAGAGCACCGGCGATATCAACTGCCGACTTTGGGTCGGTAGCCGGTCCGAGTAATTCACCCGGTCCGAAACCGGTGTTGCCGTTAATAAAGCTGCGTGTATTAATATCACTCGCATAGATCGAGTATGCTTTGTTCGTTTGTGTCCCGATCGTAATATCACCAATATAGAGTCCGTAGGTATTAGTAATCGTCCCTGCGTTAGCAAAGAAATCTAAGACATTGAGCATCTTTAGATCGGTGATCGTCGCTGCCGAAGGTGCATTGAATGAGAGGCGTGTACCCGATGCGAGATTGATCGTCCCACCGGCGCCTTCGATATCAACAATGCCTGCAAGTGCAGCACCATCGTTTAATGTTTGATTTGTCTGGTAGAACAACTCGCCAAAGACACCACGTGCCGAAAAGACTGGTGCCGCCGTTGTCGCCAATAATTCTGCGCCACCCCAAAGTCCATAAAGCCCACCACCATTGATCGCGCTGGTATTAGCACCGTCAACGTGGCTATAAGTGCCGATGTATTGTAAGAATGAAGTACTTGCTGGACTGGCGATCATTTGTGACTCAGTCGCGACTTTTGCACCGCCACTTACAATAGTTGCCGTTCGGGTTGTGAACAATCCTGTCGTGGTCGTCGGGGCAAGACCACCGATACGCACATCACCATTGCCATTGATCTGCACAGGTTGGGTTGCGTGGTTATAGCGAAGCGCAACATTATTGGTTGCGTAGGTCAGTGGGTCAATATCGACACCATAGTGATTGGTAACGGTACCACCACCAAATGAAACGACATCATTGATGTGGAGACCATGCATTGTGGTAATACTTCCGCCTTGCACAAATGGGATTGAATTCACTCCGATTCCATCAGTGATATTTCCGACAGTTGAATAAACTTGTCCGCGTATTCCTTCTGCCGATGGGATGGGGATCGATGCGTTATTAATAACAATTCCGCTCACGCCGATCATTGCATTCGGCGCAAATGTCGAGCTTGCATCAAGCTCTGCGTCGCCGCCAATACCGGTCACAGCAGCCGAAGATATAGAAAATGTTGATCGGGAATGTCCTTCGCCATAGATACCATACGTTTTGAGCGATGAAGCACCGGTTGGTTGAAAGTTAGCGACGGAGTATATTCCGAGATTTGATCCTGAGGCTACAGGGTTCGTCTGTGTACGAAGCACTTGTAATTGGCCGAATGGGGTAGTGGTACCGATGCCGACAGCACCCGCGTTATTTCCTGTCCCTAAGACGCGGAGGCGTTCGATATTAAATGTGCGAACGACGAAATCTTGCGCATCGACGGTCCCGAGAAAATTGGTCGCAGGAGTAGTACCAGTATTTCCTGACAAGCCCCAACTCGGCGCGATCGCACCCCAGAGTGCTCCGTTATACACATCGATGGTATGCGTGGTGATGTTATAGACCATCAGCCCTTCGGTTGGTGTGCCACCGCAGATCGCGGCTTCTTGAGCAGTATTCATTCGTGGCACCAAAAAACCTTTGGTCGTCGAACGAAGATCGAGCAAAGCACAGGGGCTCGGGAATGTACCAATACTGACGACGCCGCTATTATCTATCCCAAGCGAACCAACGTTCTGGCTCAGATAGACTTTCGGATTGGCGAGTGTATTATCATCAAGAACAAATTGCTGTGCGCCAAAGATGCGTGCGCCGGTTTGCGCCCACGACACCGAAGCAAAGCAGAGCAAAAGAAGTGTTGACCCTATCAAACGATTTTTCATAGTATTTAACAATAAGTGTAAATAAAATTGATAGCAACTGAGGGGGAGCAAAAAACGAAAACTGCAATTATTATTAACACCGATAACCATTTAAGGTTCGCCGCAAATAACCCCGTAGGGGCATGCCGCTGGCATGCCCGCCAACGAATATTCCGCACAGCATATATTCTATCGGGAGCATCTCATTCTCAACCACGAATTCTCTTTTTGAATTGGAATCGTTAGGGGACGGGCATACCAGCGGCATGCCCCTACGATATACCAGAAACAGCAAAGCCCGCTTGCGCGGGCTTTGTGTATTGAACGGCGCTCCACGAGACAAGATGTCCCGTAGAACGAACTTTGACTTACGGGCGGTTGATGATCATCACGCCAGTATTGAGCGAGTTGTATGGTGCGCCAATCGTCAATTGATAAGCATACACACCATTCGGCAACGGCGTACCATCGGCGGCATTACCGTCGAAGGCTACGTTGTATGTTCCCGGTGCACGGCTTGAATAATCAAGATTGCGTACCCATTTGCCGCGATTGTTCACGATCGTCAACAACACCGGCACCGCACTTGCCGTACCTGCAGTGATCGTATAAGAGATCACGCTTGAGGTAACCAACGGATTCGGACGTGGTGCAACATCAAGTGTTACCGTACCCGAACCTGCGGCGACCGTTACACTCGGGTCAACACGACCTGGTGAAGCAAACGCCGGAATAGCAAACATCGTATCGCGCTGATATCCTGCGATATCAGTGATGCGATAGGTGACTGTATAAAATCTTCCGTTGCCCGAAGAAAGTGCTTCCGAACGAAGTTGGAATGCAAGATCATTGGTACCGGTCGTAGCGCCTTGAATATCAGAAGCAAGATCACCCGGATCGGCGGTTGCATCAGCTTCGTTACTCGTGATCGAGAGCAATTGGATAGCCGGGGAACATCCACCCGAAAGCGAATTGCTGACGGTGATGTTACGCATCGTGTGATCGTTCGGGAAAATAAACGACGGTGCCCAATTGATAACCAGCGCCGGTGGTGTCGGCAAGCCTTCTTTCATCATCAAGCCCCAATCTTTCAACGTACCCGTATTTCCGGCGGCGTTATCACTCACATTGAGTGTCCAATGACCACTGATCGCATGACCACGGAAACCAGCATTCGATGAGATAACACTTGCAGGAATATAAAAACCAAGTTGTTCTGCACCGGCAGGATTTGCCGTTTGGATCGAACCTGTCGTACCCAAATC
>JBBRNY010000137.1:0-4957 GCA_038229915.1 Kapaibacterium sp. (SeqCode) | reverse complement strand
GATCATATTAATAAATTTTATATTCGGCGCAGTGCAATACACATTCCCCAACCTATCGGCATTTGAATGATCGCGGTCAGTCGTGTCAGAATTTAAAACCTCTATGCCCCAAAACCAACTGTAGCTGCACTTGCCAAGACCTAATACCAGTGTATAGGGCAATTGCCCATCAAGGGTTGCGCGTTCATTATGATAATTTCTGAATATGACCGGGGCAGTAGCGGTGCCATTAGTAAGGCAGCTGAATGATGTTTGAGTATCAAACACATTTCTATAAGTACCACCTCGAACCCAGATCCAAATAGTATCGATCGGGTTGGTAATAACCGCCGGAGAGTTTAGTGCTTGCTGGAGCTGCCATGGATTATTAACACTACCATCACCACTGCCCGTTGCCGTTGCTGAAACATAAAAATCCAACGCAAAGCTGTTCGAGATGAACAAGCAGGAAAGTAGGATGGAAAGCAAATATTTTTTCATAGTGATATGGTGTCGTCAGCTCAAAATATAAACTGAAAGCTCCCCACAAAACCCTATTCTTTGTATGATCTGTTCCGTGGATTTACCACGTTTGAGGCGTGTCTATCACTATCGGAATAATAGAGTTTTCCAATACTAATAGACACGCCACATTTGGGTACGTACGGTTAGGAGCTGGGTTGATTTATTTTTTCAGATCGTAGCGATCGGCATTCATTACTTTCACCAAAGCTGTTACAAAGTCGCGCACAAACTTTTCTTTGTTATCATCTTGTGCATACACTTCGGCGTAAGAACGCAACACGGAGTTTGAGCCAAAGACCAGATCAACTCTTGTCGCTGTCCATTTCGTGGCTCCTGTTTTTCTGTCAACGATGTGATAGAGATTTTCAGAAACAGGTTTCCAGGTATATTTCATATCGGTAATATTTACAAAGAAGTCATTGCTGAGCGTACCTTCTCTGTCTGTAAACACACCAAGTTTCGTTGCTCCGTGATTTGTGCCTAAGACACGCATACCGCCGATCAATACGGTCATCTCAGGTGCTGTTAATCCCATCAGTTGGGTTCGGTCGAGCAGGAGTTCTTCCGGTTTCACGGCATAATCCTTTTTCAGCCAGTTTCTGTATCCGTCGTGTATTGGTTCGAGAACTTCAAACGATTCTCCGTCGGTCATCTCAGATGTTGCATCACCTCGTCCTGCGCTAAACGGAACGGTAATATTTACGTTAGCTTGATGCGCAGCTTTTTCGATAGCTGCACTTCCACCTAAGACGATCAGATCGGCAATGCTCACTTTTTTTGCTAAGCCCAACTGAATTTCTTTGAGCTTGCTATACACTTTTTCAAGACGTGTTGGCTCATTGCCGTCCCAATCTTTTTGAGGGGAGAGCATTATTCTTGCTCCGTTGGCACCACCTCTGTAGTCGGAGCAACGAAACGTTCTTGCACTGTCCCAAGCTGTGTTGATGAGTTCAGCACTCGTCAAACCACTCTGAAGCAGTGTTGTTTTTATTGTTTCAATTTCCGCGTCAGTCAGTGTATAGTCAACTGTAGGGATTGGATCTTGCCAGATCAAATCTTCTTTCGGCACATCAGTGCCGAGGTAACGACTTTTCGGTCCCAGATCGCGATGGGTTAATTTAAACCAAGCTCTTGCAAAAACATCGGCAAAATATTTTGGGTCGTTGTGAAAACGCTCAGAGATCTTCCGATACTCAGGATCCATTTTCATCGCCATATCAGCATCGGTCATGATCGGGTTTCTCCGAACATTTGGAATATGAGCATCGAACGGTTTGTCTTCTTCTTTGATGTTGATAGGCTCCCATTGCGATGCACCCGCAGGGCTCTTTTTCTGCTCCCATTCATAATTCAATAATAAATGGAAATAGGTGTGATTCCATTTGTTTGGTGTCGTTGTCCAAGCACCTTCTAATCCGCTTGAAAGAGTATCTTCTGCATTGCCTTTTCCGTTCGGATTCATCCAACCAAAACCTTGTGTTTCGAGGCCCGCACCTTCAGGGCTTGAACCTAAACGCGACGGATCGCCGTTGCCGTGTGCCTTCCCGACGGTATGACCTCCTGCGGTTAGTGCGAGGGTTTCCTCATCATTCATTGCCATACGCTTAAATGTTGTGCGTACATCTTTTGCCGTACTTAATGGATCAGGTTTTCCGTCAACACCTTCTGGGTTTACATAGATCAAACCCATCTGCACAGCCGCAAGCGGATTCTCGAGTGATTCACTATCTAAATTGTCGGTGTAACGTGATTTCGTAAGCCACTCTTTTTCGGCACCCCAATACACGTCTTTTTCAGGACTCCAAATATCTTCTCTGCCGCCGGCAAAGCCAAATGTTTTGAATCCCATAGATTCATAAACCATATTGCCGGCTAAGATCATCAGGTCTGCCCAGGAAAGTTTGTTGCCGTATTTTTTCTTGATCGGCCATAATATTCTTCTTGCCTTGTCGAGATTCACATTGTCGGGCCAGCTATTGAGCGGGGCGAAACGTTGGTTGCCGGTATTGCTGCGACCACGGCCGTCGGCGGTGCGATAAGTCCCGGCGCTATGCCATGCCATACGGATCATCAAGCCACCGTAATGTCCCCAGTCGGCAGGCCACCAGTCTTGGCTATCGGTCATTAATGTTTTGAGGTCACTTTTTACGGCTTCAAGATCAAGTGTGAGAAATGCTTCTCGATAATTAAAACTTCCGCCCAAAGGATTTGTCTTTGTGTCGTTTTGGTGTAAGATGTCTAAATTCAGCGAAGTTGGCCACCAGCTCATTACTGAATTATTTATTTCGGTGTTTGCTCCGTGCATTACTGGGCATTTTCCTGCGCTTGAATTGTCCATAGTATCTTTTATTTTAAAAAATTATTACCTGCAGTCCTGCTGTCGCCATAACCTTGCCGGTAACGGTTAACAGTAAAACTTTCTTTAGAAAGTAAAAACCCTGTCTATTGGCAGGTGCTGGTATTCAGCGAAAAGTCTCCTTGTTTTGGTGGGGGAAGCCTGATGGGTGGGCTCAGCGGAGACTCTTTTTTTTAATGCGTTTTGGTTATGATGCTTTGGGTTTACCGCCCATGAGCGTTACACCGAACAGCGGAGCTACCAAGCAGAAGTTTACCAGACCCGCCAACAGTGGGACGAAACCGATAATACCGACTACCGTGCCGGCGCCTCCCCAAAAACCCCCAATGATCAGCGTAAGCCCGACCAAGATCCGCGCTATTCTGCCGGCGGTACTCATCATAAATTTTACAAATGGATTCATCAGTGTTGCCTCTATTAGGATTAATCTTCATTCGGGCAACAGGCGCTATAACCGATGTGTTCACCCTATCTACAACTCCATCAACCGTCGTTTCCGTTCTGAACTTGCTCGGTGCGAATGTCTCCGAATCGCAAAGCCGAATGGCGCAGATGTTGGATTACCAAACAATACTCGCGCCGACTATCATCACCACGTTGCGATGCCCCAGCCGACGTAACGAAAACCGGCACCGACGAACCGCGATATGTATTCATACCGAGCGCCACAGCGCCAATTCCTCATTCGTAAATTTCCAACCCACAGTATGTTCTCGAATGTTCGCAAACAAACGTTCAGCAAACTAAAAGAAAGTTGAGAGGGAGGTGGAAGAAATTAGTAGGGAATGTGCAGGGAAAGACTTCCATCATCTTGAAGAATAAACTGAACAATTCGCTGGTCAGGGAAATCGAATGTTCCACGTCTTTTGATGAGCCATGCTTTTTCAGCTTTAAGAAAGCAATCCCATTTTGATATACCGTCAAGGGCAAATATATTATACTGTCCGTTTTTCCAAAATGAATTATTGTGAAGAGAAATAACTTTATTTGATGCATCGACAATTCCAAACCCTACTGATCTTGTAGGGGGTGCCAAAATACCTTCAACCAGGACTGCACCCCATCTTTCTATTTCTTGAAACACAGTGATTGATTGGTATTGAATATTTTCAGACGACAAGACACTTTGCCAATTTGGGTCAAAATAATTTGAGACTACTGCAATATTTCGAGGTATATGATTAACAAGGGTAGCGGCTTCTTTAATTGGTAAACCTGTTGAACTTGCCACTATTTTAATCGCATCATCTCCGTAATCACCATCTCTGAATGCAATCACTTGTGGAACAACGTGACGTTCTAAGGAATGGTCTATAGTTTCAACTTCAATAACATACCAATACTCAAGTGAACGATCTACAAGAGCTATGTCAGGCTTCCACCCTACTTG
The DNA here is from genome assembly GCA_038229915.1 of Kapaibacterium sp. (SeqCode). Taxonomy (GTDB): domain Bacteria; phylum Bacteroidota; class Ignavibacteria; order Palsa-1295; family Palsa-1295; genus JAFDZW01. The sequence continues at coordinate 707 of JBBRNY010000137.1, read as the reverse complement.
TTTGTGTTTTATTAAGGGTTTAAATGGAAATACGAATGCTTTCTCATAAAGTCGTCTTAGTATCTTAATTGTAATGGCCTCAAATTCAACTTCATAAGCCTCGGTAGGGCTTGCGTGAGTGAGTTTTGAAATCATTACGTCATTTAACAAAATTGTTTTCATGCTTTACTCCAAGTTACTGAGGCAACTCCCTCCAAATCAATTGCTTCACTCGCGAGTCTTTTAATTTCAGGGTCTGCGGCAACTATCGTGTAAATATCTGCTTTAGGTTTATCTTTAGAAGGACGAAGAATTCTACCTAGTCTTTGAATTCGTTGACGGTAAGTTGCAGTAGAGGCAGCTATAATTCCTATCTCCGTTGATGGCACATTGAAACCTTCATCTAAAGCTCTACATGTGACTAGAATGTTTGCATCACCACGACGATACATGTTTAGGGTTTGTATTCGTTCAGCCATTGGGAGTTTTGAATGATATATTCTTGCCTTTACTTGATTTTGAAGTAATAGAGAATATATCAACTCACAAGCAGCTATATCTTCATGAAAAATTAATATTCGCCTGTTTTTGAAGCGAGATACCAATCGAAGTGTAATTTCAATACGCTTGAGACTCATATTAGAAACCCGAGTTCGCCGCAACATTAGTGATATTGCTTTCGGAGATTCGATGCCTTCCGTTTCGACCACAATACGTATTGCTTTTGT
>JBBRNY010000136.1:0-5071 GCA_038229915.1 Kapaibacterium sp. (SeqCode) | reverse complement strand
GCTCGTGGCGGAGGCGATATGCGACGTGAGGATAATTTGTCCGCTACGAATGCCTTTGCGCGCAGGATTGAGATAGACTTTATAGGTGATCGTATCGCCACTCGAAAGTTGGCGTAAAACACTTCCGGCATTGGTGGTGAAATCATTATCGCCGATGAGCTTCAGCGGCTCGACACCCAACGCATCACAACCGACGTTGGTGATATAGCCGCTCGCCGAGTCGCGCGAACAAATACTCAGCGACGAAAAACGAAACTCCTTCGGTGCATACTCCAGCTTCCCGCCTTCATAAATACCAAAGCCTTCGAGAAACAGATATATCTTTTGCGTCAAGCCTTGTTGCGAAGCTGTAAAAACTGGTGATGTGAAGAATGTCCCGGCCGATGAAGGCTTGAAGCGAAACGTGATCGTAAGACTGCTATCAACAGGAATGGTGATCGGAAAGGAGAGCGATGTCAGTAACGTAAACTCCGGCGCAAGCACACCCGGACCTGCAATAATATCTAATTTATCACATCCTTTATTCGTAAAGGTCACGGTCGTATCTTGATAGCCACCGCAGACCGAAAGCGTATCATAGAGCAGTGAATTTTTTGAAGTCAGTAGATTTGGTGCTACGGGTTTTGTTGTGGCACTGCAATCGATAAGTGTATCAAGGGCAAGCGTATCATCTTCAAACATATATCTGCCTGTAACGTGGAGCTTTGCCGAAAATGATCGTGCTTGCTTTTGCGGATTGAAGCGCAATGAAAAACTGCGCGTTTGTCCGTCGGTGAGTGTATCGGGAAGCGTGATAGGGCTGAGTGTAAAGAACGATGCATCTGCTCCTTCGAGTGTGACAGATTTAATGAAAAGCGGTTGGCAATATGATTGGGCGATCTTCGCAATAAGCGCACCGCTATCACAAGCCGAAAGCCCGGTAAGCGAAGCATTGGTCAGCACCGGTCGCTCAATCGGCGGTAGCTTCAGAGGATAGCCACCACAATTCGTCGTCTTCCAAAGATTACCGCTGGAGTCAATCAGAAATAAAATCGTATCATTGATAGCCGCGATAGGACGACAATCGTTTTGGACCCCAGGACCTCCGATAGAGATCCATGTTTTTCCTTTGTCGGTTGTTCTATATACGCCATCATTCAACGTAGGACAAAAGGCGGCGTGTTTAGAAGTTGTCACTGCCCCGCTAATATAACGAACCGGTTTAGTTACAATGTCAAAGAATGAATCGCCACCGTCAGTTGAAGCCTTAAACTGCCCGTAACCTTTCCCTCCGGACGATGGCTGTCCGTTGCCCAGAAAATCTTCACTTGCAACGTATATCGTTGTATCATTACACTGGTGTCCTATTGCAGATGAATAAGAATCAAGGTCATAACTCCCTTTTCTCGGAGTCCAAGTATTTCCAAAATCGGTTGACATCAACACTGGGTTGTTGCCTACAAAAATTGTTCCTCGCTTACTTACGACTAAAGAACTTGAGCCGTTGGTAGTCGAAATGAACGACCAACTATTTCCGCCATCAACAGACCGCGCTATCTGATACCAAATTGTACCAATAATATTATTGACATTTCCAATTATTTTTGCATCAAAAAATGATGAACTCGGGGATGGAAAATTCCACGTTTGACCACCGTCATTAGTAACCCCAACAGTGCTGGTAAAAGTAAATATACCATTTAATTTATCAAAAAAATCAATCGATTTTACAGTAGAGTTAGCATTGGTGTTAATTGAGTGAGAAATCCAAGTATTCCCGGAGTCAATAGAGGAATATAAAATTATCGGCGGAACCTTAAAACCACCACATGCCCATAACATACCATTGGTGAAAAAAATACCACCTGACTTACTAGATTGTTGAATCGGTGTGACAAAGTTTGGAAATACCAAAGCCCATTGTGCCTCGGCAACGGTGGCAGTGCTGAAAAAGAATATGATATAGAAAAATAACAGCTTCATAAGATTACCTCTTTAAGTTATTCCGCCTATCACAAAAAAGTGATAGGCGGAATAAAAAAGCACCGAATTACTTTACTATCAAAAGTGACTTATTCATAATCACCGTTCCGATAGGAGATTCTATCGTATAGAAATACTTACCCGACGGAAGTTGTTCCCCGGTGAAGTAGAAGAAATGTTTGCCTGAACCTGCAAATTCCTGTACATCCTGATAGACGGTTTTTCCATCTACATTAATGATTGAAATTTTTGCAGAACCACCATTTTGTGAAAGTTCAAATGGTATTGTCGTCTTAAATTGATTTGTTCTTGTAAGCGGATTCGGGAAATTCTCAGCTGTTATTGTCTGAGTCGTACCTACTGTTTTAAATGCTGCCGAAACCGGATTGCAAGGATATGGGTCATCTGGGTTATTAACTGTAACCGTATGAGTTATCGGATTACTTGGTGCATTAGGGTCATGGCATTTTGGTATATTGATACATACTGTACCACAACCACCTAAATCTCCTGTATGGGTAAGTGGTATATCAGTATAAGTATCACCATTTGGTAAAGTTCCATCGACTGGATTATTTGCCGTCCAACCTGGAAATTCGCTGTTATCCATTTGAATCGAGGTAACAGGGCAACCTGTTTGTGTGATATTACACGGTTTCAATTTTGGTTTGATTCGTAAAACAAAGGTCTTACCGCTTGTCAAATTTGAAACAGGCCAATGTCTGGTGATACAAAAGCGTTCATAGCATGTGTTCGGTGTTGTCATGTCAACACGATCACAAGTAGGACACATAATGTCATTTGTACCAGTACAGCCCAGAATAGGTGTCGTCCCATTTCCCTGGGGAATTGGTGGGGGGCCTACAAGGTCGGCAGACCAGGTTATACTCGTGTAAGCATAAGCGCAAGCCTCCTTATTATCAACAGGGCATAACATTATTTGCACTGTTTGCCCGATCCCAAGTGGGTTTGGGCCAAACGTAATGTCCCAGCCATCACCGGTTGCTTTTGTTGTAAATGCAACATTTGCTGCAGGATTGCTCTTTTGACACCCCCAGTTCCAACAACTCGGATCTACACCACCGGTAACTTGAATACTTAGATGGTCCGTATTTCCTCCGGCAGTGAATGTAATAAGTTGACAACAATGGATTGCTGTCGGACATTGATCACTATATACGGCCGTAGTACCAAGGCTTGCACCTTGTCCGAATGCACTGCTAACAAATATTAACTGTGCCATTAGCAAACAAGTAGCAAACATTTTTAACATGTTCCGAAGCAATTTTTGGTTGACCTCGGTTTTATTAATCGTTTTCATTACTATAGTCCTTTATGGATTTTAGTTCTGATGCTGATTGTTGTTTAACGGGTCGCAAAGGTGCTTTGGTCTCTAATACTCAAAAGTACCCGAGGCGATAGCATCATATCGCTGCGACTCGACTGTAGTACTGCTACAGGACAGATGACCGGGGCGTTCGCGCGCTCCGGTCTTTTTGTTGAGCGAATTGCTCCGCCCGACAAAATTTTGTATCGCTACATCCTTTAGATTGATCTTTTCATAAGCTCTCCGTTGATCTTTTGTCTTCTCGGATTGCTTCAAGCATTTGACCCTTTCTCTTTCGCTTATCCTGTTTTTTGGTGCGGCAAACAGCTTATAGAACCAGTTGTCGTCGCTTTACTAATTACCCCTCAAAAGCAATACTCACAAATATAAGCAATAATTTCTCAATTGGTACTTCAAATTATCATTTTTTTTAAATATTTTGTTAACATCCAAAACCATCTCATAAGCAGGGTTTTTCTGTGATTTTACCCCATAAATTCCCCTGCGCGACCTTTCTTATTCTTTCGTTGTTTTAGGGCGACAACTGTATGGGTATTTTCTCACGAATAAAAAGCTCGAAGATCAAGCCGACGTGGCGTTTTGCTGCGGCAAAAGGCAATCTTATCTGGCGTTTGCTTATCAGCCCCGACGGCGTTCTTGCCGGCGAGGAGCGCAACCCCGAGTCGAAAACCGGCTCGCTTTTTGCCATTGATGTTCCTTCGGGCGGGGTGCTTTGGCGCGGCGTTACGCTCGATGAAGCGTGGTGGTTCAGCGCCGCAAAAGCTACGCCGAGTAATCTCTATATCCACCGTTTTCGCAAGCCCGATATGCCCGAGCCGCTTGGGATCATCACCCTCGATACCCGTTCGGGTGCTATGCGTTGGGAGCAGCCCGATGTGGCGATGCTTTTTGAGTATGACGGCAAAGTGTATGCACAGCGCGAAGCGTATGGGCGCAACGAATTTTTTTCGATCGACTGCACCACCGGCGAAGTGCTCGAAGCCTTTGGTAGTGAACGCGAAAATGTATTGTCGCTCCAGACGTTAATTGTGGAAGACGATACCGAGTCGGTCTATTCATTACCTATTAGCCCGAACGACCCGATCTTTTCGGAAATCGCCGAAACACTTGCCAGTGTGATGAACATTGCCGAGCTTCGCGGGACGATAGACTTTTCTGATTTCGGCGACTATCTCATTTTTAGTTATCACGAACGCATCACCACCGATGCGAACGCCGCGATCAATAATGTGTTGAAGAATCATCTGACGATCCTGAGCAAAGAACGCGGCGAGATCGTCTATCAAGATATACTCAATAGCGAAACCCCGTATCCGGTACCGGATAACTTTTTTATCCATCGAAGCACACTCATTTATGTTAAAGAGAAAACAGAAATTATCGGCATCGCATTGGTGTAGCGTTCTTGTCGTGATAGTGCTCGCAAGCGCGGCACTGACGGGCTGCGACCGCGGCGCAAGCGAGCAGATACAAGCCGCCGAAAAATTTGCTGACGCGATGGCACGAAACAATGTGCCGTTGCGCGATTCGCTGATCGCGACTCCGCTCCTGAAATCACAGTTTCAAAATGCGTATGTCGCCAGCGACCTGATCTCGTGGATGCAGATCATTTACGATATTAAAAATAATAAATTTGCCTCGACGACTCGCGTCGATGTCGATCACGACCTGAAGCCTGATCTAATAAATCATTTGTTTGACAACGCCGCTGAGATCGAAGCGACAGGAATGGTGCGGGTAAGATCGCCGCTCGAGAATGAT
>JBBRNY010000135.1:0-5186 GCA_038229915.1 Kapaibacterium sp. (SeqCode) | reverse complement strand
GTATTGGGGTATTGTATGTTTGCCATTTATATCCGCCATTCGTTGTGACGAGCGTTTGTAAGCCAAATGGAAGAGGCTTTACGTTTGAGGTTGCTCTGTTTAAGGCTACAGTCCAATTTACAGGGTCACTTTGAGATAGACTGATTACATTAGAACCCGTGCTCGAATCCGAGGGGTAAAAAGGAAAAATCGTATTTCGATAGACCGTATCGCTATATCGTATGGGGAATGTCTTTCCGCCATCTGAAGATTGGTAGATTCTATAGTCCTTGTGGTTAAAAACAAATAAATTGTACCCTGACAATGCACTTAAAAAATCATAATCTCCGATTAAAGGAGGAGAGTTTACATCCCACTGGCTGGCAATTTGCCAATTCACACCTGAATTTGACGAATGGAGGATCCTTCTGTTACCATCCTGTCCTTTATAATTTCCTGTATAAATGAATCGATCTTTTAGCGAAGGAAAAAGCATTGAAGGAAAATGATATGGTATGTATGCGCCAGAGTCGGAGAGAAATACGGTATCGGTGAGCTGAGTCCAACTTCTGCCACCATTCGACGTTTCAAACCACACGTTTTTCTGCGCTTGACGATTGCCAAATCTTCTAACGAAAGCACTGAAATACCCGTGCGTACTATCAAAGAATGTGAGCGATGTTGGGGTCAGTGAATCTATTGGGATTTCCACTCTTGTCCAGTGGGGAGTTGTGGCGTAGCCAACTGAGCAAAGCAGAGATAGTAATACCGAAAAAATAATTGTTTTCATGTATCTCTCATATCTACTTATTGCCAATAAGGGGGGACACCCCCCCCCCATTGACAATAAATTAAAACCTAATACTTCACCGAACAACCATACGATGCGGTCGTGGTGACGGAGACTTCTTTGCCGGACATCATTTCACCAATGGCTTGGCGGATATAGTTGACGCTTGCTTTTTTGCCACCGTCGGTTGAGCGGTCGTCGTCTATTGCACCGCTATAACGAAGCATACCATCAGCGCCGATCACAAACATATTCGGTGTGGTCTTCGCGTTGAACAAATGACCAACGGTGCGGTCTTCGTCCATCAAATTATCAGTCGCATTTGATTTCCACTCACCGAGGATCGCCTTGCTTTTTGTGGCATCGAACGCTTCAGGATGATCGGGGCGGGTAGAGTTGATCGTAAGCCAGATGATACCTTTGGCTGTCATCTCTTTTTGGATCGATTGCATATTACCACTGCCGTATTGCCCCTTGACGAACGGACAACCCGGATTGATCCATTCGAGCACAACGATCTTGCCTTTAAAGTCAGAAAGTTTGATGGTCTTGCCTTCGAGGTTTTGAAGCGAGAAGTCGGGGGCAGGGCTGCCGACGGCAAGCGTGACAGGTCGTGCGGCGATAAACGAAGCACTAACCAAGAGTAACGTAGCGATAGTCCAGAGTTTCATAAGCATTGTTCCTATTTTGTTTTGTAAAAAGTATTATTACCCTACGGCTGGTAGATGTTACTGTTTCGAGGCAGGAATATCTACTTCGTAGCCACTGGTGCCGATCATCACAATACCTGAAAGGTGAGTGAGTGGCGTGCCGGGTTTGTTCGGAGTCATTGACATTGAGATACCTTCATCGGTCACCTTCACCGAAGCAAGATCGATCGTAAAATCATCGGAAGGATCAGGATAGAAATCGGTAATGATACCGGAGACGATCTCGAAGAATTTGGCGAACACTCGGATGCTGCCGTCTTTCTGAAGACTATACGTTGCGGCAGCTTTATCAAGATTGAACCCTGCTCCTGGCTGTGGCAGACGTGCCGTCCAACGATCGAGAAGTTTTTGGTCGTCTTTGACGCGGTCGCTGGTGAGGGAATCGAGATAAAAGTCGAGCGTGGTTTCGGCAGGCAGACAAACATCTTTGCAGACAAGCCACGTCAGCTTTATGCGGAAATGTTTGGGCACTGTGCCCGAGAGCAGTCGCACCGGAAGACTATAGACCACTTCGTCTTCGTAGCCGTAGGTCACAATATCGGTCGTGCCGATCTTATGCGGTGTCGGGAAACGCAGTGCACCTGCTAACAGATTCGGTGCACCCAGAATCTCTGCTGTTAGAGGCAAACCAGCATCGCCGGGGTTCTTCCAATAGGTATGCCACCCAGGCTCAATTTTGAGATGAATACCAAGCGTGAACGGCTTCGTCGGGGTGATGCCAGGGGTGATACCACTGGTTGCAACCGACGCAAAGACGATCTGGTGGTCTTTATACGTTTGTGCAAACAGCTCCGAAGACATCATCAACAGCAAAAAAAATAGTATTACCGATTTCATATAACTATACTACAACAAACAGGTATCGGAACATTCCAAAAATATGTGAATTTGCTCCTATCGATATTTGAAGATTGTCATTCGGAGCCTGGGTACGGATCTCCGTTTGTCTAAGCTTGATATCTTGTACTAACGGAGATTCTTCGGTCGCAGAAACTACGCGTCAACGATAAATTTTCGTTTGCTCCCTCAGAATGACAGGCTTTGCGTTTTTTTTTGTGTGGGTGGGGAGAATACTTCAAGTTTGTCATCGGATCGAGAAAAAACCTCAAGTTTGTCATCCTGAGCCCGGCGAAGGATCTTCCCTCTGAGTTTACACTAAATCCGAATTTTAGATAAATCTTCAAGATCAGATTCTTCGGTCGCTGAGACTTCACGGTTGGGATAGATATTCGTTTGCTCCCTCAGAATGACACGTTTAAGTATTCTGCATCTGAGTCGCATCGCGACGGCAACAACATAGCCCACCATTTCAATGGTGGGCGGGCTTCAAGTTGTCTAAATAATTAATGCGAGACAATAAACTGTTTCGTCACGATCTGTCCTTGTGCTACGAAGCGAATGAAATAGACTCCGTTCTGAAGCGACGCGGTTTCGCCGCTGATCGTATAGGAGCCCATATCATAATCGCCCGATGCGAGCGTGCTGATCTTTCTTCCAAGCAGATCATAGATCGCGACATCAAGCGTCGACCGCTCGGTGATGGTGAAGGCGACGGCACAATTCACAGATGATGGGTTTGGTGTTGGGTTGCCAACAACAAACACTGGTGCTGTGGTGATGCGGACATCAGCCTTTGATAAGGTGAATGCACCTGGGATGAATACGTTTGTACGGGTTGCGCCTTCAAAGTCATTCGCGACGATGTTCGATAGCCCGACGAGAGGTTCTTTTGGTTTGCTCGGCAGATCACTCCAAGTAAAATCAGGGACAGGGAAGATCGATACGTTGGCGATAGCCCCTCCGACAATAGGATGGAAATCGTTATTCTCGGGATTGACTAACAACGGTTCTTGCGTATTGATGGTGTTGGCAGAGTTGAGAAGTGTTGCGTTGCAGGTTGGGTTCGATGGTTGTGCACCTGAGGTTGCCGTGATACCAAGCGGCTTTGCGGCAGTACCATTCCAGATAATATTGCCTTTTATTTGCAGGTCGTTATCGGTATTGGCAGGCTTTGGGCAGGATGCGTGAAGCAGTGCTTGTTTGGGCTCGCCGAAAGTGAATTGGCTCGAAGTGGTTTCGTATCCTGCCGGATTGTAGAACACGTTGTTGTAGATATAAAGATGGGTATTTGGTATCCACGCAACATCATCATCGCTGTCGTATGTATGTATCGTGCCCCATGCACCGGAGTCGAGATATTCTTTACAAATAGACTGCTGAGCAAGTTCACTGCACGTCCGTTTGCCCAAGCCAAGCCTAATAAGTGAAGGTGCATAGCCACCTACTTTGTAGAGGGTATTGTAGGCGAAGAGCACATCATACCCACCATTACACACAAAAGCCGCGCTGTCGCAGTCAGTAATAATATTATTGACCACTCGAATGGCATACGCATCGTAATGCGCCCACGAGAGCGAGAAGCCGTCGAGATAACCAACCCCGATCGCGCCGACATACACCGCGTTCTTTGTCGTGTGACGAATGGTATTGCGAGCAAATAAGATGTCAGCTGAGCCGTACTCAATGGCGATACCGTCAGCCGAAGAGTATTGGAGTGTTGAGCGGATGATCTGATGGTGTTGTGACGCCGAGAAATGCATATTGGCTCCGTAGGCATTGGTGATACTACAATCTTCGATGTAACAATATTGACTGCCATTAATACCGACCGTATTCTGCGAAAGTAATATCTTCGCGGTGTCTTGTCCATCAATATTACAATGACGGATCAGTACGTGGTTAGAGCCCGAGCATCCGACAGCATCAGCACCCGTGGTGGTCTGGATGTTGAGGTCGATCAAATAGAAATAGCTACAATCACTCAGCGACATGGATGGCAATTTTGCCGTACCTGCACCATCAGCGGCTTGGATGATAACAGGATATTTCGCTGTGCCTTGGTATGAAAAATAGGTCGGTGGTGAGTCATCCCCGGAATACTCGCCTGCAACAAGCATAATCTTATAGCCTGTGGTTGTGAATGGCGTTAGCGATGGAACATTTGCCATTGCATAGTTCAGCGTCTTGTAAGCAAGCGCCCGAGTCGTGCCGTCGTTCACATCTTTGCCATTAACAGGGTCAACCCAAATTTCTTTCACCGTGACCGTGCCGATGTTATAGTCAGTTTGTGCACGCAGCGAGCTTGAGATAAAAAATACTGCTACGATAACCGCACAGCAATAGAAGAAGTGTGATAATGATTTGCCCATGGTAATTTTTTTAGTTCTCTTTCAATGATATTTCACGATGACAACACAACAAACAGTCAAAAAGGGGATACGGTGAGTGATGACTGCAATAGAAAGATACGCAAGAGTACAAAAAAACGTTCTCTAAAAATGCAGAGAGGCTTTCCGCTTAGACGACAAGCTTGAGGTTTGTCATCCTGAGCCCGGCGAAGGATCTCCTCTTGTCTAATCTTGATGTCTTGTACTAACGGAGATTTTTCGGTCGCGGAGACTGCGCGATTGAGATATGTATTCGGTTGCTCCCTCAGAATGACAGGCTTTACGTTTTTTTTGTGGGATGGCGAAGAGCTTGCGGTTTGTCATCCTGAGCCCGACGAAGGATCTTCCCTTTGAGTTTATACTAAATCCGAATTTTAGATAAATCTTCAAGATCAGATTCTTCGGTCGCGGAAATTGCGCGATTGAGATATATATTCGTTTGCTCCCTCAGAATGACAAGTTTGGTTTTTTTGTGGGATG
>JBBRNY010000134.1:0-5251 GCA_038229915.1 Kapaibacterium sp. (SeqCode) | reverse complement strand
ATTGAGAGAGGGAATAACCGAAAAGGTCGCCCTGAAAGGTTTCATTGACTCATTGCTAACCAATTTGTATCACGATTTCTCTCCTAACCTCGGTAATAACGAGTTTGTCGTGAACGTGAAACGACCTGAGGCAAAAGTAACCGATCAGCTGGGTACATTTGCACAGGTGAGTGATTTTAATGCTTTCCCTGGGCTTGAGCTTCCGAACCCGATCAAGATCGAAGGAGCTGAAGCAAAAGGTGTGACTATTACCAAGGTCGATGGTCCCGGAGAGATTGTCAAAGTTGATACCAACTGGGTATGGAAATATATGCCGGCGGCATCAGAAGTCGGACAAACCTACACTGTGCATTATAAAGGGCAAGCAAGTCGTGGCGGCGGAGCGAAAGACCAAAGTAACGGGTCATTTAGTGTGATCGTCAAGGCACTTAAATCTATTGCTGGTGACACAGCAATATATAGTCCAAGTGAAATTGATGATAATGGAATGTTTAAAAAGTTTTCTGCCTATACTAAGGTGCCATTTACAATTAACGGTAAGTATCAAGATCTTGATGGTGCTTATCAAATCCGTCTAACGCTTAATGGTGTGGATTTTAAGACTATTAGTGAACCTTCTTATGAATTCACGCCTACCTTTTTACAGGATGAAGGTAAAAAACTTGGGATAACAATTCTTTATAAATCACTTTTTATGAAGGTGTACAAAGAATTGCACCATGACGAAGTCGAAATAGAATCTCCGCCATTCATAGTGGGTGGCTCGAGCAAAGTAAGTGTTGATGATAAAGTACTGAAACTAAAATCTGGATTTGGTATTGAGGGTCATTATACACAAGCAAGCGGTGATCTTGAGGTGCAATCTGAAGGAAATTATTTTGATACAAAAGCACCCAAAACAGGTGATTTTGATTTCACACTTCGATTGATAAAAATACCTAATTCAAGTAAACCGCTACCGGTTAAAGTGACTTTTACTGACCCTGGTTCAAAGTCATCTGTCACTAAGACGATAACAATTTTACCAAAAGGAAAGCGTTGATAGCTAAGAAACTTATAATGGAAAAAAGTATGAAGAGTACCTTTTATAGTTTGTTGCTTGTAATTTTTGCAACTTCAGTCTTGACTACTAGTGCAAATTCTCAGCCTATAGTTGATTCTGTTAAGGCATTGCAAAAAATTAATGAGAAATCCTATCGTTTTTTGACGGCATTGGAGTCTTATGGTGAATCCTATACCTTTACAAACGTAGTGAAGTGGCACATTACTGATGGTGACTTGATTAATCAAATAAAGGAAGCTTTGCAAAAAGAACCTTTCAATGTTGACCCAAAAACATTTCGCATTTATGATATTTATCTTTTTTCCGCGCCTATTCCTGGGACTGAGCGTGTTGAACCGTTCCATATTTTACTCGAAGGTATTACTATCACACCTAAAAAGGGAGGAAGAAAATCTTCAGGTTTAGGTGGAATTGGTGGCGATGAGGATAATGGTGATACGAAAGTTAAACAGCATTTTCAGGGGAAAAATGTTGTCCAGTTAATGCACAGAAATCCAACACTTCTTGAGAATGTAAATACCATTCAGGGAGAGAATGTTGAAATTCCTGGTGAGATCGTACCAAAGGGTAGCCAGCTCATAAAAGATTCGAAGATGCGATATACCTATAGCAAAATGTTCTCGCAGTTCTATTCGAAGCGTGCGATCTTAGATGCTCAGCGTGCTTATTATGGCTTGCCGACATCGGATGCAAACTTTGATTTGACTGATCCGCTGGTTGATACATTGCCGATCGATCCTGAAAAAACTCAGGCCTTGCCGGACGACGAAATTGCCCGCGCTCGTGCGAGCCGTTATGATAAACTTATCGATCTTTCGATCAATCATCTTTGGGTGAATGCCACAAAAAAAATTGGTTTCGAACTCGAAACCGGTAATAGTGAAGTTGGCTTACCGTTCTGGTCGAGCGGCGAAGCACGTGTTTGGATCAATTTGAAGAATCAGATCGGTGGTGAAAGCAACGTGAAACTTGGTGTTGCATTCCCAATGGATCTTGGTGATTCGGATTTCTTGACATTCAAGGCACGCAAACTCAGCGGCTTCTGGGGCGTATCATTCGATGCCTATTTTGCCGGGCTTGACTTCTTCAGTGCATTCAACTTACCTCTTGCAGTGAAGTTCTCTTTAATGCCAGCCGGACAAGGAAGCAATGGAACGATCGTCTATAACGGTAAAGAAACCCAGATGACAGCTCTTGATGGGACAACCCAAACTATTGCTGCCGGTAAAACATTTTATCGAACTTCGGTGATCGCACAATTATAAGTGCCGACTATATTACAGCTTGACCTCAACAGCTTCTTACAAATTTCTGTTGGTGTGGGGCTTCATAACGTTCAGCAGTCTATCATCCCAGGCACTACTTTTACTGATAGTCGTAATGGGAAACATCCGTTGTATACGGCTGACCAAGCAAACAGTGTACAAGATATCAAACGTGTTTCGGCTCCGGTATCGCCACATTTTGTTGTAGAGTATGTCAACCACAAAAACGCGAAATTTGGTTTGAGCGCTGGTTTTGATCATCTGTTTACCTTTGGCGGATGGATCGAATTGATCGAGGATCACTTACGTCTTGAACTTGGCTATTCATCCCCACTTATTCGTGATGCAAAACCGTGGGAAGCTGATCAGTTCTTCACGATCACACCGCGTATTTACTTCTAATATTATTCAGGAGCAAATAACCGATGACATCAAATACATTTTTTAAGGAGTTTCGAATGAAGAATACGTCAGTAATCGCAGTAGCTCTTGCAATAGTCTTGTGTTCGGCTATGACGGCTTTTGCGCAACCGAATCAACAAACAAATACTTCGCAAGTCAATTGGCAAGAGGAGTTGAAGAATACACAAGAAGAGAATCGTGCTCTGAAGAATATTCTTGCAGCGATCCAGTCAATTGATACGGCTCGCCAAAACGAACTGATGCAGTTTATTATTACTGATCGTAGTGTTCGCTCGCGTGTGATCTCTGCGCTTCGCAAATCGGGCAAAGAGCTTTCACCATCTTCGAATGCTGATCTTACGGCAACACAAAAGCCGGGCTCGCGTGAAGCGTTGATAAGCAGTATAAGCAGTCCCGACAGCTACAATGCCGATGTACAATTGCTTCGTATCGTTATTGATAACGTTGGCATTTATGGTGCTCCGACGATCAAAAAAATTCTTGGAGAAGATCTTTATAATAAGATCAACAGCCGCTCGGGTTATGAATATACAATGGTCTCGACCCCGACACCACAACAGAAAATTCAGTATGCGCAGATAACGGCATCGCTTTTTAGCGGCGATATTATTTTCAAATCTGGGTTTGGAATTGGATACGTCGAGGGTAATGACTATATCGGCTATCCATTTTGGTTGCCAGGTAATGTAGCGATTCAAGGTATTATCCATCAGGAAATGACCGATGTTCGCTTAGGGTTGAATTTTCAATTGGGTGAAGGTGGTATCACGCCTTTCGGTGTTTCCGGTGGAAGCTTCCGCATTAAAGAACGCAAACTCGAAGGTACGCAAGGTTTTGATGCTATGATCAATCAAGCATTGAATGTCCTTCCGGATAAAAATGCAGGTCGTCTTACAATTGGTGGTGAATACTACCAAGCGTTTACACCGAACATCACCAACTTCTCTTTCCGTGCTAATGATAAACAGTACCGCTCTGACGCGGCACCTGGAACACGTGATAGCTTATACTATATCGATCTCTCAGCACATGGCTGGGTTGGGTATGCATTCACGAGTGGCGCCCTCAGAGGCCTCTATGGTCAAGTCGGTGCTGGTACTCATCGTGTCTATGCGATGACCGTTGGTGTCAAAGGTACTGTATTTGCACAACCAGGTTATTCTGATCTTATTCGAGGCCATACGTATAATCAATTCGATCCAATGGTGAAAGTTGGTTATATGCACGGTGGCAATGACGGAAATGATTGGGGCTTCAGTCTGCAATATTCGAATATGCTACTTGCTGACGGCTTCATTCAAATCTTTAACTGGCTCGATATCGAAGCTAAGTATGCCGCGAACATTGGCAATACTACTCAAAAATGGGAGTGGGCAGATTATATTATGATCTCGCCGGTGCTTCGATTGAATTTCTAAGAGTGTGATATTATCTCAAAAAAAATGCGCCTCGAAAGGCGCATTTTTTATTTTATACCAAATCGTTCGATAAACTGCTCGATGACTGGGTCGATCGAGTTTTCAAGTTCTTTCGGTGTGCCGTCAAAATAGACAAGGCCATTATTTAGGAAGATCACCCGTTTGGCAATACGTTGTACGGTGAACATATCATGAGTAACGATAAGATTGGTCGCTTGGTATTGTTCGGTTACACTCAGGATCAGATCGTCGATCTGGTCGCTTGTAACAGGGTCGAGGCCCGTTGTTGGCTCATCGTAAAAGAGATACTTCGGATTCATCGCCAGTGCCCGAGCAAGCCCCACGCGTTTTTTCATACCGCCGGAAAGCGAAGCAGGCTTTTGGTCGAGAATACCATGCAAACCGACCATCGAAAGTCTTTCTTCGGCGATACGTCTCAATTTTGCTTCTTCACGCTCGCCGTGCTCCCAGAGGCCGAGAACAATATTCTCAAAGACGGTCATGGAATCAAAAAGCGCCGCACTTTGAAAGAGAAAACCTATTTTGCGGCGCAGAGCATAGATCTGCTTCTCAGATGCCGTGGCAATGTTATGCCCATCGACAATAACCGATCCTGAATCCGGCTGAAGCAAACCCATTATATGTTTGAGCAGTACACTCTTGCCGCAACCCGATTGCCCAATGATCGCAACGGTCTCCCCATCAGCGATCGAAAAAGAAACACCTCGTAGCACTTCGTGTGTGCCAAAGGATTTGCGAAGCTCTTTTATTTCTATCACTGGTTCTTAAAAAATAATGGTCCAAAGTGTATAATCAAGAATCAGGATCATAGCGGCTGAAATCACAAACGCCCGAATACACGACAATCCTACACCCTCGGCACCGCCTGTAGTTCTCAGACCTACATGTACCCCAATGAGCGCAGTGACCGTCCCAAAAAAGATGGACTTGAAAATTCCACCAAAAACATCTTTCAAATGGAAGAGTCGTTGCACGCTGTCAAAAAATACTTTGCCGGTAATATCGAGAAAAAAGTTTGCAACCGCAAAGGCGCCTATCAGAGCGATCGCATTGGCAAAGAT
>JBBRNY010000133.1:0-5492 GCA_038229915.1 Kapaibacterium sp. (SeqCode) | reverse complement strand
TCCATCAAGTTTATGGAGTAGTGGTTCTGCCAAGACGTAGCGTTCATCGGCTTTATCTTTTCGCTTATTGATAACGGTCACATACTCAACATCCGGATGCACAGCAAGCGCGACATTTGCGAGCAGTGTCCATGGTGTAGTTGTCCAAGCAAGAAAGAATTCTTCTTCGGCAGTGTTCTTACGTTTGAATTTTATAAATACTGACGGGTCTTTCGCGGTGGCATAGCCAAGCGCTACTTCATGCGAGCTTAGCGCTGTCTCACAACGTGGACAATATGGTTGGATCTTATGCCCCTTGTAGATAAGATCTTTATTAAAAAATTGTTTGAGCGCCCACCATACCGACTCGACATAATCCGGTGTGCAGGTGATATACGGATGCTCCATATCTACCCAATACGCCATACGTTCGGTGACTTCTTGCCAACCGTGCTCGCGATCAATATTTTTATAGACCGACTCTTTGCACAACGCATTAAACTTCTCGACACCGAAAGTCTTGATCTCATCTTTATGCTTAAAGCCGAGTTGCTTTTCGATCGCCAGCTCTACAGGAAGCCCGTGCGTATCCCATCCGGCTTTACGCTCGACACGGAAACCGCGCATTGTTTTGTAACGGCAGATCGTATCTTTGATCGTGCGCGAGAACACGTGATGGATGCCGGGCATACCATTGACCGTCGGCGGACCTTCGTAGAATGAAAAGATATTCTCAGCCGGACGTTCACTTACTGAACGGCTAAATACATCTCGCTTCTTCCATAACGAAAGAATTTCTAATTCGCGATCATCCGGTTTTGACTTAAAGCCTAATTCTGGGTACATATTTCTCTATATTTCAAACAGTTTGATACTAACGTAAAGAACACACGGGAGAATCCGTCGAAATATGACGGATTTACACCGACAGTTCTTTCTTTGCAAGTGCTTCTTGATGTCGATTTCTGACTGATTCTCCGATCGCCGTTGGTGTTCCGTCGTCATCAATTCTGACAAACGTGACTGATGTCGTGCACACAACCGTTTCATCGCCACTATAAAGATTAAACTTCCGCACTTCGATATTCAGTGTGATCGATGTATTGCCGAGATGCCCAACCTCGCCATAGATACGAACGTGATTCCCTGCTTTGAGCGGTTTCTTAAACAGTAATTCACCTACTCGAAGCGTCACCATATTGGGCGTCGAGCAATACTCGGTCGCAAATGCCGCCGCCGATTCATCGATCCATGCCATCAGAATGCCGCCGAACATATTGCCGTGGATTCCGATGTCCTTCGCCATACATATTTTTTTATTGATAATGTCCATCATATTTTTCCTCTATAAAAAAAGCCCTTCGTTGTGATACGAAGGGCTTTGCAATAAGTTCTGTAACTGGTTTTACATCAACTCACAAGCAAGCCCTTCGCCCAAATATGGCGCGACATACAAATGGATATAATAATCCGTTGGCTGCTGGTGATAGTATAAAAAGAATTCATGGTGATATACAACCGAGAAAAAGAGAGAATGTTCCTTACTCAGTGTTTTACCGCATCAACAGATCATTAGGCACCTCAATAATGCGTTGTGCGCCCGATGCTTCAAGCTCGCTTCGCGAACCATATCCCCAGAGCACACCGACCGAATAGATGTTATTATCTACTGCGGCCTTCATATCATACTTCCTATCCCCAACCATTGTCGTCTCGCTGGTGCTGATGTTGGCATGTTCTATTATTCGGGTGATCAATTCTGTTTTATCATCGTAGTGCTTGTCCTGCACTGTTCCATAGACAGCAATGAAATATTCTCGAAGTCCGATGTTTTCAATAATTGTTACGGCAAAAGTCTCAAGTTTTGATGTGCCGACAAACAATTGATGCCCTTGCCCGTGAAGTGCTTTGATCGTATCAGCAATGCCATCATAGACCGAACAGCCCAGAACACCTTCGCCACCATAATATAACCGATATATAGCTACTGCTTTTTCGATGAGTTCACTATCATCGGTTTGTAATAATGTTCTTAGGCTTTGTCGCGTCGGAGGTCCTATCCACAATGCGGCATCGTATTCTTCGGGATAGACCCGCCCAATATCCGCAAGTGTTTTTCGCAAACATCCGACAATGCCTGTCTTCGGGTCGATGATCGTGCCATCGAGATCAAAAATATAGTTTGCCATTGACTGATACCAACAATAAATAGTGGAAATAGTCAAAACAGATAGCGATTAGTGTGATTATGATATTTGTTATCATTTCCAAATTATTGCTGTTAGAGAGCGTAGTACCAAAAAATTATATTACCTATGAAAATTCTTAACTATTTCTTTTGTATCCTTGTCGTGATCTGCATTATCTCCGTTGATTCTGCATTTGCACAAGTACCACGGACGATCTCTTATCAGGGAATGCTTTTAGATCAGAACGGACCAATTTCCGACGGCAACCATCCGATAACGATAAAAATATATTCTACTTCTGGTAACGAGTTGTATAGCGAGACGCAAAGTGTCGCTGTGGCCAAAGGACAATTTAGTGTTCTTATTGGCTCAGTAACTCCGATCCCATCATCAGTAAAATTTGATGCTCCTTACCTGTTAGGAATCGCGATTGAAGGCGGGGCAGAGCTTGTCCCAAGGACACCATTCACATCAGCCCCCTACGCATTTCATGCCTCTGTTGCTGACCAAGCAAATAGTCTTGCTTCAAATGTGACAGGAATCGTGACTTCAGTAAATGAGCTTAGTGGAGCGATAAGTATTCAAGGCACTGGCGGAACGACCGTTACAAAAGCAGGTAATAATATTACTATCAGCTCAAACACGAGCAATGGTAACGCATCGCTGACTCTACCCTATCTCCAGATATTGCCGCATCCGGCAACACTCTTTAGTCTCAATAATACCGGTTTAGGTGGGGTAGCTTCATTTAAGATCATTAATGATACCAACACCGCTGTCGCACTCTATGCCGAATCGAACGGCAAAGGCGGAGCAGGATATTTTTTCAAACCAAAAGCAGGACCTGGTGCCGCATTAACTGCCCAAGGCGGACCAACCACTGATTCGACGACACTTTTTGTTCGTAACGACGGAAGTGGTTCGGCAGTGACGATCAATAATAACAACCCAACAAGTTATAGTGATGCTGTAACGATCTTAAACACCGGTCATGGCAACGCACTCTCGGTGAACTCTTCAATGGCTGCCGGAACGACAACGAGTATTCTCGCAAAAGCAAGCTCGGTTTCGGTTGGTATCAATGCTGGTGCCGGTGTTACTGGTGTAGTAGGAATCATCACACCAACAGCAGCCGGTGATTTTTCTGCCGGTGTTCGCGGAGTCAATAATAGTCAAAATACTTTAGGAAGCGGAGTCATCGGTTATCAAGCCGGTAGTGGTTCGGGTGTGTATGGCGAAACACCAAAAGGCGTTGGTGTCTATGGTCACTCGAATGATTCGGCTGGTGTAAGAGGTGAATCAGTACTCGGCTCTGGTGTCGAAGCATCATATATCGGTGCAGGGACAGGAACAGCACTGACGATAAACAATGGTGCGATCAAAGTGAGCGGAGCTACCAAAGCCGCGTTTATTCATCGTATCTCTGCTGCGAATATCGTGACGGTTACAATTAATAGTACTGTGGTTGCAACCGAGATCAGCAATCCACTTTGCGATGGCGATCCTAATTGTTTTATGTTTATTACCCATGTGCTCAACCCAAGCGGTACAACCCAAATACAAGGTGCAACAGCACTATTTTACAGCACCGTTCGCGGTAAGTGGCTCATTTTCAATCAGAATAATAGTTCGATCGCCCCAAGCGTCGGCGCACAATTCAATGTGCTGGTGATCAAGCAATAAAGTACGAAGACCTGTTTACAAGAGCGGATGCAGCAGTGCATCCGCTCTTTTTTTTATCTTTTTGTCCCACCAATTCCCGTATAAATTACCACCCAACTCTTTGGAAATAAAAACTTTACAACATTTATTGAATTGAGAGTACATTTCTTAAAATAATGTTGTATATTTACAGTACTGACTACCCAGCCTTTTATCATATTTTTCACTTATTCTCTTTTTGTATGAAAACTACATTACGGTATCTATCAATTGTAGCGCTCTTGTGCTTTGCTACGATCTCAACTGTGTTCGCACAAGTACCAAGACAGATCAGTTATCAAGGCGTGATCACTGATAACCTCGGCGCACCAATTGCCGATGGAAATCATGTGATTACGATCAAATTTTACGATGCCGCCACTGGCGGTCCTGTCTTGTATAGCGAGCCTATCGCCGCAACTTCGGTCAAGGGGCTTGTTAGTGTGATACTTGGGGTGGGGGCTGCGATTCCGCCATCACTCACGTTTAATAATCAATATTTTATCGGTATCAGTGTTGACGGCGGTACTGAAATGTCGCCACGTACAGCAATGACTGCCGTACCCTACGCATTACACGCCACGAATGCCGATCAGGCAACAACTCTTTCGACGGGTGTTGTGAACTCGATCAACACACAAACCGGAGCACTCACTCTCGTTGGCGCAGGCGGAACAACGATCACGAACGCCGCAGGTGTCGTGACGATCAGTTCTTCGGGTGGCGGCGGCACTGGCATCCAAGGTGTACAAAATACTGATGGTACGATGACTATCACCAATCCGAACGGACCAACCGCAACGATCGGGCTCATTGATGGCGGTATCACTACCGCAAAACTCGGCACTGGTTCAGTCACATCAGCAAAGATCCCAGCAAATGCAGTAGGTTCTGTGCAGATCGCAGGTCTTGCTGTCGGTACACCACAGCTTGCCGACGGTGCAGTCACTTCGGCAAAGGTCGGCTCAGGTGTTGCAACCAACGGACAAGTTTTAACAGCAAACGGAACCGGCGGTACTTCTTGGACAACTATTTCCGGTGGTGGTGGTGGACTTACACTACCATACACGGGTAGTGTTGTTAACGCCACCGCTGCCTTCAGCGTCACCAACACTGGCGGCGGTGATGGTATCTATGGTAAAGGCACTGCCTCGGCAAAGGCAGGAGTATACGGAGAAACAAGTCATGCAACTGGCGTCGGAGTTTTTGGTATCACCTCCGACGGTGGCACTGGTTCCATACAAGCAAATTCAGCCGTTTGCGGGTCAAGCGGCGGTGGCAAAGGTGTTGCGGGTATTACCACTACAGGCGATGGTGTATTTGGCTCCGCTGGTACTACGGGCACTGGTATCCATGGTTCGGTTGGAAGCGGCGCGGTCACAGGTCGGGCGGGTCTTTTTGATCAAAATTCAACAAGCACCACTGCAAACGTCCTCGAAGCAAAATGTATCGGTACCGGTATTGCGGGATATTTTCAAGTGAACAATACCTCAAGCACTACAGCCGCATCGTGGTCAACCAATAATGGCGGATCTTCGAGCGTTGGCTGCTATGGCAACAACACCGGAACTGGGAAAGCCGCATTTTTTGAAGTTACCAATGCAAACAGTTCTTCAATTGCTG
>JBBRNY010000132.1:0-5552 GCA_038229915.1 Kapaibacterium sp. (SeqCode) | reverse complement strand
ATTGCGATGACCGATGCCGAAAGCGACCTCTTGTTCGCGTTGGGTGACGATGAACTTGATGAAGACCTCGATGACGACGATGATGAGTTCTTCGATGATGATGATGACGACGAAGAGCTTCTTGACGATGACGTCGAGAAATCTGAAAAGCCAGAAGGAGACCCTGACAAAGAAAAGGAAGTTGAACTTGACGAAGACGATATCGAACTTGAGGATGATATTGACTTCGATGACGATGATGATGACGACGAAGACGATGATATTCTGTGATCGCCAGATAGTCAGATCACGGTAGCAGAATATATCTTCCGAAATATTGTATAATGCCGCGAGGAGTTTCTTCGCGGCATTCTAATATGTAACAACCCGGTTCTACACTCACTTCTGTTTCGATCTGATACTCACCTCCAACGATCTGTTGGTGCACCGCAATATCTTTTTTCTTTCGTCCTAAGATGTCATAAATAGCGATAGATATTTTTCCTGCATCGGTTGTCGTGAACTTTGCTTTTAATAATTCTCCGGAATGCAATGGGTTAGAGAGGATTTGTAAATCGTTAGAATGATCTACAAAATCGCGAACACTTACAAGATCGGTAAAGTGAAGATTAGTAACGAACCACCCATCGGCACCAGAGCTATGGGTCGAAAGGCGAAAACGGACAATCACATTTGAGCCAATAAATTTTTTGAAGCCGATCGTTTCATGGATGATCGAGCTCGTCGTGACAGATGAATGCCAATTATTTGGATTCACGGCTTGATCCCAAAAAGTCATTGGTTGAAAATGAACGCCGTCATCGGTCGAGTACTCGAGTATCGCTGAGTCGCCGATGGCAACCGAGGCAATATGATCGAACTCGAGTGTTCGTGTGCCATCAAGTATTTGAACCGACGGCAAACAAAACCAAGAGTTTGAATTCGTATTATAGTTAATGATGGGTACTGAATCATTAATAAATTTTGATGGGCTCATTGCCCCGACCGAAGTTGTATCCCAATGAAACGGTGTAAAAATATCTTTGTTGGATGAAAAATTTTCCGAGTAGTCATTCCGCGGATCGCCACCGTAGAGCCACCTCGGCTCCGAACGTAACGAGAGGATGGTGTCACCTTCGGGCAAGCGAGTCGCCACTTGAAGCTGAAGCTTGTGATAACCGGGTGAAACGGACAGTAACCGGTTCGAAATTTTGCCGCTATTGGCATCGGTGATCTTGATGGTATCAATAACAGTATCATCAAGGATATAAAAAAATTGGTACAACCCAGAGATAGGAAGTCCTGCAATATTTTGGCTCGGTATTTTTATATTTGCAATGAAACCATTGGTGTTTGCTTCGCCCGATAGTAATTCAGGAGCTTTCGATTCCCACTCGGCACGAGGATAATATTTTACACTTGCCCGCGCGCTTGTGTCGCCGTCTTGGGTTACTACTTGAATAGTGTAGATGTGATTTTGAGTTTGTGTCGCAAGAGTATCAACGAATGATCTATCGGTTGATGATAATAAAATATCAACGGCATTATCTTCACGGCGCAAGTGGAATTGAAAAGACACAAGCGGAATACCGCTCGTTGTTTTCGGATCATATTGCCAGTTGAGCAACGCAAAATGAGTTGATGCTTGCTCGGTTGCGGTAAATACTTTTGGAGAGGTGGGTGAATACGGACTTACCAATGCAACATACAGATCTTGGTCATAGCCAACTCTGCCATCAGCCCAAGACGGGTACCAGTGTTTGTTTGCAACATCGAGGGCAAGATAGTCTCCGAGAAATTGTAACGTATCATTGTTGCCAAGTGAATCGATACTGCTTGATACTTTTGGATCGAAGGAATTTGCTGTCAGTCGAAGCGGGGTAAAACTTGAACCGCCGTCTCGCGAGAACAGCATATACGCATCTACCAACTCATTCTTGAGTGAATCGTTGCGACTGTCGTAGCACACAATGCCGACATCGCCGTTGGTTCTATCGACGGCTACCCACGGAAAAAATTTATCAGTTGCGTGAGTGCTCGGATCATTTTCTATTGCTATTGGGGTGCTCCAGTGCGAACCGCGATCATCACTGGTGGTAAGATAAATATGAGTTCTTGCAGTATTATCTTTCGCCGCCCACGTCATATAGATACGTCCGAGGTGCAAGTTGGAATGGTCAAGTGCTATCGAAGGAAAGCTATTGACTCGCAGATGTCCTTTGATGACGGGATGCGCGTCGTTCTTACCCGGCGGATAGAGACGACCGATGTCATTGTATCCCGAAACGACAACATCAGTATTGAAACTATCGCCGCCATCGGTCGATCGGACAAAATGTATTTGCCGATGTGTCGGGTCGATGTCTTGATAAGAAATAAAAAGATCGCCATTAACACCGCAGATCGGTATCGGGCATTGGAAATTTGCCGAAGCCGTGATCGCTTTTGGAATCGACCACGTCTTACCGTTATCTGATGAATGTGAAACAACTATTTTTCCTTTCGCACTTGCATAGACAACCCAAGAGATATAAATACGACCCGAGAACGGACTTGTTGGCGAATCATCAACGCACATATATCCTTTGTCGGTAGTTTGGCTTGCTGAGTGTGGCGCGTTCGAGTCAAAGACTACTCGCACCGGCAGATCCCACGAAGCTCCTTTGGTCGTTGATCTAAAACAAACAAGATCATTAATGGCATACGGCAATCCGTCGCGCTCCGAGCGTTCATTGCAAAAGTATGCCGTGCCGTTTCTATCGAATGCGACAGCCGGATCGTAGGGAATATTTGAAAATTGCCAATTCGATCGATGTGGCGAGCCTGCCCATGATAAGCCGCCATCAAAAGATGTAAAATACCAAAGCGAGCTATCGGTACGATAGTCATTGCAGCCGACAATAATATTATTCGGGTCGGTCGGGTTGACGGCTATCGAAGGTTCGTTCTGATCTTGACCTAAAAAAGACGAGACATTAATATTCGGGAAATCATTGGGGGATTGTAATTCAGATACGAAAGACTGGATTCTGATATTGGGCTTTAGTAATCGAAGAGATTTTCTTGGTCGCTCGTTCTCGGAAATTTCTTGATCAGAAGACATCGGCAAAAACACCAGCGATGTCTGCGCCATGGTTCGCACAGCGAAGCTAACTATTAGGAGGATGCTTAGTATGAGTATGCGGCGCATGATGTCTATTTTACTAACGGTGAGTTGTAAGAAAAAAACTCCCGCCAAAAATAAAAAAGCTTATCTCCCATAATGGGAGATAAGCCTTCAAAAACGATCAACACGTCGAGCGTTACGCTACGACTGCCGAAGATTTGACTGCACGCATCAACTGCGACTTCTTGTTCGAAGCGTAGTTTTTCTTGATCAAGCCTTTGCGAGCCAGACGGTCGAGTGTGCTCTGTAATTTCTTTACAGATGCCATTGCTTCGCCCGCAGCTGGGTCAAAGCTCTTCATCAACTTGCGCATATCAACTTTTTGCCCTTTGTTGGCAACGCGACGCTTTTCTGATAACCGTACGCGACGTACGGCGCCTTTGTGTTGTGGCATAAAATCTTATTTCCTTACAGTAAAAAACAATAAATTTTGGGACGCTTACAACAGCCCCTTTCCTTTAAGAGTTCAGTTGTTTTGGCGTTTGCGACAGGCGATTCGACGTATTTCGGGTACTTCGAGTATTTTTCCGATGCTCGAGTCGTCTTCGAGTGACAGTAAAAACGCTTCTGCAAGCTCAGAAAGCGTGATGTTGCCCGATTTCCGGGCAACTTGACCAACATTCCCTGGCAGTAGTCCGAACATCGATAAGAACGGAGCCATCAAAACGGGCCACTGTTGAGATCGCCCTATAATGAATGCCGGTCTAAAGATCGTCCAATCAAGATCAGCGCTCAGAATTGCTTGCTCGGCTCTGGCTTTGCATTGCACGTAATAACTGTTGCCGATAGCACCCGCCGAAAGAAATAAAATACGTTTCAAGCCGGCACGTTGCATTGCAATCGCTGATGCGATTGCCGAGCCAACATCTATATCATCGTAACTCAAACCTGATGTTTTTGCTTCTTTCCTGCGAATACCGACCAGATGAACAAGTGCCTCACATCCTTCGAGTGCTCGAATGATGTCGTTGGGTTCAAGAACATCGCCGATAATCAACTGTAGTTGATCTGGAAATTTTTCTTTGAGCGCGGCAAGTTTTTGTGCGGAGCGTTCATTTCGA
Source organism: Kapaibacterium sp. (SeqCode) (assembly GCA_038229915.1). Taxonomy (GTDB): domain Bacteria; phylum Bacteroidota; class Ignavibacteria; order Palsa-1295; family Palsa-1295; genus JAFDZW01. The sequence goes on along the minus strand of JBBRNY010000132.1, from coordinate 1,346 downwards.
ACAAGACAGCGAAGCATATAGCCCCGCTCTAAAAATAAACTTACGACTCCAATTCCAACGAAGCCCGTACCTCCGGTGATGCAAATAGTAGATGCGTTACTCATCCCACAGTATTAATAGTGATAGGCAACACCGATGCGATATGAGCGTGGGCTGCCTGCAGTGAAGTGTAACTCACTGGCAATATCGGTTGGTTCGCCGCGAAGGCGTGAGCCGGTATCAAACTGAGCTTCATTCCAATCGACATTAAACAAGTTTTCGATATTTACAAATAACTCCACCGCAGAAAACTTATAAGAAGCAGAAAGATCAATGACTTCATAGCCTTTCGCAACGACAGTGTTGTCTTCGTTTGCGGGGCGGTTGTCAAGTGCGCGAAGACGCAATGCGCTTGAAAAAGCTCCGAACTTGGCAACAGCATTTGCTACTAATGTCATATTGGGCGCAAGGGGAATATAATTCTCGCCATCGGCAAGATCACGGAATCTGCCACGTGAAATAGTAAGATCCGCACCGAGCGAAAGCCATTCGAATGGATTTACGCGCAGATCAAGATCAATACCCTGACGGCGTGTTCTTCCTGATTCCTCGGTTGTGCCTGCGTCGCCACTCCATACAAGCTCACTTTCAAGATCAAGCTGCCATAGAGCGATACTTCCATAAATAATATCGGTTGTTTTACCGAGACGCGAACCGACTTCGAGACCGAGAGCGCGAGGTAGAGAATTATTTAAGGGGTTGCTCACAACCGCACGAGCATCGTTCGAGTGGAAACCGTAACCGGAGTTTGCAAAAATTGTGAATTGCTCACTGATCGGCAACGCAACGTTAAGCTTTGGTGAAAATACCAACTGTTGTACGATGCCGTTGGGTGCACCGTTCGGAGTAAGACGATTGGTCACATCGAAGGTGATATAATCCGCGCGAAGACCTGCTTGGATATTGAGCCAAGATAATGCGATCTCTTGTTGGTCATATAATCCTATTTGACGTTCGTGTACAAGTCCATCGGCTTTGGTATCTAATCGTGTGCGATCTGAGTCGTGAAAGAGACCAACTTGAATATCATCGCTCCGAAGTTGTGCTCCGATCGTATTGACGAAGACATTCTCACCCATTGTCCACGGATGTTTGCTTTCGGCTCGGAGTGCGATGATCGAACGCTCGTCGGTTTGCTCGATCTCGTCACCGCGAGTTGTATCGTTTTCAAAATAGGTAAAATCGCTATAGAGACGGAAGCGGTAATTCGTGATCGAGCCCGAAATTGAAAACGGCGATGAACCACCGGTGCTATATTTTAAGATCGCTGTCGTACGACTGGTCTCGCCGCCTTCGCTAGAGTCGAT
>JBBRNY010000131.1:0-5562 GCA_038229915.1 Kapaibacterium sp. (SeqCode) | reverse complement strand
TCATTTGCGTTCGCGAACGCATCTGAAATTACATCTTCTTGTTTGCTTTGTAGTAGCTCACGAACGAGTTCGCCGTCATATTCAATTAATGCTTCGAGTGAAGTATTGTGCTTCTGAGCTAATTTTTCAAATCGGTCTTCAGCAATAGTCAAACTTATTCTCGGTATGATAGCGGGCATTTGCATATTAGCCCAGCGATAGGCGGCGCTGAGTTGAGCAAAATATGCGATCTCGCCGGGACCGGCGACATAAGCAACAGTCGGAAGAATAGTGTCTTGCACAAGCGGCCGCATCACGACATTCATACTCAGACGCTCGGGTTGTTCTTTCGCTATTTCAAGTAAAGCTTCTTTGGAAGTACTGTTGTCATTCAAGAAAAATTGTTTATCGCGGAGTTGTATTTTTACTCGTTTGCCATTTTCAATTAAAAAAAGATTAACGCCTTTCGCATCTATTTGAGTATGATAATATTTTTTGATGGAATCGCTTTGTGCGGCTATCTCTGAAGAAAGTGCTGGCGCAGTGTTGATCTCTTTTTGAAAAATATTATTGGCGAAGGATTTGATCAGCCGAGTATTCGGATTCAAGACAAGCAAGCCGTCTTCAGCAAATAATGCACAGAACAACGACGCCTGCGCGTCAGCAAACGTGACTCCACCTTGATAACATTGTTTGAAAAGAGCTAAGACTTCATCAGAGAAATCAGTGTGTGGGGTTGTTGTTGTGATGCTCTCAAAAAAACTTTGCAGTGCTTCTATTTCGAGTGGTAGAGCGCCGACTTGAAATTTATCTGGAGTAGTTGCCGGCTCATAGGAAATATGTTTTAATTCAAAATCCGAACTAATGAGCGTCGTTGAACGCACTTCCTCAAAATCATGATCTTCCGTCTCTTGCCAAAAAACCGGCACAAACGAATACTCCGGGAATTGAAGAGTATATTGTTTGCAAAGAAGGACGGTATGGAGTGCTTTGTAAATAGTGTATAGCGGACCACCCAGGATCCCTACTTGTTGACCCGTCACAACGGCAACGCATTTGGGCGATCGAAACAATTCCAGATTATTCTTTATGGCTGAGGTTAGTCCTTCGAGGCGAGTATGAGTGTCAGTAATGCGATCGATCACGGCGCTTCGCAATGCTTCGCCGCCATTCGATGCTTGTTCCGAAATCCGTGCTTCGATTATTGTTTGAAGAGTGCTATTTTCTGGATCAGGACCACAAAAGAAAAAATCTTTTATCGGGCTTGCCGGGTAATTTCCGACATAATCTTGAACAAGTTTTGAAAAATGTCGTGAAGAAGCAATGTTCATATCGTGATAAAAAATAAACTGCAATTGAGAAAACAACCTTCTCGGTGGAAGTGTTTAACGATAAAATATTTTATCTAATGCTCAATAGCAACCACAAACTCATTCTCTTTGATATTGACGGGACTCTTGTTCTCTATCGAGATAATTTTCCGCACCGTCTCTTTGAGGAAGCGATGCATCGCTTCTTTTCAAAAACTGTCTCGTTGGAAGATTACAGATTTTCGGGAAAAACAGATAGAAATATTGTGACCGAGATCTCATTAAGAAGTGGTGTATCGAAAGAGCAATTAGGCGACAAGGTGATGGAAGTTCTTGAATGGATACCTACTCATCTGGAGCAAAATGTTACTCCAAATTCTTTTGCGTTGCTACCCAATGTTGATCGATTACTTGTCGAACTTGCATCACAGCCTGATACAACATTGGCTTTGCTGACAGGGAATCTTCCGAAATGTGCTGAGATAAAACTACAGCAATTTGATCTCTATCGTCACTTTGAGTTTGGCGCTTATGGGCACGAGTCTGTTGATCGCAATGACCTTGGACCGATAGCACTCGAACAATTTGCACAATTGAAAGGCAAGACTATTGAGGGGAATAATGTGGTGATCATTGGTGATGCCGAACCCGACGTTCTAGTCGCGAAACATATCGGTTCAAAGTCGGTGATAACCCTTACTGGAAGAACGACTCGCGAAGAGATCGAGCCGCTTCAACCTGATTATATTTTCGAGGATCTATCGGATACTGCTACCATCATCAAAGCGATCTATAGCTAATGCCACAAATTATTTTTCACTGCGCTGTCTGTGGGGAGCCGAACGAGACATTCGTTGACGAATCGGCGGGTGCATCACAGGAATATGTCGAGGATTGTCAAGTTTGTTGCCGACCAAATGTCTTGCGAATCTCGATCGATGAGGAAAATGGCGAGGTGCAGGTACAGAATGAATTTGAGGGTTAGTCTTCGTCTTCTATTTCTTGGTCCCCGACTAAATGGCTCGTCACACTTTTAATGATCCGGTACTCGAAACCTCGCGACCCAAGAAAAGTAAATAGTTTTTGTTTGCGTTTGCGCGGGTCGGGCTCGCGCCGAAGGATGGTTGGCCATTTCTTCTGAGCGGCTTTCATTGCGCGCTCTTCTTCATTTTCGGAATCTGATATTTCAGCGAGTACGATCTCGATGGTAGGTTTCGCGATGCCTTTTTTTAAGAGCGACGTAAATAATTCTCGTTTTGATGCTGCCTTTGTTAAGAGTTTATCGTGCAGGAATGCTCGGGCGCATTCTTCGTCATTGATAAGTCCATATTGTGTTAATGCTGTTACTGCTTCGTTGATAGACTCTTCGAGGAAGCCGGACATTTTTAATTTTTGTTTTACTTCGTGCTCGCTTCTTCGCCGACTGTCGATATATCTCGAAGCGATGCGTTTGGCGGAGATGATATTATCGAATGATGATATCGCTTCGCGGTTCAGATCGCTGATCTCGTCGCCTTTGCGAAGTCGAAACTGCTCGACGGTTTCGACATTCAGCCCGAAGACGAACTTGCCATCCATAAAAACAGAAGCGCGACGAGGGTCGCGCTTCTGGTAGGAAAGAGCACTAATAACACCCGTAGGCAATAGAACCGGTAGTCGGTCTTTTTTGCCCGGTCTCATTATTTTTTCTTAGCTTTTTCAGCGTCAGTTGCTGATGCACCGTTCGTCGCAGCCGGAGGTTCGGGGGCGATGCTAATGCCAAGTTTTTCGCGGACGGCATTTTCAACGGATTTATATGACTCTGGATATTCCTTCAGATAGACTTTGACGGAGTCGCGACCTTGCCCGATACGCTCGCCGGCATAACTGAACCACGATCCGCTTTTTTGGATAATGTCGTTTTCGATAGCTACATCTATCATATCACCAAGCTTTGAGATACCCTCATTATAAAGTACATCAAACTCGACTTCGCGGAATGGCGGAGCCATCTTATTTTTGACGACTTTTACACGTACACGGTTACCGATGATCTCGGTGCCGTCTTTGATCACGTCGCGACGACGGATGTCGAGGCGGAGTGACGAGTAAAACTTCAAGGCATTTCCGCCGGTCGTGGTCTCCGGATTGCCATACATCACACCGATCTTCGAGCGAAGCTGGTTGGTAAAGATAACGGTGGTGTTTGACTTGCCGATCACCGCAGTGATCTTACGCATTGCCTGACTCATCAAACGAGCTTGCGAGCCCATCTGGGCATCGCCCATCTCGCCTTCGATCTCGGCACGAGGCGTGAGCGCGGCGACAGAGTCGATCACAATGACGTCGATAGCCGCAGAACGCACAAGCTGTTCGAGAATATCGAGTGCTTGCTCGCCAAATTCAGGCTGTGAAAGGATCAGCTCATTGAGCTTTACGCCAAGACGCTCGCCGTATTTAATATCAAGGGCATGCTCGGCATCAATAAAAGCCGCCGTGCCGCCACGTTTCTGTGCTTCGGCGATGATATGTAAGCAAAGGGTGGTCTTACCGCTCGATTCAGGTCCGTAGATTTCAATAATGCGCCCGCGGGGCACTCCGCCAATGCCGATTGCGGCATCGAGGGAGAGTGAGCCGGTCGGGATCACCTCGACTTTAACGTGCGGTCTATCACCAAGACGCATCACCGAGCCTTTGCCATGCGCTTTCTCAATGGCGTCCATTGCGATCTGTAGCGCTTTTGCGCGAGAAACTTGTGTTGTATTGTCCATAATTGTATTGCTATTCTAATAGGTGCCTATAATAACACTCTCTAAGATACGAAGAAAAAATGCTCCCACTGAAAAAACGATTTTTATACAAAAATTCCAATGTGCAAGATTAAGTTTAAGTATTCACCCCAAAAATATTGGCGAAGGCGAGTCATTTTTCTTTTTTGTGTGTTATCTTAGGCAAGGAACAATATGATAATCGATCTGGCGCAAATATTTTGGAAGCAAGGGGAGCTTATCCGCAGTGAAACGCTGACGGAGTCGCTTCTTGACGATGAGACCATCACCACGGTCGAAATACCGCTGAAGGTGATCCTCTATAATGATAATTATCATACGTTTGACGAGGTGATCGACCAGCTTTGCAAAGCGACAGGCTGCTCGCAGCCCCGCGCAGAAGTGCACGCTTGGGAAGTGCATACCGCAGGAAAATCGATCGTGTTTGACGGCGAAATGGGGCAATGTCTCCGCGTCAGCTCCGTGCTCGAAGAAATATCCCTCCATACCCAGATACTGGGTTAATTTTTGATCAAATAAATAACCCCGCCAAAAGCGGGGTTCTTTATTTAGGATTGGGAAAATGTATTGTTTGACAACCATTAGTTCTTCCTTAAACTCCGAGCCATCCTCAGTAGTGCATAGAATGGTTATGATATATGAGCCGGCTGAATGGTTTTTGTTAATAGAAAGCAACGTTTCGGCACTTTTTTGTTTTATAGATTACCTATTTAAAAGTATATAGTAAGAGCAATGACTTCAAACGAGATACGACAAGGATTTTTAGATTTTTTCAAGAGCAAAGGACACACTATAGTGCCGAGTGCTCCGGTTATTCCGCATGGTGACAAAACGTTGCTCTTCACCAATGCGGGTATGAATCAGTTTAAAGACGTTTTTCTTGGCGAGGGAACAAGGCCTTTCACAAGAGCCGCTGATACCCAAAAGTGTCTCCGTGTTTCGGGTAAGCATAACGATCTCGAAGAAGTCGGTCGCGATACGTATCATCATACGCTTTTCGAGATGCTCGGCAACTGGAGCTTTGGTGATTATTATAAGAAAGAAGCAATAGCATGGGCTTGGGAATTACTCACGAAAGTTTGGGGGCTTGATAAGACACGACTCTATGCTACAGTCTTTGAGACTGACGATGAAGCGGCTGAACTTTGGGCAACAGTCACCGATATTGATCCATCGCACATTATTAAATTTGGTGCGAAAGATAATTTTTGGGAAATGGGCGAGACAGGTCCGTGTGGTCCGTGCTCGGAGATCCACTATGATAAGACCCCTGACAAGAGCGGCGGGCATTTGGTTAATGCAAGTTCGCCCGATGTGATCGAAATTTGGAATCTTGTTTTTATTCAGCACAATCGTCGTGCCGATGGTAGCCTCGAAGATCTTCCGTCAAAACACGTTGATACTGGTATGGGCTTCGAGCGTATCTGTGCAGTGATGCAAGATAAATACTCGAACTATGATACTGATGTATTTGCGCCGTACATCAAATCGATGGCAGAGAAGTC
>JBBRNY010000130.1:0-5618 GCA_038229915.1 Kapaibacterium sp. (SeqCode) | reverse complement strand
GGTTACCCCGGTTCATGGCTTCTTTGTTACGGGCACCTATGAAGGAATGTTACAGGGGCAGGATTTTTAAAATTTGATTATAGGGCATAAAGCTCAGCGACACATTACCATTCTGCGCGAAGTGAAGAATCAAACTCTCAGTACGGCTGAAATCTCAGATTGGGTAATGCTCAAGATTTGTGTCAATAATTATAGACTGAGGTGCTGCGCTTCATCATCAATGCTGTACGATTAATGGCATTGAATAGCTATTGATGTTACCGTTATAGAGATAAGTCACTCGGGTAATATAATTACCTGAAGGCAGATTTCGGACATCTACACTGGCGATATTTGCTTGCAGTGTATAAGGAGGGTATTCTTGTCGTCCTATCAAATTATAAATCTCTACCTTTTTGATCTCCCTATTTTCGAGAACTTCCAAATGTACATCAATTTGTGAAGGATTGGGGTAGATAAACAGAAATTGTGGGTTTGGCTCTTTGACCGTAACATTACCCTCTGAAGCACTCAGAATCTGTTCGGCAGCATCATAGCGGAAAATATAGATATGATTGCCATATATCCCTCTGGCATCGGTCGCCGCAAGCCATCCATGTCTCGGATCAGTGAAGGTTAGCATTCTTCCATCCCAAAGACCGTCGTTGTTGAGAGTCAATCGATCTTCTTGCCAAGTCAATCCATTGTCAGTAGTTCGAGCAATTATTGTAGCAGGATCGTTTTTACGTGTAGATGTTTCGGGACGGGTAGTGATCCAGATCTCATTTTGTTTTACTGCTTCATAGGCTCGACGCCTATCGCCATATTGTCGGTTGAATTCCCAACTTTTTCCATAATCAGTAGAATACATCCAATTAATGCCGAGCATTGCATCACCATAATCTGCATTGAGAAAATTGCCTTCCCACGCGCGTGTACCCTCACCACGCTCACCGGTAAAATAGTAGAGATTCGGAGTTTCTTTGATATATTGTAAAGTCCCTCCGACGCGACCGAGTGTATCTTGCCCGGGTATATCGGTAATATATTCTTTCCAAGTTTTGCCAAAATTTTCTGTGACCAATGTTTGCAATCCAAGACGATGGAGCGGTGGATGGGTGGGGTATTCATGAACACGTTCGAGCGCAACGGTCCAATGAAAACGATCACTATTATCAAACGAAAGTGTATTGCCCCAGGCAATACTCATTTCCAGATAATGAGCATAGTGCGGATCAAGTTGACGGTGGTAAATTGAATAGTAGTAAGTGCTATCGAATAACGGTGAATACGAATTTCCTGAATTGGTTGTTTGATAAATCGTGCCGGCGTTAATGTCATAGACAACAAGATTGTATGGGTCGAAAGCACGAAGTGGGTAGAACGAATGGGCTTTGCTGATATACGGAATCCTCCAACTCTGCCCAAAATCACTTGAATGAACGATCTCACCCATAAAAATAGTATCAGTGACAAATCGTTTGTAGATATATCTCCGTGCTAAGCTACCATATACGACAGGTGATTGGGATAATTGGCTGCCCCATGAATCAGAAAAATAACCGAGCGAATCACCAATAAAGTCGTTAATGATTCTTTTCCAATTTTTTCCACCGTCAGTCGTTTGAAAATAAATTACCTGTTCGCGATGATAGTATGTCGTAGTGACCGCACCCAATGTCCCATGCAAGCTATCAAAAAACGTCAGCGAGAGCGGAAATATTGAGTCCTGAGGTATCTGTACATAAGTCCAATGAAATTTTTGGGCTAACGATGCGCCATTGAAAGAACAAAAAATAACAATAAGAAGTAAAATTCGCCGCATATTAAAATTCTCTAGAAAGAAGATAGCCCTCTGTGTTTATGAAGAAACGCTTTAGAGGGCATAAAGTTACAAGCATATAAAGAGGGAAATTATAAAAGGCTGCTACTTCCCTAAAATATTTCTCACTCTTGCGGGAGAAAATCTTGGGTTCTGTTGTTATATGGGTTGATGTGTTATCCGGCGGCTCTCAGAGGAGGTATCTGCGACGGTAGCACGAAGGACAGCAACGCGAAAAAGAACCTTACAATTAATTACAATGGACGTTTGATCCGATTTGTACTGATTGCAGGCCTCACCATCGCAAGATGGAATCCGAGAAGCTGCGCCGGGCTTAGGCTCCGCACAGATGAGGTACAGTGGAAGCAAAATGTAACAAATGCAGACGCCCGCTTATAGAAGAACATCGGTTCTTTTAGCCTATGCTCCGATGATTTATCATCGGCAGAATTCTGTTCGCAAGCCCGCTGATCTATGTTCTCTTACGAGAGACATCCATCGGTAATTGGCACCTGCCGAACAGGAACTGTGTCTTTCGGACTACTGTACAGTGCCTTCTTTGAGAGCCGCTCTTTTTTTCCTATTCAACTGAGCAACCGAGTATGAAACGCGCACTTCGTTTAGGTATCACCGGCAAGATCGCTAGCGGCAAAACATTGCTCTCGCAGTGGCTTCGCGAGAACGGTATTACGGTGCTCGATGCCGATAGCATTGCTAAAGAGGTGATGGAGAAGAATGCCGAAGTCCGGTCCGAATTGATCACGATGTTTTCAGAAGCTGTCTATACTAACGGCAAACTTGATACGAAATTTCTCGCTGCCGAGCTCTTCAATAACAATGAAAAAAGGATAGCCGTCGAGGAGTTAGTACATCCGTTAGTGCTTGAGGCGTTTGATCTTGCATTTGAACAGGCTCCTGCCGGAAGCATAATAGGAGTCGAGTCTGCATTAATGTTCCAAACTGGTTTCGATGACGATTTCGATATTGTGATCTTAGTCATCTCGTCCGATCAGCAGATCATCGAGCGAAATACACTCACCAAACGATTCTCGGAAACCGACCTTCGCGCCCGATTAGCCATTCAAGGTTTTAGTAAAGAGATGGAGGATTGGGCTGATTTTGTGATCGAAAATAATAGCACACCTGAAGAGTTTATTGCACGCGCCTCTACGATCATCGAGATCGTCAGGATCATTGCCCTGGGCGAACTTCCCGAGGAGCCGATGCGCGTTTTTGAAGAGGAAAGCGACCCACAATAATCCACTCTTTTGTTTTAACTCAGCAACTGTGGATAACTCATTTTTCCACATTTTCGAGATTTATGAGGATTGTTAATGAATATGTAATATATTTGTAATACGGTTACGAAGTAACCGCAGAATTTCATTTCACATTTGGAGGATAACTTATGTCACGTTCTTTTGTAAAATTTGTATTTACATTGTTTATTATTGTTGGATTTGCCAACATCTCACAGGCACAGGACGAAGCGAACATCACACGCCCTAGCACCAAAGCAGGTTCTGCGGCATGGGTATTCAGTTTCGGTGGTTTATCGACGTTGTCGATGACTGGCGTCCCGATCGGAACCGTTAGTGTACCCGAGGCAACGACGTTCAATGATGTCTCACTAACCGGTGCAGGTTGGAAATATTATTTAGCTGATGAGATGGCACTTCGTGTCGGTCTTGGTTTTGGTACTTCAAGCAGTGGTGATGCCGATCCTACAAAATTCAGTGGTGGTAAGACCAGCAAAACAGCATTTGGTATCAATGCCGGTATCGAAATGCACACTCGTGCTGTCTATTCTACTTCGCCATATTTTGGTGCACAGATCAATTTCGCTTCTGGTAGTTACACTAATACTAGTACCGTAGGTAGCTCAACAACAGAAGTAAAGGGAAGCGGAACAGCTTTCGGACTTTCTGTTCTTGCAGGTTTTGATTGGTACTTCACACACGCCATTGCTATTGGTGGTGAGTACACATTAGGATTCGGTACTTCTTCGTCAAGTGCAACAAGAGGTGGAACAACAACTGATTTGCCTTCATCGACTAACATCGGTATCGGTAATGCAAACATCCATTTAGTTGTACACTTCTAATACTTTGAAATATAACGTGATGATACGTTTAGTCTCAAAACTATTAGTCGCTCTCGTTCTTGTTGGCTTCGTTGCAACTGCTTCGATGGCGCAAGAAACAGAGAACATCATCAGACCGAGCACCAAGTCAGGCTCGGCGGCGATGTATTTTGATTTCGGAGGCCTTGGGAGTATGGCGATGACGAATGTCGTTGCTCAGTTCCTTTTCTCGGGTAGTGGCACGGGAAGTACTATCCCTAATGCGATAGTCTATGGTGCCGGAATCAAAACCTATCTTGCTGATGAATTTGCACTCCGTGCATCATTAGGATTTTCTACTTCAACCGATGGTGATGCCGATCCGGCAAAATCAAGTGACGGTAAAACTACCGGTACATTCTTTGGGTTGAATGCGGGCGTTGAATTTCATACGAAAGCACTCTATTCGCTCTCACCATATTTTGGTGGGCTCGTAAGTTTTGCTTCGGGTAGTTCGACCAATACCAAAGATCAAGTGGCAATAACAAGCGGAAAAAACACTACGCTTGCAACGACAACTTCCGAAACAAAAGTCTCCGCGACTGCTTTCGGAGTGGAAGCTCTTGCCGGATTTGATTGGTATATATTCCGAGGCGTCGCGATTGGTGGCGAGTTCGGGCTTGGTTTTGGTAGTGGTTCTGGTAGCAGAACATCGGGTGGAACGACGGTAGATTCACCGTCATCTACTGAGATCGCTATCGGAAGCGGGAGTGTTCATCTACTCTTCAACTTCTAAGCATATTACTTAGACAAGTATCTATTTGAATGCCCCTCGAAATTCGAGGGGCATTCGTTTTTAAAATGTTTTGTTCTATTGCCCGTGATTGAAACAGACGTTCTTATTCTTGGCTCCGGGTCGGCAGGATTGTTCTTTGCCTTGGAAGTAGCGGCGCGTACCAAACTCAGAATTACCATCGTTACCAAAAAAGAGCGATTCGAATCGAATACCAATTATGCACAGGGCGGAATCGCATCAGTTCTTAACGCCACCGACTCCGTTGAATCCCATATCCAAGACACACTCATCGCAGGCGCAGGGCTTTGTGATAAGAGTGCCGTCAAGACGTTAGTAACAGAAGGACCCGACCGCATTCGTGACTTGATGAAACTCGGTGCGAAATTTACACGCGAGAAATCAGGGAAACTCCATCTTGGTAAAGAAGGTGGGCACTCGGCGAACCGCATCATCCACTCTCATGACCTTACCGGCAAAGAAGTCGAGCGCGCACTGTTGTTTGCTATCAGCAAACATAAAAATATTAAGATACTCGAAGATCATTTTGCCATTGAACTCCTGACCGATCACCAACGCCTCGATCAAAAAAAGAAAGCAGTAAAACAAACACGCTGTTATGGCGCGTATGTCTTGAACGAACGAACCGAAAAGGTCGAGATCATCTCCGCGAAGGTTGCGGTGATGCTTGCGACGGGCGGGTGTGGGCAGGTATATTTGCACACTACCAATCCGATGATCGCAACGGGTGATGGCATTGCTATGGCATATCGCGCCGGTGCGAAGATCGCGAATATGGAGTTTATACAATTCCATCCGACAGCATTGTATGGCGAAGATGCAAAATCGTTTTTGATCTCGGAAGCTGTTCGTGGTGCCGGAGGCATTCTCTATAATCTTGAAGGCGAGCGTTTTATGAAACGCTATGACCCAAAGCGACTCGAGCTTGCCCCGCGTGATAT
>JBBRNY010000129.1:0-5807 GCA_038229915.1 Kapaibacterium sp. (SeqCode) | reverse complement strand
ACCTCAATACTGGAAATGATCTTTGTATGATCATCAACGTCATTACCGAGACGAAAAAAGCTAAAAAGTGGATTCATTCTTTTCTAGAAACAATATTAGTATCGATGTTAGAACCGTTGATAATGGTTTTGAATGCCATTGAAATTAGCGACGAGCTGTTTGGCAAGACATAGAGAAATATTGTCCTCCTGAGCTCAGCGACGGATCTCCGTTTGTCTCATCTTGATGTCTTGTACTGTAGGAGATTCTTCGGTCGCTGAAACGGCGCGTTTGAGATAAGTATTTGTTTGCTCCCTCAGAATGACAGGCTTTACTTCTTTTAATGGTATTGAGAAAAACTTCGGGTTTGTCATCCTGAGCCCGACGAAGAATCTCGATGTTGAGATTATACAAAGCCTGAAGTTTGTATCATGCTTCAATTTCAGATTCTTCGCTCGTCGCTCAGAATGACACGTTTGAATATTCTGCATCGGAGTCGCTTCAGCGACGGCAACTGCATAGCCCACCATTTCAATGGTGGGCGGGCTGCCATAGGAGCGTTTTATTAATCATTCTCGTTTTAACGAAATGCAAAGCCATATACACGACCATTCCAATATATCATTCATTCTAAACTCCCTATAACTTGAGCCACGACCCATACGCGCCGCTTCGAGTACCCGAATTTCGATTGTTTTTGATCGCCCGTCTTGCGATGACGATGGCATTTCAGATGCAAGAAGTGATCATTGGCTGGACGGTCTATGCTTTGACAAAAGATCCGCTCGCTCTTGGTTTGGTTGGGCTCGTTGCTGTACTACCCGAAATATCGGTCTCGCTCTATGGCGGGCACATCAGCGATAGAAAAGATCGGAAAGTGATTACGCTCACTGCGATGGGGGTGCTGATGGGTTTGTCGATGCTGTTTCTCGTATTGTCTTCGAATATACACGAAATATATTCCCATTTCGGAGTGCTGCCGATCTATGGAATTCTATTCTGCGCCGGTATCTCGTTCGGTTTTCTGAGTCCTTCTATCAGCGCGTTCGGTTTGCAGTTGTTACCCGAAGAGTTGTATGCCAATGCCTCGTCGTGGCGAAGTTCGACTTGGCAGACCGGTGCAATAGCAGGACCGGCACTTGGGGGATTGCTCTACGGATTTATCGGCCCGACCTGGAGCTTTGCGGTGGTGCTTGTGTTTTTTGCGATCGCTATTACTTGTATGTCGATGATACCGAGCAAAGGTGTACCAAAATTGATAGAAGGTGAGACGCTGGGCGAAAGTCTGAAGAAGGGGATTCAATTTGTTTTTAGGAATCAAGTGATCGTGGGTTCGCTTTCGCTCGATCTGTTTGCCGTGTTGTTTGGTGGTGCTGTGGCGATGCTTCCATTTTTTGCGAGTGATATTCTGATGATCGGACCAACAGGCTTCGGGATCCTGCGCGCCGCGCCTTCGATCGGAGCGGTAGTGGTGGCGCTCTGGATGACACAGCGACCATTGAAAGGATTTATCGGCAAAAAATTATTTTTTGCGGTGCTCGGATTTGGCTTGACGATCATTGTTTTCGGTTTGTCGCGAAATGTGTATCTTTCCCTGGCTGTGCTTGCAATTGGCGGAGCATTTGATTCTGTCAGTGTGGTGATACGCTCGACACTCTTAAATCTTTCCACACCAAATGAAATGCGTGGCAGAGTTGAAGCGGTGAATATGATGTTTATCGGATCATCAAATGAGATCGGCTGGTTCGAGTCGGGTGTTGCGGCAAAAATACTTGGGCTGGTGCCTTCGGTTGTGTTTGGAGGTATTATGACACTTGTATCCGTCGGGGTAACGTCGAAGGTTGCGCCGGTGTTAAGAAACCTTCGGTACGAAGATCTTTTGCATTCTACAAAATTATCGGAGCATACAAGCGATGACAAGGCTTGAGAAATTACAACAATTTTTAATCAGCGACCCAAACGATAGCTTTACGCATTATGCGATAGGGCTTGAGTATCGGTCTGTCAAAGATTATACGAATGCCATCGCCACACTCGAAGCTCTCAGAACAAGCGACCCAAACTACGTCGCGACCTACTATCAGCTTGCCGATTGTTATCACAACGCTAACAATGATGATGCGGCGCGAAAATGTTATCAAGATGGAATGAAGGTTGCGAAAGCAATTGGTGATACGCATACGTTATCAGAATTGCAAGCCGCGTTGGATGAACTTGACGATCAATAATATTTACTATCATATTTACTATGTCAGTACGAAGCAAAGCAGTAGAGTTTTTTATTTCGCACGAAGTATTACAGTTCGGCGACTTCACGCTAAAGAGTGGTCGCAAGTCGCCGTATTTTTTTAATACGGGAAGACTTTGCAGTGGCGAAGAACTTTCGATGCTCGGCACACTCTATGCAGAGCTTATCACTTCCACTCCCGAGTTTGCAAATGCAACGGTGATCTTCGGCTCGGCATATAAAGGCATCCCTATCGCAGTCTCGACCTCCATTGCGATGGCAGAAAAATTTGGTATGCCTCAGATTCGCTCAGTGAGTGACCGGAAGGAAGCGAAGACTCACGGCGATACAGGAGGTTTTCTCGGAGTTCTGAAAGCCGGTGACAATGTCGTGATCGTTGATGATGTTATTACCACAGGCGGCACAAAACTTGAGTCTATCGAAAAACTGACAGCAGCGGGATGTAATATCCTTGGCATCGTCATTGCCTTCGATAGAATGGAGCCACTCTCAAGATCAGGCGGCACTGCCCGAGAAGAATTCGCCGCACAAAGCAAACTCCCAGTGCTTCCGCTTTGCACGATCGAAGACGTGATAGCTGTGAAGCCTGAATTTGCGGCGCAATATAAAGAATATCAATCGAGAGTTGTTGCAGAACTACAATAACCACTGCTGAACGGCATCTCGACCGCAGATGTTTGAAAACTTATGGCACGCGTATTACTTGGGATGAGCGGTGGACTTGATTCTTCTGTTGCGGCATTGCTCCTGAAACAACAGGGGCATGAAGTGATCGGGATGACGATCAAGACCTATAACTACGACGACGTTTCCGGAAGCAATCCGGCAAACGATACATCATGTTGCTCGCTCGATGGAATAAACGATGCTCGCTCAGTTGCGATGATGCTTGGCATTCCGCATTATGTTACGGATCTGACCGAAGAATTTGGCTCGCAGATCATTGATTATTTTAAAGAGACCTATCTCGAGGGCAAGACGCCGAATCCTTGCGTGAAATGTAACCGTGAGATCAAGTGGGCGGCGATGCTTCGTAAAGCCGATGCACTTGGGTGCGATATGATCTCGACGGGTCATTATGTTCACCTGCGAGACGAGAACGGCCGAATGGTTATTTCTCGGTCGCGTGATGCCGAGAAAGACCAGTCGTATGCACTGTGGGCTGTGCGAAATGAACATTTTCGTCGGACGATCTTTCCGTTATCAGGTTTGACAAAAACAGAAGTTCGAGCGTTGGCACACGAACACCACCTTCCTGTTGCAGGGAAGCGCGAAAGCTACGAAATTTGTTTTGTGAGTGATAATAACTATCGCCGTTTCTTGCGCGACAATGTAAGTGACATTGAATCGCTTGCACCAAAAGGGAAGTTTGTTCTGCACGATGAAGTTGTCGGCGAACACGACGGTGTGCCGTTCTATACAATCGGGCAGCGTAAAGGTTTGGGCTTAAGTATTCCGTCACATCCGGAGCCATTATATGTTACCGGTTTGGATGTCTTGAACAATACGGTATTACTTGGTGACGATGAAGAACTATTAACGAACGAACTCACAGCTCATTCGCTTAATATGATTAAGTATGCCGAGCTTCCGACAGCGGGTCTCCGTGTAACGGCGAAGATCAGATATAAAGATGAGGGCGCAGAGGCGATGGCATATCCTATTGAAAATGGCTTGCATTTGAAGTTTGAAACAACTCGTCGAGCCGTTACCCCAGGGCAATCAGTCGTGCTTTATGAAGGCGATGATGTTGTCGGTGGCGGAATAATCGAATAACAATTTTATTATCATATCAACTTATGAGAAAATATACATTACTTTTTCTTACACTGGCATTACTGACTCCGTTGTTTATTATTGGTTGTGATGTCGCAACCGAACCCTTCTTGCCGCTCGTCAATAACGAAATGCGTGCGACCATTTCTGATTTCGGTGGTTTTGACGTGCAGGGTGTTGAAACCAGCGCAAGTGGCAACGGTTATTTTAGCGTGAAAGGTAGATACAAAGGTACAAACGGCGATAGTTTAGTTATTACACTCTTCATCCCAAAGCAAGCAACAGCGCCTTATTCCATCACAGTACAAAATGACGATGTCGCATTGATAGATTATTGTGTGCAACAAACCAGTGGTGTCTGCACGAACTTCGATGCTAAAAAGGGGCAAGGTTCGGGTACTATCAAGGTTAGTAGTTTGACTTCAGATGGAGTAAACCAAACAATGGAAGGGATATTTAGTGGTACGGTCACTAGTACTTCCGGCGGAGGAAGTAAAACCATTTCAAACGGATCGTTTAAGGTACAGTTTTAATTCTCATCATTCGTCTCGGTGCAAAATAATCACGAACTTCTCGCTCAACTTCGTGCCGAAGCATTGCTCGGCGGCGGAGAAAAACGAATCGAAGACCAACATAAAAAAGGCAAGCTCACGGCTCGCGAACGGGTGACATTGCTTGTTGATGAAGGGACGTTCGAAGAATTTGATATGTTTGTTCGACATCGGTCGAGCGAATTTGGGCTCGAGAAGAATCGTCCGCTTGGCGATGGTGTGGTCACAGGTTCAGGGAAGATCAACGGTAGATTAGTCTTTGTTTTTAGTCAGGATTTTACGGTCTTTGGCGGATCGCTTTCCGAAGCCCATGCCGAAAAGATAGTAAAAGTAATGGAGATGGCGATGAAGGTCGGCGCTCCGCTGGTCGGTTTGAATGACTCGGGTGGTGCTCGCATCCAAGAAGGCGTCGTTTCGCTTGGTGGGTACGCTGATATTTTTTTACTGAATACATTAGCATCGGGTGTTATCCCGCAGATCTCCGCGATACTCGGTCCGTGCGCAGGTGGTGCGGTCTATTCACCAGCGATCACCGATTTTGTCTGGATGGTCGAAGGCACCAGTTATATGTTCGTTACTGGTCCGAACGTTGTCAAGACGGTGACGCACGAAGAAATCACGAGCGAAGAACTTGGCGGAGCTGATACACATGCTTCTAAATCTGGTGTTGCACATTTTGCTTCAGCAAACGAATTAGAATGTATCGAAGGAATTAGAAGACTCCTTTCATATTTACCGCAAAACAACAAAGAGAAACCCCCTGCGATAGCATCAGACGATAAGAAAGATAGATTGTGTGAAAAACTTTCTTCGATCATCCCTGCGAATGCAAATCAACCTTATGATATGAAGTTGGTGATCGAAGAGATCACCGACGCAGAAAGCTTTTTAGAAGTCCACAAAGATTTTGCTCCCAATATTATCGTGGGTTTTGCCAGGTTGAATGGCAGCCCGATCGGAATCGTTGCTAATCAGCCGATGTCGCTTGCAGGTGTGCTTGATATTGATGCGAGCGTCAAAGCGGCACGCTTTGTGAGGTTTTGTGATGCGTTTAATATACCGTTAGTTGTTTTCGAAGATGTCCCTGGTTTTTTACCCGGCACCGACCAAGAGTGGCGCGGTATTATTCGTCACGGTGCGAAATTGCTCTATGCTTTTGCCGAAGCAACAGTCCCTAAAGTTACGGTGATCACTCGCAAAGCATACGGCGGCGCGTATGATGTGATGAACTCGAAGCACATCCGCGGAGATTT
>JBBRNY010000128.1:0-6052 GCA_038229915.1 Kapaibacterium sp. (SeqCode) | reverse complement strand
TAAGGAAAGCGAACCACTATGAAGCGAAATACCATCGGTCATCACTCAACTTCAAGAATCGTACTTACGATGCTCTTAGCACTGTTTGTGGCATTCACGGCTCTGAGCGGCTGTGCAAAAGACGCTGCGATCAATGATGCAAATACTGATAGTTTTGTTGATATACCGTCGGTGGTGGGGAGGGATGATGCACGACTAATCACGCTTTCCCCTGATGGAAGTTTGATTGCTGTATCAGTTTATACCGAGGGCGTCAAGGTATTTGAAACGAAAACGGGTACTATAGTAAGTGAACTCAGCACCAAATTCAGTAATATATATTTTAGAAAATTACAATTTACTACAGATAATAAAAAACTGATGTTCTATGACCCACGTGACTTTGTATCAATAACATTATCAATATTTGATATTACCACCCCAACGGCAAAGGTAGTATGTAATGTCCTTAAAAGCGGAATCTGGATCAATGATGCGCATATCTCCGATGATGGAAACAAGATTATTGCTTTGTACGACAATAATCTCTTTAACGTATATTCCGGGACTAATGGAAGTCTGCTCAAAACATTGCACACTGCCAACTTCCGTGCTGATAGAACCACCGGTTTCGGGTTTGACCGCAGTGAAGATGCTGTCATCTTTCGCAATACGCAAACCCCTAATAGCTCCTTTGTCGTCTGGAGTATTACAAATGACACACTCATTCGCACGATCAACGCGGGTTCTAACGATGTGCTTAGATACTCCGAAGACGGAATAACATTTGGGGCTCTAAATACCGGTACGTCGCCGAGCTATTATTCATTCTTCAATACCATGGCTGGTAAGAAGTTTGGTGATTTAGCTGAAGATAGTATGTTTCAATCTACTAACATAGGATATTCATTATTTCTGACTAAAGATAATATCTACTCTGCTTCCTCAGCCAATTCAATCGGGGAAATAAAAATTTTGCGGATCGTTGATGGGTCGACGATATTCGCGAAATCATTGCCTTCGGGCATTTATTTTACCAATATTGTCGCGAATAGACAACAAACCCATATTGCAGTGGCAACCCACAATAACTTCATCAGAATTTGGAAATTTCAGTAAGTAAAATCAGTCCTGCTCGTTTTTTTTTACTTCGATTCTAAGAATCACGCTTCGAACGGAATTATCACCGACTTGTAAAAGTTAGATACTCATAATCACTTTTTTTTACGCTTATGTTTCGCCCCCTAATAAGCATTTTTGTTCTGGCGCTGTTGCCGGTCGTTGCGCTTGCGCAGCAGGTCGAGTTTCGCTCGGTTTCGAGCGGCGTGTGGTCCGATACCCGTAATTGGCAACAAGAAAATAGCGGCGTTTGGCAAAGCCCCGACCGCGGTGTGGTCCCGGGCGCGAGTCGCCATCGCGATGTGAACGTCACTATAGATAATGGTACTGTCGTCGTCATCGGCGAAGGGCAGGAAGTGTATGTCAATTCGCTGACGGTAATGAACGGTCGTCTCGAAGTGAATGGCTTGCTGGTGATCGGCGACCGCCCGAACGACGATGCCATTACTGACGACCAACCTGAGTTGCGAAATAGTGTAAATATTCCAACAACTGCGGCGAATGGTTTACAACTTTTGCAAAACTCGCCGAACCCATCGTTCGCCTCAAGCGGCGGCGCAACCAATCTTACGTTTTATATAGATGCTGATTATCCAACAGTGCATCTGTCGCTCTTCGATGAACTTGGTCGCGAGATCGAGCGTGTTTATGACGCGGCGCATCCCGAAACAGGCTGGCATTCATTGCAAATGAGCACAACTGATCTCCGCTCGGGCTCGTATCACCTTGTGTTGCAAGCAGGCAACAACGCGCAACACCGCACGATGTCGGTCGTTCGTTAACGTATGACCTATCAGCAACTCGAAAAACAATGGCGCTCGGGCAAAGCCGATTCGGTCTATCTTTTTTTTGGCGAAGAAGAATTTTTGCGCACGGAGTTGCTCCGCAAAGCGATCGACCTTTTTCTTCCCGATGCTTCCTTACGCTCATTCAATCTCGATCAATTTGATGGCACAGAGTCGCGCTTGGTCGATGTGCTCGCCTCAGCAAAGGCGTATCCGGTGATGGCAGAAGCGCGAGTGATCATCTGTCGCAACTTCGAAAAATTTTTTATCGGTCGCGGAAAAAAAGATGATGCCGATTCACCAAAGAACACACTCATCGCCGATTATCTCGAAGACCCAAACCGCTCGACACTCTTAATTCTCGATTGCACCAAGCCTGGCGCAAAGAACACCCATCCGTGGAAAGGGCTGTTCATCAATGCAACGCCGATAGAATTTGCGCCATTAAAAGAGCAAGACGCAATGGAGTGGATCTGCGACCGCGCCGCACACTTCGGAAAAAAATTAGAAACCCGCGGAGCAGAAATGTTGGTCAATCTTTTGGGGACTGATCTGCGCCAGCTTTCGAGCGAACTCGAAAAATTAGTAACCTACGTCGGCTCCGAAGAACTGGTCACCGCCGCCGATGTCGAAGCAACGATCGGGGTCTCGCCACACTACAACGTCTTCGAACTCAACAAAGCCATCGGAAGCCGCAACAAAACACTGGCTTCAGAAATTGTGGTCAGAATGTTCGAAGCAGATAAAAAAGCATTGTTTATGACGTTGTTCAATCTCGCAAAATATTTTGAACAATTAGTCGTTGCCCGCGAAATGTCGATCAACCGCGATAGCGACCAAGCCATCGCCAAAGCACTCGATCTCTATGGTGGTGCAGTATATTATGTAAAAAATTATGTCGCCGAAGCTCGGCGCTACTCTGCTCTCGAGCTCGACAATGCCATCAAAGCCATTGTCGCGACCGAATACCAAACGCGCAAGACCTCGATGGTCGATGATTGTTTGTTGATGCAACAGTTGATCGCGGAGATATTATAATAAATTGTATTATGAAAACAAAAAACGAATTAAAGCAAGAGTACAAGCAAATGAGGTTTTCGATGGGAGTGTTTCAGATCCGAAATACTGTCAGCAATAAAATATTTATTGATAGCTCGGCAAACATCAATGCAAAGAAAAATCGTCATACATTACAACTTGATCTCGGTAGTCATCCCGCCACTGCATTGCAAAACGATTGGAAAGAACTTGGCGCAGGGAAGTTTGTATTCGAGACCTTAGGTGAAGTAGAACATAACGAGACCGAGACCGTTGACTATGACAAAGAAATTAAATTACTCGAAGCAATGTATCTCGAAGATCTTCAACCGTATGATGAAAAAGGCTACAACAAACGTCCCAAACAGTGAGAGCTAATCTACTAACACTCGGTTTTCCTCTTTGATACGAATATAGATCATCACCGCGTTGAGCACCGTAAAAATAACAGCAGTATAATAGAGTTCGAACGCGAGCGGGATCAGGAGTATCTCCGCAACGACGATAGTATAATTCGGATGTTTGACAAACCGATACGCGCCTTTTTTGACGAGCGGCATACCATGAACGCGAAGAATTTTTGTATTCCAAAATTTCCCCAGCGAAACGATAACCCACACTTTGATCGCGATCAACACATAATACAGCTCTATCAGTCTTACGCTATATGGGTGGGCATCTTGTAGAGAATACTCGGTGATGAGCGAAACAAAAAAGAGGAAATGCATTGCCACGATGAAAGGGTAATGCCTCGTGCCATATTCGATAGCACCATTTGCATTCAGCCATTTCTCATTGCGATTCGAGAGCAACAGCTCAGCAATTCGCAAGAGAATAATAAATGCAATAAAGAGATAAAATGTCATCGGTTAGTTTTGCATTTCTAACAATGCCATCTCGCTCGAAAAGCCGGGACCCATTGCGACCATTAGCCCGTACCCATCTTCAAATCCTTGCGTAAAAAATCTTTCCATCACATACAACACTGTCACGCTCGACATATTACCATTGTCGTTCATAACCTCACGAGTATTTTTCAAAAAATCTCCTTCGACCTTCAGTGCTTCTTCGTAAGCCGTAAGCACTTTTTTTCCACCTGGATGAAAAATAAAATTCTTGACATCAGAAAGTTTAAGGTTGTGCTTCTCTAAAAACATCACCACATCTCCGGCGATAGTATCCGAAATGATCGTCGGGATGTCCTGCGAAAAAATAACCTTAAAACCTTTGTCAAGAAATTCCCATCCCATCACATCAAGCGTATCATAATAGAGCTTGCTCTGTGCGGCAAGATGTTTGATCGAGCGTGTAGTGTTGTTGGCTTTATTATCTCCGGTGATGATACAAGCGGCAACACCATCAGCAAACAAACTCGACCCGATAAAATTACTCTTACTAAAATCATCACGCAAAAATGTGAGTGAGCATAACTCAACCCCTACGACCAGCACAACGGCATCGGGGTTTGCTGTTGCAATAGTACTTGCTTTCGAAAATCCGGCAACACCACCGGCGCATCCCAACCCAAAGATCGGAATGCGCTTGATGTGCTGATTCAATCTCATCTTGTTAATGATAAGCGCATCCAAACTCGGAGTAGAAAGCCCCGTCGTCGAAATAAAAATAATATCAGTGATATCATTTTTATCGATCTTCGCAGACGTGACACACTCCTCGATCGCCTTAATACAATACTCAAGCGCAATACTGATATACTCAGCATTCTGTTGCTCAAAACGATGTATATCAAGATAGTAGGGCAGTGGCTTGCAGAAATTTCTCGTTTTAATTTCTGTATTATCAAACGCACTCACCATCCGCTCGACCGCAGGGTATGAAGTTGCAAACAATGTCTTTACAAATTGTTTTACTTCTTCTTGACTCACACGAAAAGGGAAGTCGATCTTTGCGATTGCGGCTAATGAGGGCATAACGATCTACGGTATATTTACTTTGTGAAATAGTCTTTTACAAAAGCGTGCTTCTGATTTTCAGTCATTTTATCCGCTGATTGTGTTTCGATCTTTATATCTGCAAATTGGTGATCGGCTTTCAAGAGATTGCACAATTCGAGCTTTGCATCGGTAGGTCCGAAGAGCAGTACTTCTCCGTAATGCTTGATCGTCTCACCAATTTTTTTGTAGTATTCAGAATTTTTATGTTGCTCTTTGTTATGCATCAAAAATTCGCTCTTTCCTAAGCTCTCCTCTTTTTCATCGTGGTTAAATGAGGATTGAATAATAGTCGTCGTAATGGGTCCACCGGTATATTCCATCACATGGGCGCTCGAGTGATCCATCCAAATGCCTAATTGCTTTACTGTTGTCATGGTATTATTAAGAAATTAATATTCAAATTTAACATACTTTCTTACAAATATACTACATTTTTGTATTTGGACGATTACAGAATTGTGTCAATTTATTACATTATTCCCACATTCGATAAATGCCGCAATTATTTGCATCCAACCTCAGTTGTTTTGCGTAACAATAATAGTATTTATTGTCGCAAAATATTTTGAAAAATACACAAAAATATATTCTCGTAATGACGCTTGCTGTCACTTCCTTTTTCGGCTGTGCTTCATCGAAAGGTGATCTGCCGGTCGTAAAAACTATTGATCTACAACGATATGCTGGCTCGTGGTACGAGATCATGCGCTTGCCGAACCGTTTTGAAAGCGGATTGACCTGCGTGATGGCAAATTATTCGATCAAAGAAAATGGTGATATTAAAGTTGTCAATTCCGGACATAAGATCGATGACCCTGGCACAGTAAAATCTTCCACGGGTACGGCATGGGTTCCGAACCCCGATGAACCAACCAAACTCAAAGTCAGATTCTTCTGGCCGTTTGCCGGAAGCTATTGGATCCTGGCACTTGATACTGATTATAAATACGTGATGATCGGCGAGCCATCGCGCGAATATCTTTGGATACTCAGCCGAGAAAAAACTCTCCCTCAAGAAACGATCAATACACTGCTCGCCCAAGCGAAAGCGCAAGGATTTGATGTGACAAAATTAGAACGTATCGCGCAGGATTGTAAATAACTAATTTACAAACCCATTTACAAAATTAGCATCGCATCGCCATAACTCAAAAATCTATATCTTTCTTCGATGGC
>JBBRNY010000127.1:0-6099 GCA_038229915.1 Kapaibacterium sp. (SeqCode) | reverse complement strand
TGCTTTGATAGCCCGCAAAAAGAACCCGACAAAACGCGCTTGTTCGGGGCTGATCATAATATGAGGTATATCGGTCGAATGGGCCATCATCAACGACAGCATTGCTTCTTCATCGGTGCCAACAAGATTGACGATATAATTATAGATCTCTTCGCTGAGCGGGGTTGCTTTCATAATTAATTATCAAATAAACTATCTGATGTCTTTTGTGATCGTTGAATGCCAAAATGTTTATACGCCATATCGGTCACTTCCCTTCCACGTGGGGTACGTTTGATGAAGCCTTCTTGGATCAAGAATGGCTCATAGACTTCTTCGATCGTGCCGGGTTCTTCGCCGACCGAAACGGCAATAGTCGAAAGCCCAACAGGCCCGCCGTTATATTTTTCGATGATCGCAAGCAGAATGCGCTTATCCATATCATCAAGTCCGTGCTCATCAACTTCAAGCGCATTGAGCGCGACGAGTGCGATCTCACGAGTGATGCGTCCGTTGCCTTTGACTTGTGCGAAGTCGCGAGTCCGGTGGAGCAATCTATTTGCAATACGAGGTGTACCGCGAGAGCGGCGTGCAAGTTCGAGCGTACCGGCAACGTCGGTTTCGATGTTTAATATTTTTGCGCTGCGCTCGATGATCGTTTGTAATGTTTTGGCGTCGTAGTAATCGAGGCGATTGGTAATGCCAAACCGTGAGCGAAGTGGTGCGGTCAGCAGCCCCGCACGGGTTGTTGCACCGACGAGTGTGAACGGCTTTAATTCTATTTGAACTGATCGAGCCGCCGGACCAGAGTCGATCATAATATCGAGCGTGTAATCTTCCATCGCTGAATATAAATATTCTTCGACCGCCGCCGAAAGACGGTGGATCTCGTCGATAAAGAGTACGTCGCCTTCCTCAAGATTTGTCAAGAGCCCTGCAAGGTCGCCAGGGCGTTCGAGCACGGGACCGGAAGTGGTTTTAATATTCGAACCCATTTCGAGTGCGATGATATTTGCAAGCGTCGTCTTCCCAAGCCCCGGAGGACCGGTGAAGAGCGCATGATCGAGCGCCTCGCCGCGCTGTTTGGCGGCGGCAATAAATACTTGAAGATTTTCGACAATACTCTGCTGCCCCGAAAATTCACCAAAGCCACGCGGACGCAGTGATTGCTCGAAGTCAGTTTCGAGTTTGTTCGATGACTTGTTCGATGATGTAGAAGAATTACGCGTTGCCATATCATAGTTGAACGCAAAAGCGAACACTACCGCTCCGAGAGAAAAGCAAACGAGATGAAATCCTCTTTCGGGCTTACTCGTTTAATAGATACTTAATGCTTCATCTCGCGAATATTTTATGAGCTCTATTGCTGCCCCAACTACACAAACGCTTTCGAAAAAAACGACCGACACCAGTTCACGTATTGCGCTGATCTTTACCGGTGGTACGATCGCTGTTACGACCGACAAAAATGCCGGACCTGTGCCCAACCTCAAAGGCTCGCAAATTCTCGAACGCATACCTGAGGTCGGAAGATATTTACCGAATGTCGAAACGATCGTCTATGATTTTTCGGTACTGCCGGGACCACAGATGTCGCCGAGTATGATGATCTCGCTTGCCGAGTTTGTGTCGGCAGTGCTTGAAGATGTCGATGGCGCGGTGATCACCCACGGCACTGACACGCTTGAAGAAAGTGCATTCTTGCTCGATCTGTGTATTGACACCAAAAAGCCGATCGTCTTTACCGGCGCGATGCATCACTCGCTCGATGCGGGTTGGGATGGCGGAAGAAATTTAATTGATTCGTTGGGCGTCGCATCGAGCAATGCTTTTCAAAACGAAGGTGTGCTCACGGTGCTTGGTGGTTCGATCAACTCGGCGCAAGAGGTGACAAAATCTTCAACGACCCGAAGCGACACATTTCGTTCGCTTGATTTTGGTCCGCTCGGTATGGTCGATGTTCTTGCATCAACGCCACCGATAAAACTTCGGTCATCGCGCAACCGATTTCATATTGCACTCAACGAAGAAGCTGATCTTCCAAGAGTTGAATTATTCAAAACGTACGTCGGTATGGACGATCATCTTTTCGCCTTTGCGATCAAAGAAGGTGTCAGCGGTATTATTGTCGAAGCAATGGGGCAAGGCAATGTGCCGCCCGGCGCACTCAATGGCATTGCACGAGCGCGCGAAATGAATCTTCCTGTCGTGATCTGCTCGCGGTGCCCGAGTGGAGCGGTGCGTCCGTACTATGCGTATGAAGGCGCGGGGCGCGATCTCGAAAAATTAGGTTGTCTGTTTGCGCCGTATCTCAACGGGCAAAAAGCAAGATTAAAATTAATGCTCGCGTTGGCGGCAAGATATGACGACGCAAAGCTTGCCACTATTTTTTCGTTGGAGTAAGAGAAATTGTGAAACGTATTCAATTGATCATTTCGGGTTATGTGCAGGGTGTTGGGTTTCGGGCTTATACGCAAAAGCAGGCACAACGGTTGGGCTTGAGTGGGTTTGTTCGTAACCAGAGCAATGGCTCGGTCGAGGTCGAGGCGCAAGGAAACGAAGAAGCACTAAATCGGCTTATACAATGGGCTCATCGCGGCGCACCGACATCGGAGGTCGAGAGTGTTGTCGAAAAGGAGTTGCCGATTAACGAGTCCGAGCAGGACTTTCGTATTCAAAAGTAATCTATAGCGCTCAACTAAAATGCTTCGAGATCCGAAGACAATTTTTAATGCACTTGCCGAGCAGTATGATGCGTACCGTCCGCATTATCCGCAAGATGCATTGCTGTTTCTTATTACCTCTGCCGAGCTCGACCGCACGAGCGATGTCGCTGATATTGGCACCGGCACAGGTCGCATAGCACTCGAACTGGCAAAGTATGTTCGCGTGGTGTATGCTGTTGATTCAGCTTCCGGAATGCTTGAACAATTAGCCAAGAATGCAAAAGAGGAGGGTCTTTCAAATATCCGAACGATCGAAGCCTCTGCCGAAGACACGAGGATCACTTCGGAGTCATTGGCATTGGCAGTGATGTCACAATCATTTCATTGGCTCGACAAACCGGCATCCCTGAAAGAGGTGCACCGTATCCTTGCCGATGAAAAGCCGTTGGTCGTAATGTGGAATCAGATCACTAATACATCCGACACCTACTATCAAGAAATTACCGGACTGATAAAAGAACATAACCCAAATTATCGCGGCGGATCAGACATTGTCAGTATTGACTTTCAGCCGTCGATCGAAGCATCTGGATTATTTGGCGAAGTCGAAAAATTTACGTTTCCGTTCGAGTTGCAATATTCTCCCGAAGCCTATCTCGGATTTTTACTCTCGAAGTCGTATGTCGGCGTTGGTATTGGGCAAGACAAATTGCCACACTTTCTCGAACGAGTTCACGAGATCCTTAAAGAACATTTCCCGAACGGTGTAGTCGGTGAATGTTATGAAACGGTTATTCTTATTGCAAAGAAGAGATCAGCGTAAGCAACAATATTTATGTTACGGTTTCGTTAGCCGAAACACTTGTCGATCGCCTTCGGCAACATCTCGCGCCACGTCGGCCAATCGTGCTTGTAGGTATTATCCCAACAATCGACCCAATTCGGAATGCCTTTCTCGCCAAGTATCTGCGCAATGCGCCAGGTTTCGCGAGGATCTTCGTAGTCGCCACTACCGGTGTAGATCAAGATGTTTTTTTCGCGAAGCTTCGAGAGGAAGTGCTCATCAGTAATATTCGGAACATAATCAGTAGGTGAATTGGAATAGACGTCGTCATCGTAGTAGCCTTTTGAATAGGACTTCAGATCATACACACCGCTCAAGGCGATAGTACCTGTAAAGAGATCTGGATTACGAAGCAATGTATTGAGCGCATGGAGTGCGCCAAACGAAACGCCCGTTGTATAGATCACTGGCGATTCTCCGCCGACCGCATTTTTGATATACGGCACGACCTCATCAGTAATATAATTGTTGAATTGCTGATGACGTATGGCTTTCTGGCGTGGCTCGATCTCATCATTGAGCCAGCTTTGAGAGTTGATCGAGTTGATCGAAAAACAACGCACTTTACCTGCTTCGATCTGATCTTTGATCGAATCAATTAGGTAGAAGCGCTCGTATTCAAGATAGTCTGCCGCCGCCGATGGGAACATCAGTAATGCAGGTCCGGCATGACCATAGACAACGATCGGCATCTCTTCGTTTAACGAAGGGCTATACCACATATCAAGAGTTCTTTGCATAGAGAGAAAAATATTTACTAAACTTCTTTACAAATTTAACGGTATTATAAGCTCGCGATCACAAAAACGACAAATGGACTTCTTACACCAACTCTTTTCTTCAGACGGACTTCGCCAGATCATCACCGGCGGCGGCTTGCCAATGCTGTGTATTATCATCTTCGCCGAGACGGGTTTGCTCATCGGTTTTTTCTTGCCCGGCGATACATTGCTCATCACCGCAGGCTTACTTTCTGAGACGAATGTCTTTACCGTTTCTTTCCTGATGATGAACATCCTCTTGATGTCATCGGCTGTGATTGGCAATAGTCTCGGCTACTACATCGGCAAGACTGCGGGGAAAAAGCTCTATGAACGCCCGAACTCAAAACTCTTTAAGCGCGAACATCTTATTCGTACCCACGCATTTTATGAGAAGCATGGCGGTAAGACGATGGTCTTAGCTCGGTTTATCCCTATCGTTCGCACGTTTGCTCCAGTTGTTGCAGGCGCGGCAGCGATGGACTATAAAAAATTTACGCTTTATAATATTATCGGTGCTATTGTTTGGATCGGCGCAATGACCTCAGCCGGGTACTTCATTGCCCGAACATTCCCCGGGGTCGAACAATATCTTCACCTTGCAATTCTTGCCGTCGTTGGGCTTTCGATCTTATTGCCGCTTGTACAATGGCTACGCACGAGAAATAAAAAAGAGCCTTCGGTCTCAGCGTAACGCCGCATCAAGAATTATTTTGCACAGATCAGGGAAACTCATCCCTGCGGCTTTTGCGGCTTTCGGGACGAGCGAAGTTTCTGTCATCCCGGGTAGAGTATTAATTTCGAGGCAATAGAAACTGCCATCTGGTGCTAAACGGAAATCTACTCGCGAATACCCTTTTGCACCGCAACAATTATGCACCGTCAGTGCCGCGGCTTGAATTTTGGTTGTGAGCTCTGCTGGTAATTCGGCAGGGCAATAGTAATTTGTCAGACCTTTCGTGTACTTATGATGATAATCATAAAATCCGCCTTCGGGGGCTATCTCGACGATCGGCAATACAACGCCATCGAGCACGGTCACCGTTAACTCTCCGCCTTCGATAAATTCTTCGATGAGCGCACCGGAAGAATATTTCAAAGCCAAGCGGATCGCGGCTTCGAGATCGAAATCCGGGCTTTGCGAGATCGTCAAGCCGACGGTTGAGCCTTGATCGTTCGGCTTTACTACTACTCCCGAGTTCATCCAGGCTTCGGCTGATTTCTTTACGCTGTCAAGATTTTTTGCTTCACTTGATGCAAACGTCCATCGTGGTGTCGCAACACCTGCGGCTTGTATTATTATTTTCGTGTAGGCTTTGTCAATGCTCACAGCACTGGCGCGCGAACCGCTTCCGGTAAATTTCTTGCCCATGAGTTCGAGCACAGCTTGTACAGTGCCGTCTTCGCCCGGCACACCGTGTAAGCCGATCACCACAGCATCGGCATCGCGAACGGTTTGGCTGGTGAGGCTATCGATCAGTGTCGTGCCTTGTGCAAGAGCTTGCAATGTTTCGGCGCTTGGGTGGGTGGTGCTTGCTGGCAACGATTGGTACTCGGCAACCTTCATCGGCTTGTTATATGCCGGGTCAAGCAAGGTCACGTTATGCCCCAATGACTCGTACGCCCGAGCCATTGCCGAGCCTGTCAAGAGTGATATTTCGCGTTCGGCAGAGGTGCCACCAAAAAGAACAATAAGATTCATAGACATTTGTGAAGTTAGATTACAGTCTTCATTGTTGCAAAACTACTTCATTTATTTGTATCTTCGTAGAGAAATAGTATTTGAGCCGCAGAGCGATTTACGAAACTTTTTATTCATAGCGTGACTTTCAAATTTGTCTATATACCG
>JBBRNY010000126.1:0-6297 GCA_038229915.1 Kapaibacterium sp. (SeqCode) | reverse complement strand
GTAAGCCCTCCATTTTAGTGCAAAACAACTTCTATCCCGAGTTGTATGTTATCTGTAATATGAAAAATGTCGCTTTGCTATCGCTCGACGAAAGCCCTTACAAACAAGTATGGGAGCTTCAGCGGAGCATTTTTCAGGATCTGATCGAGTCGAAAGCCAACGACACGCTCATTCTTTGCGAGCATCCACCGGTCTTCACGCTCGGCAGAGTAACCGAAGAAGCAAATATTCTTTTTACTGATG
This sequence comes from Kapaibacterium sp. (SeqCode), assembly GCA_038229915.1. Lineage (GTDB taxonomy): Bacteria > Bacteroidota > Ignavibacteria > Palsa-1295 > Palsa-1295 > JAFDZW01. The sequence continues at coordinate 6,054 of JBBRNY010000126.1, read as the reverse complement.
AGGTGCTGACGAAGATCGGTGCAGAAAAATTTGAGATCGAGCGCGGCGGCGATGTCACCTTTCACGGACCGGGGCAGCTTGTTGGTTATCCACTCCTCGATCTTTCTCATTTTAAGGAAGATCTCGGTTGGTATTTACGTTCGCTCGAAGAAGTAATTATCAAAACACTCGCATCATATACTATTACAGGATTTCGTATTGCAGGACGAACAGGCGTATGGGTAGGGGAGAGTGGCAACGAAAGAAAAATTTGTGCCATCGGAGTTAAAGCATCACATTGGTGTACGATGCACGGCTTTGCGTTTAATATAAATACTGATCTTAAGTATTTCGATCACATCATTCCGTGTGGTATCAGTGATAGAGGCGTCGTAAATCTTTCGGAGCTATTAGAAGAACCGACAACAGTCGCAGAAGTAAAAACCAGACTGGCAAACTATTTCGAAGAAGTATTTGAAGTACAGTTGGTGCCACCTGAAATGTCTGAGAACATCCAATAATATCTCAATTCCTACAGAGGTTTAAATCGCTCGAAAGCTTGTTTACAATCATTACAATAATGTATCGACCGACAGAGTGTACTTCCGAATAGCGAACGCATCGTTGTATTCTCGCTTTTGCAATGGGGACAATTGACCGATTCGATCTGCTTCAGATCAAGAATACCGTCGATCTGAATAGGTGCACCGAGACCAAATTGCTCAAGAACGAGTTTTCCATTCTCTGAGATACGATCACTCGACCAAGCAATGGTCTCATCGATTAGCACATTTACATCAGAATAGCCGGCGTGTTCAAGACTCTCTTTGATATTGGTCTTGATAACATTGATCGCCGGGCACGCTACAAATGTCGGGATCATTTTGACGGTCACACCGTCGTCGCTCGTTTGTACATCGGTGATCATCCCAAGATCAACAACAGAAAGCACCGGAATTTCCGGGTCCATTACTGTTCTGAGAACAGTGTAAATTTCTTCGTTGTTGATCGTTGTCATACTACCACTTCGTTTCGAGATCAAGCTGAAATACTTCCGACATCTCGGTTAATAGTGGCTGTAAAAATTCACTATGATAACCGCGTCTGCCTCCATATTTTGGTTCGATCGTCGTCATATCAGGCATTGATAAATGTGCTTGCTCGATGATCGGTGTAATGCGGTCGAGCCACATTGCTTGCAACGCTGCCTCACCTGCAAACACCCCAGTCGAGATCAATTCGTCTTCGTAATCACTTGCTTCAAACAATCCCAGGGCGTATGGCAATGTTTCGTTTAGCGCAGTCTGCATCCTTGCATGACTCTCTTCAGTACCGTTACCGAGTTTTGTGATCCATAGATCGGCGTGAAGCGTGTGATATTTTATTTCGCCTTTAATTTTCTTTGCGAGCATCGCAAGCGGAGCGAACGACGACTTGAGCAACAGTTCGTACCTGCAGCTTTCACTATGATCGAATAAAAAATGCCGCATCAACGAAAAATCATATTCGCCTATTGGCAACTCGACTAAGTGACACGAAAGAAAATCTTTTTCTTTACGATTGAATGCAACCGTATCCGGAGGTGGTTCGCCGAATTGGCTTTCTAATATTGTATAATTAGCCAGCGCATGACCGATCTGATCTTGCGCAAGCGAACTGAAGGCGATATCTTCTTCGAGGATGGGTCCAAGCCCTGTCCATTCGCTATTGCGGTGTCCGATGATGAGTTCATCGTCAGCCATACGATAGAGTAAGTTTTTAATTGCTGCGCTCATATTATTCGTGATCTTTTTCGCTGAGATATTTATTGATGTATTTGCGAACGGGATAGCCCGACGCTTCGCGGTATTTTTTTTCGGGTACGGTCTCGAACATATCTTCGTCTTCGTGCGCGAAGGTAAAAATATCGCTTGAGCGAACGACCCAAATGTTCACGGTCTTTTTTCTTCTACCATATTGCTCTTTGGCGAAGAGTAATGCCATCTCTGGGTCGGGGGCGTGAATGGTACCGACAAATTCGTGACGTTCGCCACGTTTGTCTTGATGAAAAACCGCGAACGGAATCCAATTCTCATTTTCGGCTAATGCGCCAAAACCTGATGCTCCTTCGAGATCGGCACGTTTGATACGAGGGTCAATACTGTTAATCATACGATCTATGCAAATGGTGTGACGTGTGCAACAGGTGTGCGGCTCATCAATGCTTCGCGAACCCAACGCCCGTGTTGCTCGGCATATTTACGGACGGCGATGCGCTCAGCATTGCAAGGGCCATCGCCATTGATGACGCGGAAGAATTCGTCCCAGTCTGGCTCGGTGTAGTCCCAAACTCCGGTCTCTTCATTCTTTTTTAATTTCGGGTCGGGAAGTGTAAAGTCGAGCTCCCAAATTTTTGGCACGTACTGGTCGATAAATTCCTGACGCATATCTTCGTTCGAAGCCATTTTTACTTTCCAACGCATCAAGCGTTCGGTATGCACCGAAAGTTTGTCCGATGGACCAAAAAAGTGCATCATTGGCGGCCACCAACGATTGAGCGCATCTTGTAGCATTTCACGTTGCATCGGCGTACCGGTGCCAAGTGCAACAAATGCATCATAGCCCTGTTTCAAATGAAATGACTCTTCATAGCAAATGCGCTCGAGCGCACGGCAATAGGGACCGTAACTGCCTTTGGCATTGAGCAACTGATTGATGATCGCACCCGCATCAACAAGAAAACCGATCACCGCAATATCAGCCCAAGACTTTGCAGGGTAATTAAAAATATTACTATACTTTGACTTTCCGGAGATCATATCATTGACCATATCCTCACGGGATTTGCCCAATGTCTCTGCCGCAGCATAGAGCAAATGTCCGTGGCCAACCTCGTCTTGCACTTTTGCAATGAGCGCAAGCTTGCGTCGAAAACCCGGCGCACGAGTGATCCAGGTGCCTTCGGGCAGTGCGCCCATAATTTCGGAGTGCGCGTGTTGCTCGATCATTCTGATCAACTGCTTGCGGTAATCCGCCGGCATCCAATCATCGGGTTCGATCTTCTCGCCACGAGCTATTCGCGCTTCAAATACTTCGAGCAATTGGGCTTCGTCTTCGGCTGTGCCAACGAATTTCTCGTCTTTATCTATAAATGCGCTTCCGTACATAATCGTAGAATTTAAAAAAAAATGTTTAGTTTCGCAAGCCATCCAATATGAGTTTGCAAATATGTTCTGACATTGCCGTTGGGTCAACTTTTCCTTTGGGGTTGTACCATTCATACGTCCAGTTCATCGCAGAAAGCAATGTGCGGACGGTGAGGGGGACATCAACAGCTCTGAATACTTTTGTGCGAATGCCATCATCAAGCATTGACGAAAAGATGCGCTCATAACGGCGGCGCATTAACTTAAAATCTGAAAGACTTGGGTTGCCAAGATGTCGCCACTCGTGCAAGAACACCGCTGATGCATCGGAGTTCGCGGCGATAACACCAATATGTGCAGTGATCGCTTTTTTTAGTTTTTCGTCTAACGGAATATTTTCGGTGCTGATGGGTTCGATCGCCACAAAAAAACTCTCCGCCATTGAAAAACAAATGTCTTGGAGTATTTCTTCTTTTGAGGAAATATGATTATACAAACTCGCCGCCTCGATACCAAGCGTATCGGCAATATCGCGCATCGAACTCGCCACATAGCCTTTCTCGCGAAAGAGCACCTGTGCTTTGAGCCTGATCTGGTCTTTGCGTGGCAAGGTCTTCATTAAACTAACTAACGCTCGTTAGTTAGCGAAAGTTCGATCAAAAGAACTCGGATTTGTTTACTGAGATAGCAATAAATATCCCCACAAATGTAGCGACGGAAATATCTGAATTATTGTTAGATACCGACTCAAATAACATTTTAAATATTATCCTTATGGAAACCCCAGTAATTCTCAGTAGTGCCAGAACGCCGATCGGTTCATTTATGGGTGCGCTTGCCGAGCTCCAGGCTCCGCAACTCGGTGCTATTGCTATCAAAGCAGCTATCGAGAGATCGAACATCAAACCCGAAGACGTCAATGAAGTACTGATGGGCTGTGTGCTCACTGGCGGTATGGGCCAAGCCCCTGCACGTCAGGCTTCTATTGGTGCTGGTGTTCCCGATTCGGTGCCATGCACAACGATTAATAAAGTCTGTGGCTCAGGGATGAAGACGGTAATGCTTGCTTCGCAAAGTATTATGACTGGTGATAATAACTTGGTCGTTGCGGGCGGAATGGAGTCGATGTCGAACGCTCCGTATGTCTTGCCAAAAGCACGGAGTGGATATAAGATGGGGAATGGCGTGTTGGTCGATTCAATGATCAACGACGGACTGTGGGACCCGTACAATAATTTTCACATGGGTAATTGCGGCGAGATTTGCGCTCGTGATGTCAAGATTACTCGCGAAGAACAAGACGAATTTGCGATCCGTAGTTTCAAACTTGCCAATGAGTCGGTTGATAACGGTTACTTTTCGGATGAGATCATCGCCGTTGATGTAGCCAAAGGCAAAGAAACTGTAACTGTTAAAGATGACGAGGGGCCGCGTAAAGTAAAGTACGATAAGATCCCGACATTAAAACCGGTGTTCGATAAGAGCGGCTCGATCACTGCCGCCAATGCAAGCTCGATCAATGATGGCGCAGCTGCGATGGTTTTGACAAGCGAATCGTATGCCAATAAAAATAATCTGAAAGCCTCTGCTCGCATTCTTGCATACTCAAGCTATGCACAAGAACCGCGTCTGTTTGCAACGGCGCCGATCTCTTCGATCGAGATCGTATTGAAGCGCGCTGGTATGAGCATTGGTGATATTGATCTCTTCGAGATCAACGAAGCATTTGCTGTTGTTCCGATCGCCGCACAAAAACAACTGGGAATTCCGACCGAAAAACTGAATGTGCTTGGGGGCGCTATTGCTCTTGGGCATCCGATCGGAGCCAGCGGCACACGTATTATTATGACATTGCTGACGGCACTCAAGAAAAATAATAAAAAGATCGGTCTCGCCTCGATCTGTATCGGTGGTGGTGAAGCTACGAGTATCATCGTCGAACGACTCTAATATAGTAGTGAGTACCTCACGTCTTCTTATACTTGGTGGAACGCAGTTCATCGGCCGCGCACTCGTCGAAGAGATCATCGCGACCAGACCTGATCTTGACGTTACACTTTTTAACAGAGGGCAATCAAACCCAAATCTTTTTCCAAGTCTGAAAAAGATCATAGGCGATAGAGAGACTGCTGATCTTGATAAAATACTTTCGCAAGATTGGGATTACATTATTGATGTCAACGGCTACTATCCCAATTCGATAGAAGCGTTACTTCCGAAACTTCGCGGTAAGATCGGCAGATATATCTATGTCTCGACCGTTTCGGTGTATGATGTCGATGCTTATATGGGAAAACCGGATGCACTGGTAAGCGAAGACTATGCAATGCTTTCTTGCACCCCGGAGCAACGACTCGGGGATTGGTCACAATTTTACGGTGAGAAAAAAGCAGAGTGCGAACGAGTTATTCTTGCCAACGATTGGCTTGATAAGATCATCTTACGACCGAGCATCGTCTATGGGAAGTATGATTACACCGAGAGATATTATTATTGGTTGCAACGAGTAAAAGCACGCGAGAAAATTCTCGTTCCTAATAATGGCAATGAACGGGGCAATCTCACTTTTGTGAATGATCTCGTCACACTTCTGATCGGTGCGTTATCGCTGACATCTCATCGGACAACATATAATGCCGTAACACATCCGATCAATACATTGCGAGAGAAAATAGAAGTGATCGCAAGTGTAATGAATAAAACCCCTGAGGTGATAAGTATTAGCAAAGAGCAACTCGGTGACAACCGTATCACTAAACAGAGCGATTTTCCGTGTACCTTTGGTGGAGATATGTTGATCTATGACATATCAAAAGCACAAAAAGATTTTTCAATAGCATTCACTCCGTATCAACTTTCTATTCTTGAGACAATCGAGTATTATGAAAAAGCGACAGGTTGGAAACCCGGGTCGAGAGGAATGACGATTGAGCGAGAAGATGAAATTTTT
>JBBRNY010000125.1:0-6321 GCA_038229915.1 Kapaibacterium sp. (SeqCode) | reverse complement strand
CATCGATGCCGACATCTATCGGAGCGGCTTGAAATATTCCCATGTCCACTGAAAGCCCTAATCTTGTAGCTTGCACACGGTCATAAGATAAAATCGGTGCAAACGAAAAATGGAGCAGTGAAGAATCGGGTGCAGGTGGCTTGACATATTTCACCATCGTATCAATACGGGCATACGCCGTTTCTTCTTGCGCTGTCAGCGGCACTCCGCGAAGCGAGAGCCAAGTAGCGCCATCTATTTTATCTGCCGAGGAATCAACATCACGACGCTTCCCCGAAAAGATCGAATCTGGTATCGTTGTATTGATAACATAGTTTTGAGATAACCCGGTTAACTCCGCGCTAAATTTAGGCGTAAACGGCAACTGCAGTTCGGCGTTCATAACAACATGAGTTTGCGCCGGGAGATAATATTTATTTTCAACTTCAACATACGATTGATCGAGATCTGCCTTGGTCACGAATGGAAACTTCAGTGCTCCGTTTGGATGTAATTTTAAATACACTAATGAGTAGTCGGACATATCGATCCAAACACGCCCTTCGAATGCCGGAGCGATCACCCCTCTCGGCTCGACACTGATCTCGTAGGCATTAGCACCGTTTATTTGTCGAGTACCGAGTAGGTCATAATCATATCGATCGAACGCATCAGTGGCAAGGGGACTGACGATAGAATATTCGGGCAACACGATACGGTCATCATAAAAATTTGAAACCCCAAGCAAGCTAATACGATTTATGGCTGGTGGAATATTTGCAGTTTACTTGCGAGCTATAATGCGTTCGGTATATCCTTTTGCTCTTTCGTAAAACCCGTTCGCATACGTTTCGAAGACGGTCAGGAGCGTGGTGTCAAGGGTTTCGAGTTTCTGAAGATTGATCCTTGAATAGACATCGCAGGTATAATTATTTATCTCATTATGCCATTTCGATTTCTCCTCGATGGCTTGATGCATTATTCGTCGGGCTTCTCTGCGGCTTGCATCTGCGGTAACGATGACATCATTCGATTGCAACGGTGCGATCGTCAGAGTAATATCTAAGAGTTGGGATGCTAAGAGTCTAATTCGTATTGTGTCGGGTTTGTAGCCCAACGAGCTCACTCGGATACGATACTCTTTGTTGGCTTCTAAGGTAAGCGAGTATGCGCCGTCTCTATTGCTTCTCGCGCCCTTTGATGTCCCTAAGATAGAAAGTGATGCACCAGGAATACTTTCGTGCATATCGGCTGAATACAGATGTCCGCTCAGTTTGAATGTCGTGGGTTGGGCGAAAACATTAGAGACACCGAAGGACAATAACAGCAACAAAAATCGAAAGATGATAGGGAGTTTCATTCCGATTCAAAAAAGAAAAAAGTTTTAATTCACTCCGCCGCCAGATTTCATTCTATTGAGTTCGTCGCGGAGTTTTGCGGCAAGTTCGTAGTCCTCGCCTTTGATCGCGCCATTGAGTTTTTCTTCCAACTCTTCAAGCTTGGTAAGCTTCCGTGGTGACTGTACACTCGAAATTTTTGGCTCGGAGCGAATTCCGGCAGGCGTATCACTATCTTCATCAACGATCTCGGTGTCATCATCTTCCGGCACGAACGAAGCTTCTTTCATTACGGCTTCGGAAACGTAGATCGGCGCACCGTAGCGCACGGCGACAGCAATGGCATCGCTTGGGCGTGAATCTACCTCAATGTCATCAGCAAGAGTAATGGTCGCGAAAAATACGCCGTCTTTCAGCTCGCCGATCGAAGCAGAGACAACCGAAGAAGAAAGCGACTCGAGAATATTTTTTATCAGGTCGTGAGTAAGCGGTCTTGGCGGCTGAATACCTTCCATTTCAAGCGCAATGGCTTGTGCTTCGAAGCCTCCGATGATGATCGGAATGCGTCGCTGTCCTTCGACTTCTTTTAGGACAAGAGCATACGCACCATTCGAAGACGGGCTTGTGGAAATGCCGAGAATCTCAACCTGAACAGTATCCATTGTCGTTAGTGTCCGCGCACTTTGTTAATTGCTTCGGTTAGTTGCGGCAACACTTCAAATGCATCGCCGACTATTCCATAATCACAGACGGCAAAGATCGGAGCGTTCGCATCCTTATTAATAGCAACAATTGTTTTAGAGCTTGACATTCCCGCAAGATGCTGAATTGCCCCACTGACTGCGATGGCAACATACAGCGTCGGAGAGACGGTTTTACCGGTTTGCCCGACCTGCTCGGAGTGCGGACGCCAACCTGCATCAACAACAGCACGGGATGCGCCAGTTGCCGCACCAAGCGATGTTGCTAAATTCTCGATCAATCCCCAGTTTTCGGGTCCTTTCAAACCACGACCCCCGGTAACGATAATATCAGCTTCGGCAACGTCGAGCTTGCCTTGTGATAACATTAACTCTTTTGTTCTATCAGCAAAATCGGTGTCGGTCAAGGTCACAGAAAGCGACTCAACCGCTGCATCACTCGGTGAAAGTTCTTTCGGAGCTTTCCACAGATTCGGACGAGTTGAAAATACTTTTACGGCAGTCGTCACTTCCATCGTGACATTCGCCTTACCGGCATAGACCGGGTGCGTCGCATGAATTGTGCTGCCAGTGACTGTAAAACTCGTAACATCAGGCACGTAGCCTGCAGCGAGACGAACAGCAACTCGTGGTGCAAGATCTTTGCCGCGGCCCGTTGCCGCAACGATCACGACATCAGCGTTGAATGCTTTCGCCGCTTCGGCGATCACTTTCGCTGCAGCTTTTGATGAATACTCACCGAAACGAGCATCGTCAACTGTATAGATCTTTGCAACGCCGGAGCGTTTCGCTTGCTCGTTCAAGACCGATGACGACGAAGCAGAAGCTACGACAGCGGCGATCGAAGAAGCACCAAGATTTTTTGCGGCCTCAATAGCTTCGAGCGATGGTTTACGAACAGAACCGTTGCGCTCTTCAAAATAAATAAGAATATTCATACGTTCAAACTTTCAAAAAATTAGTATTAGATCACTTTTGCTTCTTCGTGCAACAATTGTGCAAGCTGTTGTGCAACAGCGGTCGCATTGCCATCGGCTTGGAGTATTTTCCCGATCCGTTTTTTCTCAGGCTTATCCATTTTGATAACTGCTGTGCGTGGTGCTGAGGCAGTCGCGGTGATCTCTTCGATCGGCTTCTGCTTGGCTTTCATAATATTTGGCAACGATGGATAACGCGGATCGTTCAAGCCTTTTTGTGCAGAAATAATGCAAGGCATTGCCAAAGCGATCTTCTCTTTTCCACCTTCGACTTCTTTTTCGGCAATAGCGGATTGTCCGTCGATTTGTAATGAGACTACTACTGTCGCCGCAGGCATATCGAGCAACTCTGCCAACATCGGAGCAATTTCCATACCGTCAAAATCAATAGATTGCTTCCCGAGAAGAATAAGATCGGCGCTTTGAGTCTTCAACGTATTTGCCAACAACTCGGCAACGGCGAATGAATCACTTTTATCAGCTTTGACCAAAATTCCCTTATCAGCACCCATTGCGAGCGCTTGGCGAATCGCTTCTTTTGAAGCATCGGAGCCAACTGAGGCAACGATGACTTCCCCACCGTGTTTTTCTTTGAGACGAAGCGCTTCTTCGACGGCAAATTCGTCGTACGGATTGAGAATAAATTTTACACCAGCTGGATCAATATTTTTTCCGTCAGCCGCCACGTTTACTTTAGTCGTGGTATCGGGTACATGGCTGACACAGACAATAATTTTCATATTATGATACTCTAATTGAAGATACAGATGTGGGCGGACTTAAACACCGCTCTCGTTATCAAAATTTCATCGGAATTAAGTGAAAAAAAGATTTCTCGGGGCACGTTTTATCTGTTCTTCGATTTGTAGAGTGACAACAATATTCATTTTATGCTCATCACCTTCGAAGGCATCGACGGATGCGGAAAATCGACCCAAGCAAAGCTGTTGGCAGACCGTCTGAAACAAGAAAACATCGAAACACTCCTGCTCCGCGAGCCGGGTGGAACGGAGCTGTCCGAACATATCAGGACACTTCTGCTCAATAAAGAGTTTGCTCACCCACTTTGTAGCGAAGCCGAACTCCTGCTGTTTGCGGCAAGCCGGGCACAGCTTATTCACGAAGTCATCAAGCCCGCGCTTGATCGCGGTGCGATCGTTATTCTTGATCGTTTCACCGATTCGACAATCGCTTATCAAGGATTTGGCAGAGGGATAGCGCTCGATATTATTACGCAGATCAATCGGCTTGCATCAAATGAAATTGAGCCTGACCTTACATTCCTCTTTGATATTAGTCTCAAAGTTGCTTCCGCGCGTCGCGAGTCATCGGGTAAGGACAGGATCGAGTCGGAGTCAGAAGTATTTTATACCCATGTCATTCAAGGGTATATGTATCAAGCACAGCATCACAACGAACGAGTAAACGTACTCGACGGCACTGACCCGATAGAAACATTACAACATCAGATATGGCGCCTCTTCGAAGAAGAGCGTGGACGTGATCTCAAAAAAGCACATCATCTCGATCAGTGAATCACATCCAGAAGTGTGGTCAATCCGTCGATCGAGACAATGTATTTTCCTGAGCTTACGCCATTGAGGTGCAGCGTTGCCGAGCTTGCACCAGCATCTATAATTTGCTGAAAAATAGGGACACCGGTCATTGTCGTGAGTAGTAATGCTCTCGGTGAATTTACCGGAGCAACAAACACTGTCGCGATCTCATGAGCCGGATTTGGAAAAATTTGGAATGGTGCTTCCGAAGGCTTTTCCTCGACGACGCCATCTTGTTTTGTAATGAAGATATTGAGCATCATCCCGTGATCTTCGTGTTCAAGATTGTGACAATGCAAAAGATAAAGACCTTCGTAAGTATCAAACTTTACTAATACTCGCACAGTATCAAGCCCTGCAACCATCACGGTATCTTTCCAGCCAAGGTCGTTCGTGAATAGCGCACTGCTCGAAGACCGATCGAGCACCTGGAATTGCAATCCGTGGATGTGCATCGGATGTATTTCTGTCGTGTTGTTCAAAAACTCCCAGATCTCAAGCTCCCCGAAAGGAATAGTGTAATCAATGCGGTCCATCGAAAAGCTTAGCCCGTTGATCATGTGCATCGATCCGGAATGGAAAAGCGTAAATTGTCTTGTCCGAAGTGCATCCGCTTCCTTGTAAGCAACAATTGTTGAAAGCGTAGCAGGTATCTGCGCACCCGATGTGCCGGTCGCTGTGACATCAAATCGTAAAATATTTAATTCAGCACCTTCGTTTACCGAAGACGATGATGGCGGACCATCATAAGAGAATGAAATACTTTTAAGGGTGATCTCGGTGCCGTTTTGATAGGTAGAAAAATCAACAAGGATATCCAAACGCTCAGCCGGCGCCAAGAAACAAGATTTTACTGATACAGGATTTTCGAGAAGTCCACCATCGCCGCCGATCACCGTGAATGACGCATCATTACTGAGTGCAAGTTTGTATGTACGTGCGTTGGAGTTATTGAGCACACGGAAGCGGTAGAGTGTCGGAGCAACGTTATGATAGGCATCAACAGTACCATTAACAAGAATCGTCTCGCCAAGAAATCCGCCGCGCAGATCGAGCGCATTCGGCATATAACTCAGCTGTTTGGCGTCATCAAAATGTTTATCAGAAATTATTAACGGCACCTCGTAGATGCCTCGCGGAAGAGGTAGTGCGGCATCTTCATCGTCATCAACAATAAACATTCCGGCAAGCCCACGATAGACTTGCTCAGCCGTTTTCATATCGGTGTGCGAATGATAGAAATACGTGCCGGCGCGATTGATGATCGGGAATGTAATATCGGTTGTTTGCCCCGGGGCGATCGCATATTTCGGATGCCCATCCATTTCCGAAGGTAAATGAAAACCATGCCAATGCAGCACACAATCCTCCGAAAGATTATTAATGAGACGCGCGGAAAATTGTTCGCCTTTCTTGATACGGATCATCGGAGCCGGATATAACCCATTGACCGTTAAGACATCGGTTTGCACACCTGGGAAAATCTCACTCTTCCCCGGAGCAACCAGAAGATCTCCGCCATTTATTACGGGAGGTATTTTTAATGGGTTACCGGAAGCTAAACTTGTAAACATTCCGGACTTCGCAAACACACTCTGACGAGCCGTTGCTACGGAGGCGGTGGCAAGTGCAGTACCGAGAAGAAAATTTCGACGTGTCAATTTCATAGGATGTCTTATCGTTTAGAGATAATACAGCAACCCAAAACTCGGCGGATTGTTCCAAGACTAAATCTTAGCAACATTTCATTCGATACCCCTCAGCCAATAAT
>JBBRNY010000124.1:0-6444 GCA_038229915.1 Kapaibacterium sp. (SeqCode) | reverse complement strand
GATTCGGTGCGATGGTGACTCGCATCGCAGGATGAATAAGCGAAGAGTCGAGAGATAAAGAATTTAACGCGAGCGGTGTTGCCCCAAGATCATCGACACACGAGCCCCAATTGTTTTTCGGTTGTGAACTTGCTGATGAATGCTTTCGCTCGAGTGATATACCAACTGTTGAAGAGAGATTCCTGGAGTAATATGTATTATCATAATACATACTATCAATAGGCGATAGATCACGATTTTTTAGCGAAACGCTACTCTGATCTGGCAATAAATGTAAACTTGTTGTATTCTTTACAAAAATATCATTTGATGGGCGAAGGCTGTTGTAGCTCGAAAATATTTTTGAAGTTGCGGCAATAATACCATAACTTTTCGGGAAGATCGTTAGTGAGTCGATAAAAAATCGGTATGAAGTATCTGCATGAGAAACAATAAGCGAAACTCCGGAAAGATCAATAATGCTATTGCTTTGATTATAGAGTTCGATCCATTGGCATGATGTTAGAATAGGCTGAACCATCAACTCATTGATAACAACCGTACCTTCGGGTATCGGAAGATAGACTGTTTGAGAGACAGTATCATTGCGACGAAATTCATCCTCCGCATTGTCAGCGATGAGCGTCAGAGTGCTTGTCCCGAACGGGGCGTCAGTCCAATCAACATAAACAGTATCGTACGCAAGTGGCAGTATCGCGTTGGTTGTCGTACCGAGTGTTACCGGAATTGTTTGGCCTCTCCTAAGGAGTTTGTACGCAATACTATTAGTCACAAATCTTCCGCGGTTTTGGAAGACGAGGGCAAGATTCACAGTATGATCTTTAGTCAGTATTTCGATTCGAGTGGCTGCGATATCATAGTCGCGGCGGCGAATCGAATTTGGCGCGCCGGGCGTTGCGCCTGAGTCAGCAATTGAAGAAGAAAAATTTGCCGAATCACTTTGTAATTCAGCGTCAATGCGTTCGATCGAAATTCCTCCGAGCCCGCCCCATTTTGGAGTGTATTCAAAACTATCGATAGTAATATTTCCAGAATCGCTCAGTATGATCTGGTCGCCATCATTATTATAGCTCGGGAGTTTTCCTTGAATGATCGTAACATCGATCAGATGATATTTTGCTTTCAGGGCATTACTATCTTTAGTAACGAGAACATATCCGTTGGGCTGAATAAGGACGCTCGGAAATTTTATCGTAGTGATCTTGTCGGAAAGTCTCCAGCCTTTGAGATCAATAGCAACCGAATCAAGATTATATAATTCAACCCATTCCGGCTCCGGTGCAAGTGGGGCATACATCACTTCATTGATCACAATCCGTTTCTGTGAATACGTAACGGTAACCGCAAAAGCAATAATATACAAGATCGATAATATTCGTCTTAGCATACTACAAATTTACAAAAAAATAGAGCTGACGCACTGAGAGCACCAGACCGACGACATCGGTGTTTTCAGCATTGATGCCAAATACTATCATTACCAAACCCAAAAAGGTCTCAATTATCACACTTGGGTGTGAGAAGAATACCGTCGATTCTGAAATTTTGATGGGCGGATTGCGTTCGACCGGTGTCGAGCTTACTCTTGACCCGAACCTTGCTGACATTGTCATACTCAATACTTGCGGCTTTATCGAGAGCGCAAAGCGTGAGTCTATCGACTCGATCTTAGAGGCACTCGAACTCAAAAAAACCGGTAATGTTTCGGAAGTCTATGTGGCGGGTTGCTTGTCCGAACGTTATCGAAGCGATCTTCAAGAAGAACTTCCTGATGTTGATGGTTTTTTTGGTACCCAGGATTTCGAGAAGATCATTCGTTCAGTTGTACCAAATGCGCCACAACGAACCGGTCCCGACCTTCAACGATTTTTGCTCGGCGAACGCATCCTGACCACACCAAAACATTTTGCATATATCAAGATCAGCGAAGGCTGCGATAACCCTTGCTCATTTTGTGCTATCCCGATCATGCGCGGCGGGCACCGCTCGAAGTCGATCGAGGAGATCACCTTCGAGGCAATGATGCTGGCTTCAAGTGGTGTCAAAGAGATCGTACTTATAGCGCAAGACCTAACCTATTACGGACTTGATATTAATGGTACCAGAATGCTTAGTGATCTGCTCCGAGCACTCGTGAAAGTCAATGGTATCGAATGGATTCGGTTAATGTATGCCTATCCGGCAAAATTTCCGCTCGATATTCTCGATGTTATGGCATCTGAAGAGAAGATCGTGAAGTATCTTGATATTCCCGTTCAGCACGCTTCGACCGAAGTATTGAGATCAATGCGCCGCGGCATTACCCGACGTGCAACCGAAGATATTATTCATACGATCCGAGAGAAAGTCCCTGGCATTGCACTTCGGACAACACTCATTGTCGGCTACCCGACCGAAGGCGAACAAGAATTTGCCGAGTTAGAAGAATTTGTCGATACGATGCGATTCGATCGTCTTGGTATCTTTACCTACTCTGTCGAAGATGGCACCACCGCCGAACCACTTGGCGATACGCATACCCACGAAGAGAAAGTCCGTCGGCAAGCACGACTGATGGAGCTTCAGCGCGATATTTCATCCGAGCTCAATCAAGAAAAAATTGGGAAGACACTCCGTGTGCTTGTTGATCGTCAGGAAAATGCTACATTCTATGGTCGCACCGAAGCCGATGCACCCGAAGTGGATGCCGAGATCGAGCTCACAAGCGAACGACCACTTGTTGTCGGTGAAATAGTAAATGCCGTCGTCACGGGCGCCGATGACTTTGATCTGCAAGGGAATGTGCTCTAAGAAGATCCAACGAGCAGTCGTTTTTACTCTTGCGTTGGCTGCCATCGTTTGTGCGCGATCTTCAAGCGCACAAGAAGAGATACATGAGCAACGTTTTCGTTACGAACTCCTCAGCCTGAAATCACCAAATTCGGTCGATAGTGTCCGCACGGATATATATGTAGCGGTCCCGTATTCATTTCTCTTTTTTCAAAATGCCGTTGATCGATATATTGCGGACTATACCGTAACCATCGAGATCAAAGACCCCGCAACAGAATTGGTGGTGTATTCCAAGAAACAAGAGAACAGTGTCTCGCTTCCGACTACTGTTTGGGACAAGTTAAAAGAACTCGATCAAACACGAGCCGATGCTTCGCAGTATAGTGTGCGGTTGCTTGGTGGGCACAACTATCATATTCAAATTCGTATCGCCGATCTTACAAAGAAGAATGAACTCGTTAGTGATACCGTCTGGCGGACTCGTTCGTTTGCTTCGTCGGCACTTTCGATCAGTGATCTGCTCTTATATCGAACGAAGATCGGAAATCGTTTGACTCCAAATATTGGTGCAGATATTTCAGAAATTTCTTCACAAGAAGGAGGCGCATTTTTCGAGGTCTATAAGGCTCCGCAGAGCGTTCCGTTCTGGGTGATACATTCAATTGCTGATGATGGTGGCACCGAGATCAGCCGTGTAACAAAGATCGTCGTGCCCGACGGTCGAACAACAATGCGCTTATTCTCGCGATTTTCAAATGATGATCTTTGGACGGGGTCATACGTGCTACATTCTTTCGTGACGACAAATGTTTCTGATACGGGGCTCGAATTAAAAAAGCTGATCGCCGTTTCGCAAAATTATTCCGACCATCAATTAACCGTAACCATCGGTCATGGTGTGCCTCTTGTCAATGGCGATCTTGACGAAGCTATCCAGCAATTGTATGTCATTTCGGTTGGCGGTGCGTATGACTCGCTTGTCTTTGCACAGACCTCGAACGAAAAACGTGCTGCCTTAAAAGATTATTGGTATAAAATGAATGTCTATCGGGGCACAACGACCACTCGCCCAATGGAAGTATTTTACCAACGTGTGCGATATGCCAATGAGCATTTCGAACATCTGGGGCCGGGTTGGCGCTCCGATCGGGGCAAAGTCTATCTGATGCTCGGCGCACCAACAAGCATCGACCGCAACGCCTACAGTGCCGGACAACGGCCATACGAAACGTGGACGTACTACGATCTCAATCAACGATATTATTTTGTCGATCAGTTTTTGATAAACGATTATCGCTTGATGGGACCGCTACCGCCGCCCGGTACTTTTCGGTGGGAACGTGACGGGCAATAAATAGCATTCATAAAGAGTATTTATTTTTACAATTTTCATCTACTCATTACGTGCAACAGCCATTCTTTATTATTTCTCGTAAGTGCTCCGCATTTACCAGCGGCGAAGTTTCGTCTCTCGCCGCCAAACAAATTCGTGCCACGCTCAAGACATCAAAAGTACAGCAGTATCCGCTCGTCAGTGGTGAAGCCGGAACGATCGACCACTTAGTGACCGCTACGCTCGGCTCGTTCTTAGAAGTCGAGGCAACATCAGCCTCGGGCGAGCAACTCATCGTCCCGATCGGCTTTGCCGGAGATAATGGTACTGTCGGTGTTATCGAAATGTCTCATATTGCGAAACGCCCCGATCATCCATTAGTATCACAGAAGAGCGGGAAAATAAAGAACTTTGATTTCTGGGGTACGACCTTTGGTATCGGCGAATTAATGCAAGATGTTCTGGATGAAGGTGCGCATTCTATTTTTCTCGCTTGGGAGGAGCCTCTCGCACGCGACGCGGGGTTCGGGATGGCGCAGGCGATCGGTGTCAAGTTTCTTGATAAAGCCGGCAAAGAACTTGATTTTAAGGTAGCAACGCCGTTTCGTGATGTCGCCTCGATGGATCTTTCAGGAAAACCATTTCAATTTTTAACAGCAAAAATGTATTTGTTGCGCTCCGAAGGCCTGCTTTCCCCAAAAAGAACGCAACAAGTGAGTGTTGATGATCTCGTCTATGAGCAAGAGCTGAATCGGATTGCCGAACTTGCGCGTCGCGATCTTGGGATGAAGCTTCCGCCGCTCGAAGTAGATTACAGTGGAAGCTGTATCGAGTTCGGAGCAAAATTATTTTTAAATGCTGAGATCTCCGATGGCAGTGACTTAGCACTGCAACTGGTCGATCTCAAATCCAAGCTTGCCTCCTCAGGCGGCACCGCATTCTTTTTTGCCGAACAGTTGGAAGATGTCGCAAGTGAAAAAGCGCCAAACTCATCTAAAGTGGTAATGCAGTGGCTTCAAGAATTTAATGTGCCGACGATCGTGATTACTAATGAGGCAGCGAAAGTTGGTGTCGAAACTCGTTACCGAAAGAAATATCCTGTGATACAAGCGGTGCACGCACTCGTGAATGTCCCATTGTTTTTTGAACCGCTCGCGCCCGATGCCGCACCTGCCGAACAGCGCCGATACTTTAGTGCGCGTCTCGAAAAGCTCTTTACCCGAATTGCCGAAGACTCGCCGTTGGAAGTCTGATACAATGTACAAACGATTGTGGATGATCGCGATGATGATCACACTATCGTGTGTGGCTCGCTCGCAATCGCTTGCCGATCATCTTGGTAGTGTTGTCTTGCAAACAATATTACCCTCAGGCTATGAAGAAGGATTGGAAATCCGGCTATTGCTCAGGTCAAATCAATGGAAACATTATAAAGAGCAGGTTGCTGATACGACGGCGATGAATATGATCTATGAATTATCATACGCCCTCTGCAACGGACGAAGTAAAAATGCGTTACTCGCCTCGGGTGTGGCGGTGCTCGATCATCGGGCGATACCGCTCCGGTTGCCATTTGGTCTTGTGCTGAATATTCCGTTAACACTTGAATCGGAAAGTCGTTTTCAAGCACGGACATCGGCACTGCCGACCTATTTATATTCGGCGGACAGAGAAGATCGTGATAAACTGCAACATTTTTTCTTTTCAGCGTATCTTAAAAGGGTAATTGGGATGAGCCTGTTTTGTAAAGCTATTGGAAATATGACCGAAGTTCTTGAAGATGCAGTGGTGATAGGCGGAGCAAATGACAGCAGAGATAAACACGCTAACGCCGATGGCGTCTTGTTCGGGCTTCGATCGCGTAAAGACGAAACAGCACTTCCGAGTGGGAGTCTCACTCCTAATCCGTAAATTGCGATTATGAATTCAACACAAATAGATCGTTCTCGTTTTGTTGGCGCGCTCATCTGCACGGTGATGCTTCTATCACTTGGTGGCTGCAAGGAAATTGGCTTTCGCAGAATGGAAGGTGCTTCGGAACGAGCAACCATAGAAAGTGCAAAAGAAACATTGCAGCAGATCGAAGTTGCGCTCGAACGCTATCATGAAGTGCATCACAAATATCCTGCCGCTAACGACCTATCGCTCAATGATTCGCTCCGCGATTATTTTTTGATCCCAGTCGATCCGGCAAACCTGTATCGCAATGAAAAAGATCAGGCAACCTACTTTGCCGTTGGCGGAAGAAAAAGCAAGATCATTTATCACTATCCCGCCACGTTGGGATCTGGCGAATTTACGCTGTACTGGGTCGGGATCAACGGTGTTGATGAAGAGGG
>JBBRNY010000123.1:0-6492 GCA_038229915.1 Kapaibacterium sp. (SeqCode) | reverse complement strand
CATCCAGAACATTCTTTTGCTGACCTTATCGATAATAAGCATCCAAAACGCGATTTCTTGCTCGGCAAACCAACCCATATTACTATATGGCGGAGTCGTGCAACGCAATGAGGGCAAGGCACAGCACGATAGCATCATAAACGGACCGCCCGGTGCGAAACGATCTTCGCCCAGAGGTCCGTTTAAGTATTTATCACAGATGCCCTGAAGTGCTGTAATATCTGCGTCGATCAAAAAAGAGAATTGCTGAACATTGTCAGCAATAAAAGGCGGGACGAACACCAGCTCGCCACCGCGGTCAACGTACAACGGTTTGCTCATAATAAATTTTAGAAAGATGATGAATAATGTCTGTGAATTATTTTAGGTTTCTATAATACTTTTTGCTTCTCGCATAAATGCTGTATCGAAACCCTCGTCAAACTTTGCAAGTGTCTCCTTGACAAGAGCAATGCCTTCTTTTTTCTGATTTTTGACTGTCAAAATTTTTGATAACGAGATCGCCGCGGTCATTTCTCTTGAGAGGGCTCCTATTCGTTTTGCATAGGTATGCCCAAATCGAATCGACTCTTCGGCTTCACTTGTTCTTCCCATCAGCTGAAGACAATTTCCTCTGACGCGATAGAGATCAACTTCCGATGCAACTTCACTAATTTCTTTTGCAAGTGTGATAGCACCATCGATCACTTCGAGTGCTTTGTTGAGCTGGTCATCAAGACAGAGTGCTTCGGCATATAAATTTAAGAATGCCGGGCGTACTAATACTGAGCCGATCATATTCCATCCGTCTAAGCCCTGCTCCATGATCGGGAGGCCTTTTTTGGGTGAGTCAAGATGGCTGATCGCCCAGCCTTGAACATTCATTGCCGCAAAAAGCCAGAATGGATATGCCTGTTCTACACAGTACTCAGCCGTTTTTGTCGCATTGACTAATGCTTTTTCGTGATCTTGGTCGAGCATGTTTAACGTAAATTGAAATGCTAATGCCCAACCAATACTAAACGGATGACGAAGTGACTCTGCAAGTGTCAGAGCAGACTGCCCAGCTTGATATGCTTTGTCAGGAAAACCTCTCGACCATAATGTATATAAGCGATAGCAATGCGCTGCGACGCCAGGATCTTGACCATAGAAATAGGCATTAATATGATGTCGCGCTGGGTCATATATCTCGACAGCTTTATCAAGATTTTCTATCGATGAATCAAAATTCCCGAGCCAAAATTCTGTATTCCCAAGAGTCCAGTATGCTTCGACGAGCATCCCGGCATCATCCGACTCTTTGCCAAGACGTTTCATTTCCAATGCAAGACCTTGCGCTTTGTTGAGATCACCCCGGACTAAATAATAGACCCACTGCCCCCAAAGCGGTGTGAAGAGATGTGGTCCGTCGCCGAGAATGGCGCTGAGCTCCCCAGCTTTTTTATAGGTCTGTCCTATCTCAGGGTCGGCAAAGCCACGTGTGGCGATCAATGCAGGACCCATTGCCGAATGCAGTTGTAATTCAAACCCTGTACGCTGCATTTGATCAGTGAGTTGATCAGTCAGTTCAAGCCCTTGTTTCAAATGCGCAATTGCTTCGGCATTTGCCGAACGTTGTAATGCTCTTACGCCTGCCATTACCCAATACTGTATTGCCTTCTGAGGCATTACTGCTTTGGTATAGTGTTGTGCCAGCAGTTCAGGCTGTGTCTCGATCAATTCCGGTGAATGTGTTTCGAGCGATTCGGCTATCAACCGATGATAATCTTTTCGAGATGTTTTCAGCAACGATGAATATGCTGAATCCTGGATCAGTGCATGCTTAAATGAATACGTAGCATGAGGCGGGAATCCTTTTTGATACAAAATTCCGGCTTGTACTAATCGTTCAAGTTGGGTGCCCATATTTCGAGTATGAGCACCGGGGATCGATTCCAGTATTTCATACGAAAATTCTCTCCCGATCGTCGCTGCCAGTTGAGCGACGTTCTTTGCTTCAGGTAACCGGTCGAGGCGAGCTGTCAATGAATCTTGTATCGTCGAAGGTACTCCGAGTGATGCCAATGGTGCTGAAAGTTCATAATGATCGCCATGATCGACCAACATTTCCGATTCTACCATTGACTTTGTTAATTCTTCCAAAAAGAGTGGGATACCATCTGTTTTTGAAAGAATATACTCGATCGCTTCTTTCGGAAGTGTTTTATTTGATGCAACACGTCTGATGATCTCTTCGCAATTTCTTTTCGGTAAGCCCGTCAGTTCTATCTGTAAAAAATCAGAACGATTATGCCAGTACGGTTTGAATTGTGGGCGGTATGTTAGTAGTACGAGAACGTGATGCGTTTCTGCTTGTAGTAGAAAACGATCTAACAATTCCAAGGAAGAAGGATCAGCCCAATGGAGATCTTCGATGATGAACAAAACAGGTTGTTTTTCGGAACGGCGTAGAAGAATATCAATTAACAGATCGATCGTTTTTATCTTTTGTCGCTGAGGGGTCATCGCTAACGGTGCGTAATTACTGCTTACCGGTACCGAAAGCAACCCTGCCAATAGCGGCACTGCCTCTGACATTTCAAATCCGTATTGCGTCAGAAACCCTTCGATCTTTG
Source organism: Kapaibacterium sp. (SeqCode) (assembly GCA_038229915.1). Lineage (GTDB taxonomy): Bacteria > Bacteroidota > Ignavibacteria > Palsa-1295 > Palsa-1295 > JAFDZW01. Next base: position 3,895 of record JBBRNY010000123.1, on the reverse strand, counting down.
CTAATTTTTCTGCTGGCAAGTCGTCGCGCTCGAGCCGGAGTGCTATACGTTCGAGAAAATCAATAACCGGAAAGAACGAACTATTCGCATGGTAAGCCGAACAACGTAACTCAGTGAGCCACGAATCAGGGTCGTTGGTGGCGTATTGTTTGATCGAGTGGAGCAACCGCGACTTACCCACACCGGCTTCTCCGCCGACCAGTGCTATCTGCCCTTTGCCTTCTTGCGCGCGGTGCCAACCTTCTTCGAGTAATCGTATTTCGTTATCTCTGCCGGCAAAAGGTGTCAACTGACCCAACGCTGCATCAAGTCTGCTACGAGCGGTGCTTTCGTGATCGATACGATATATCTGCACTGCTTGCGAAATTCCTTTAAGTTCGTGAGCACCAAGATCGACGGTTTCGAAATATCCGCGAATCAGTTTATAGGTGTCGCCACTGGTGACAAGGGTATTTGGTTCGGCAATTGATTGCAGCCGCGCGGCAAGATTTGGGGTTTGCCCGACGATAGCATTTGTTTCGAGTGCATTCGTCTTGTCCATATCGCCTACAACGACAAGCCCTGTATGGACGCCAACACGCACGTTAATTTCTGTGCCAGTTTCACGCTTGAACCGAGCACCAATACTTTTTACTGCATCAACAATACCAAGACCGGCTTGAATGGCTCGGCGTGCATCATCTTCGAGGGCGATCGGGTAACCGAAATAAGCTAAGATGCCATCTCCAAGATATTTTGCGAGATAGCCTTCGTAAAGAGCGACAACTTTTGTACAGGCAACTTGATACTCATGTAAGATCGTGCGAAGATCTTCGGGGTCAAGTTTTTCTGAAAGTTCGGTGGAGCCTACGAGATCGGAAAAGAGCACGCTCAGTTGTCTTCGCTCGGCATGGGGTTGGTCGTTAATCTCTTTCGGAGCTTTACCCGATGACGCAACAAGTTTTGTACCGCACGAAACGCAAAATTTTGCCCCTGCAACATTTACAGTGTTGCACGAAGGGCACTCCATACCAAGTGCTGTTCCGCAGTTACTGCAAAAACGCGCTCCTTGTTGGTTCTCAGTTGAACAATTACTACATTTCATTATAGTGACACCCCATGATTTTTTTTGTTCTCTCGCTGAGGCTAATTGACGATCATCAATGTCTTTAATGTATGATGAAATGCCTCGGGATCTAGACTGACGATCCCTATAAATGGTCGGTCGATCTCATCGATGATAAATAACATTATGCCGATGACTACACCCAGTGTAGAAGTCATATAAATATGTACATCCCTTTTTTCTGCTCCGAAAAAGCAAGAAAAGAGCAAGGTGATGAGCCCGGCAAAAATAAGTAACCCCCAGATCGGCCTTGGTATTTCTCGTTCAGCGTATAGCAGGCGGTTACTCCGAGTTTCATCAAGCTTATTGAGTTGCTGATATACCAAATTTAACCAATTACGTTCGTGGTCATCTTTTGGATTGAATGATTGAATACTATTCCAGATCGCTTGATAACTCTTGTTGACATACCCATCGAGTTTACCTTTTCTCATTAATTCCCATTCTTCATTAATAACGGAATTGACATAGTTTGTGAGGTCAGTATGGATTTCGTTACGCAACGGTGCTGGGAATGTATAGACATCTCGGTCAATAGAAGCCACAAGATTTGCTTCCCTCGAAACAGCTTCTTCGGTATTGTTATATTGCTCCCACACGATGACTGTTACAAAGGCGAGTAACACCGCATAGATCACACTGATCGCGGCGTGGATAGGAATGGCGATCTCATTGTGACGACGTAAAACATCGGTCGCTACAAACCGTCGCACAATATACACTCCGCTTATTGCAATAGCAATCGGGACGGTGAGAAAAATTATAAAACTAAGCCAATTGGGGAGCATTTGATAATGATGATGAATAAGAGAACAAACGCCTCTTACTAGGTTACAAATATAAGGAGCTTTGAAGGGAGGCGACAATAATACGCATAAAAAAAGCCAGGCTCTCGCCCAGCTTTTTCAATCAATATTGTGTATTATTATTGAACCTTGATCAACTCGACATCAAAGATGAGAGTCGAATTTGGTGGGATCTTCTCGCCACTGCCTTGTGGGCCATAGCCAAGTTCGGATGGCACGATCAAACGACGTTTGCCGCCGACCTTCATCGAAACCATTCCTTCATCCCAACCCGGAATCACTTTGCCAACGCCGATCGCTGTGATGAACGGCTGGGTATGACCAAATTTCGGGTCAACATTCGAATCAAATGTGGTGCCGTTGGTCAATTTGCCGGTGTAGTTAACGATGATCGTTTGTCCCTGCTTTGGCTGGTCGCCTTTGCCGACCTTCATATCAATATATTTCAGCCCCGACGGAGTGATCGTCGTGTCGCCGTGCTTTTCGTCTTTTGCCACAGGCATTTCGGTTGGTGCAGGAGCCGGAGCAGGCGGATTCATACTTTGGTTGATCGGTGGTACGGTCGAAGGACCTTTGCCGCCATCAGTATTTGATTTATCACAGCCGATGACAGTAATAAGGGCTGCAACGAGAAGTAGTTTTTTCATTTGTAAGTGGTTTGTAAATTCGTGATAAAATTCAAGGTCTTAAATACCCCCGATGCGCGATTTCCGTTCCCGCTCGGCTTCTTCCCAAAGCGAAACATAACTGTTGTATCGCCATTCGGGGATGATCTCATCATCAACTGCCTTCGAGACGGCACAGCCCGGTTCGTGAATATGCAAGCAACCCGTCATTTGGCAATGTTCTTGATAAGGCAAGAACTCGACAAAGTAAAATCTGATCTGTGATGGGTCAAGATCAAAATGAAAGAATTCTTTGATGCCCGGTGTATCAACAATGTAGCCTTGATGATCGGGCAATGTAATGATCGAAGCATGGGTGGTCGTGTGCATACCACGCAAACTTTTTTTCGTTAAACCTTGCGTTCGTGCGATCGGGCTGCCATAGAGTGCATTCAAGAGCGATGATTTGCCAACGCCCGATTTGCCTGCAAAGACCACCGTCTTGCCTTTGATCATTTCGCGAAGCTCGTCCATATCAGCGCCCGTTTCGGCAGAAACAACGGCAACTCCGTAGCCAAGCGAATCATAATGCTCAAGGGCTTCGATGATAAACTCGCGGCGTTCGTCGAGATCGAGTTTATCACTTTTGTTCAAGATAATGAGGATACCGATGTCTTCTTGCAATGCGGCGACAATATATTTATCGATCAAGCCTGGACGAAACGGTGGCTCAGTTGCGGAGCTGATAATGCCGACATAATCAATGTTCGCAGCTATTACCTGCTCGAAGGTTGCTCTGATCTTATGTGCAAGCCGCGCAAGTTTATTTTTGCGAAGTAGTACTTCACGAACAACCGAGATGTCGCCATCGGATTGTTCGATCATCACAACATCGCCAACCGCGACGAGCGATGCATTTGCATTTCCCGAGATCGTGCTCTTAACCGTTCGAGCCCTGATGGTCTCGCCGTTTGGCATTTCGACCAACACGTATGCCCCGTCAATTTGTAATACTCTGGCTTGAAGAAGATTGGTAGGGGTTTCGCCGGAATATTTTTTTTCCGAATGACGCTCGCGGTGCTTGATCTCTTTTTTTCGTGCACGGTCGCTATGCGATCGACGGATCGGTTGGGTGCTTGAGCTATCGTCGTCAGTATATTGTTGCATAGCCTTTGAGAACAACAATCCAAGACATTTAAGCCCGTATTTAAAATACAAACGCCGAGGCTGTTATTGCTTCGGCGTTCGCTCACTTTATGAGTGAGGGGGCGTCTAGCCAACACGCACCTTACTGTCGCATTTCCACTTGCCGCTTTAGCTCATTGACCCGCTTCGCAAACAGCGGGTCATGGCGCATATCATCCACGCTAGTCTGTTGT
>JBBRNY010000122.1:0-6708 GCA_038229915.1 Kapaibacterium sp. (SeqCode) | reverse complement strand
CACTACAGTACACTACAGTACACTACAGTACACTACAGTACACTACAGTACACTACAGTACACTACAGTACACTACAGTACACTACAGTACACTACAGTACACAATATTAATTTTTTCATAACTTTGTTAAGTAAATTGAGTTAAGACATCTACGAAAACAATCAATTGCTCAAACGACAAATAAGTTCCAACACTTCTTAGCTTAACACATCCATAAACTGCTTGAACAAATAATCGCTCTCATGCGGACCCGGAGATGCTTCGGGGTGATATTGCACACAAAAAACAGGGAGTTCTTTATGACGAAATCCTTCGACAGTGTTATCATTCAAATTCAAATGGGTCAATTCACAGAAATCAGGCATTGTATCCCATTTTACACAAAACCCGTGATTTTGTGAGGTGATCTCGATCTTCCCAGTCGCAAGATTCTTTACCGGATGATTTGCCCCTCGATGACCAAATTTCAATTTATATGTTTCACCGCCATAGGCAAGTGATATCAACTGGTTGCCAAGACAAATACCAAAGGTTGGGTACTTCTCGTATTTCAGCAAATCCTTTACGGTCTCAATTCCATCTTTGACAGCATCCGGGTCACCAGGACCGTTGGATAGAAATACGCCGTCAGGATTCAATTCGCGGATCACATCGAATGGAGTAGTTGACGGTACAACAGTCAATTTCGCTCCGTGATCAGAAAGTTTTCGTAGAATATTAAGCTTGATGCCATAATCAATAACGACAATATGTGGCACTTTATCGTCGTTCGCTTCGATAGAATAAATGTTTTTGGTTGTGACGCCCTTTGTGAGGTCAAGACCAGTCATTAGTGGGAGTTGGAGTGTCCTATCTATCAGTGCTTTATCACTGACCGTCTCGACCGAGACTATTCCGCGAAGAGCACCTTCGGTTCTGAGAATGCGTACCAGTTGACGCGTGTCGATACCTTCGATGCCGAGAATATGGTTGGTTGCGAGATAGTCACCAATGCTCCACTCTGCGCGCCAATTTGAAAATATCTCGGAATTTTCGCGCACAATAAATCCGGCAACTTGCGGCACACTACTTTCGAGGTCTTCGCTATTTGTACCGTAGTTACCCATCAGTGGGTTGGTCATAGTGACGATTTGTCCTGCGAATGATGGGTCGGTCAGAGTTTCCTGATATCCGGTGAGCGCCGTTGTAAAAACGACTTCCCCGCCACTTTGCATTGTCTCGGTCGAGCCAAATGCAGTGCCTTCAAAAATTTTCCCGTTCTCAAGTGCTAAGCGTGCTCTCATTTGATATTCTCAGTTCATAAAAGAGGCTTCATAAAAAAGCCTTCATAAAAAAGGCTCCCATTGCCAAGGAGCCTTCTGATAAATAGTCTATTTACCTGATAACACTCATCAGTTCGCCAAAGCAAGGTTCTTGTTTGGTACAAATACCTTCGCCGCCTCGAACCCTCCGAATAAGATACCGCTAAAGAGCAGATCGCTCATTAGACTATTCTTATAAAATGGAAGAGCTAAAGCGTAGCTTTCGATCATCCCTGCAAGTGTATGAGGGTACTGATGATAAAAAGGCAAGAAAGCGAAATTTGTTACCAAGAAGAATGCTAACGAACCTCCGACCGATACCCCGATAAATCCGAGTAACGATGGCTTTTTGGCGTATAATGCACCAATGACTAATACAATCGCATACGACAAATAGACGACGGCCATTTGTTGAGCATCATAAAAGCCTAAGAAGGCATCGGTCGCGAGCATCACTGCCAACGGCACGATATACCCCCATTTGCTACGACGAAGGAACGCCCCGGCAAAGAGAGTCGTAGCGAGTACAGCATTGAAGTTATAGATATGTAGCGAGCTAAAAAGCAGGCGCGTACCAATGCCGATCGCGACCAGCGCGGCGGCAAGGATGTATTCAGACTTGGTCTGGTTGTTTGTGGTATTCATAATTATTACAAAAATACGAAGATTTAGCGTACAACAGCAAAGAATGCCGGAGCAATGCCACAATTTATCGTCTTTTTTAAAGAATGTGCAGAAATATCAAAAATATCCACGACATCATTGTGTGAAAAATCTACTGCGGTCCCCAAATACAAAAGATTTTTCGATGCGTCAAAGTATCCACCATAATACGGCTTGGTAAACATTGCATCAGTAGAAATAGTATGAGTTGCCAAATTTATGACCTTCACTCCATTTGTGAGAAGTAAATATGCCGCATTACCTGCATAGACAACTTGATTTACATAACTGACAGTATCAAGAACGATAGAATCAACAATGGCCATTGTTGTAGGATTGACAAATAATATCTTCCCCGCTGTTTTGGGCAGGTAGTTGCCTGATGTTTGGATAACAAGCATTCCACGAGTCGAGTCAACAATGATCTGTTGTGGTGATTCACCAATATACTTTTGAGAGGTGACGGTCTTTAAGACAGGATCAATCTTGACTAATTCATTCGAGCCTGTTGTTGCGAAGACATTTCCACCTATCATCACTATTGAATTTTGCCCCGCACCGACACTAATGGTTTTCGTTATCACATCGGTAGTAAGATTTACGACTGCCATATCTCCGGTATAATTTTCCGAAACCAAGGCTTCTGTCGAGGAGATAGGAAGTATCTTCCAAGGAGAGCTGCCGGTCGGAAAAGAAATCGAATGATGAACCGAAGGAGTGTCCGGATTTATGACTTCGATCTTTGCCGAGTTATCCAAAATAGCATATAACTTGCCGTTGATGTATTGCAGATCATTACCAACATCACCAAGTGGGTTAACAAGATCACGAGTAAGTGTATCGGTTGTATTATTGAGTACATCAAGGCTCGAATTACTCGAATTAAAGTTACCTTGATTTAAAATAAAGATGCGATCACCTTTCAATATTGTTCCGGGGTCTCCAGTGCCCGTGGTGGTCTCACACGATGCAAGCCCAAGTGAGAGCAATAATATGAATGCAATATAGTTTTTCATTGTGGTTGATAGTAAAAAAAATAATCTAAAATTGATAATCCCTCTCGCGGTATAGCGATCGGACAGTAAACTCTAATCCGAGACGAAACACCCTGCCGGGTAAGGGATAGCTCTTGATCTCTTCATATTGTTTATTAAAAAGATTATTGATCGAAAATGAGAGCGTCCCGTTGAACTGATCGTAAATATTAACGGGCACTGACGTATAGCTAACATTGAGAAGTCCAACCTCTGGTAGCTTATCAATATTTGCAATGGTCGTGTAGCGATGACCGCGATATAAGAAGGCAGCCGTAAAGGCTCCGAAGTTTACGATGGGTGTTGTCAAAGACAAATTCCAACGCCGCCTGGTTGAATAAGGAATTTCATGAGTTGAGTCAGGCGACCCAGTACTGATGTTTTCAGCACTTTCGAGTGAAACGCCTCCTCGAAGATGAAATTCTATATCCTTACCCTGATGGAGAGCAGCTTCAACAGTTAATTCCATTCCATAAGTGCGAACTGAACGAAGGTTCGTTGGTGAAAATATTCCATTCGCACTGGGAAGCCAAATGATCTGATTCTTGAGCAGATTATAAAATCCAACAGCTTTGACAGACCAAGCATTTTCGCGAGCAATATTCCCTGACACTTCAAAAGCATCACCAGCTTCAGGGAGTAAATTCCTATTCCCCCCAACTTTCCAATACAACTCATTAAATGTCGGCGCGTGATAAATTTTGCTATACGCTGCCCCGAGAATAATTCTATGATCGGGTATAAAAAATTGTTGCTGCACACTTATCTGCGGCAATATCTGCGGTTCATCATTGCCGGTGTATAGTTCAGTTTTCAGATATGCTGTTGCAGAAAAATCATCGAAGCGATACCCTAACCCAAGATTTGAACGATATACATTCCGCGAGATCAGCGAATCGACACTTCCAATAATATTCTCATTACTGACAAGCGTATAGCGATGGAATGAAGCCGTGCCATAAAAATCAAAATATTGCCAGAAATGAGTTTTGCTTTCCCAGTCGAGGGTAAAGTTGTGATTGGTATATCTGTCGAATATTGCTGTTTGCGGATTAGTGTATGTCTCGAACAACGATTGGAAAGATGACTTGAATGTGTATGAAAAATATTCCAATGGGTGATGATCCAATGACAGCCCAACAATGTACTGCTCATCAAATTGATTTGCATCCGGAGAACTTGTGCCACGATAGGAAACAGTGTTTGCGCCGGGTATTCCCCGATCAGCTTTACTATATAAAGTAAAGGTTTTTATACTGATTTCTTCCGCTGGTGTATAATTCAGATCGAGTGATACATTTGCAAGTTGTGCACTATTATTTTCGCGAAGTACTGTTGCTGTGGTATTCTCATTTATTTGCTGAGTAAAAGGATATTTTCCATCAGCACCCGATAACGAAACTCCGGCGGTGATATCGAGCGAGCGAGAAATGCTTTGAGAGAGTTTGAGATACGAGTTATGCTCGGCTACACGTAATTGGTCATTGTAACTTGTCAGATTTGAACCTACCGTAAAATAACCTGTATTATTAGAATATTCTAAACCATCGAGTCGAATCATTCCGAAACCGTTATCGCCTGCACCCTGATTTGCAGCTGCACCAGTAAGCGAAATCGTATTAAGCAAATTTATGTCTATCAGTGCAAGATCACTCAGGCTATGCTGGGTATTAACCAACTTAATACCATTATATTCAACTGTTACAAACTCGGCTGGGAGTCCGCGATAAGTAGCAAGCGCAATACCACCAAGCGAACCGTACGAGCGTATATCGAGCGATGGACTAATAACCGAAGCACCGACAGAAAGCAATTGTGAACCGGTGAGAGTTTTTACTTCCGCCGCTGAGACAGTTGTGATGACAGAACCAGAGCTATTTATCTTATTCGAATCAATAACAATCACATCACTGCCATGGGTATGACGTAGCGGCTGCGAATAACTCGCAGACGAAAGAAACAGAAAGACAGAAACAAAGAGAATCCTTAAAAACATAAAGCTCCTATGCCTCACACGAAGTTGGCATAGGAGCTTTTAAAATCTTACCTACACCTCAGACGGTGCATAGCAAAACAAGAAGATCCTATCTCCAGCCTCGTTCCTCGAAGGCAGATGATAATTACTTGCATCAGGCAGGTCTCCTGGCTCCTCTCGAAGTCGAACGATCTTTCCCGGACATACCGGCAGAAAAAACAGACGAGAGTTACAGTTGCGGGTCAGCTCCGGATTCAAACCGGATTCCCTTTTCATCCGCGGTAGTTCGTTCAACCACCACAGACACCGTCAGCTTCTACAATGAACAATGTTGCACAAATATACAAATTTGAGGCAACACTCCCAGAGAATGTGTAATTTTGTGTAATAGCCCAGTTCAAATGTTAGCATTTACCATCAGAAAATTATTCTACTCGATCCTCATCATTTTCGGAGTGATGAGTGTGATCTTTTTTGTAATGAACTTACTGCCCGACCCTGCGCGTATGATGCAGGGGCAACGAGCCGACATCTCGACTCAGGCGGCGATACGTCACGAGCTTGGGCTCGACCTGCCCGTATGGCAACGATATGTTAACTTCCTCGGCAAAACAGCTACCGGCGATTTTGGTCGTTCATATACATCGAACCGTCCCGTGCTCGATAGTATTCTCGAACGCCTGCCGGCAACGGCTGTGCTCACCCTCAGCGCAATGATCGTTGCCACTATACTGGGAATAGGTATCGGAATTTTATCGGCGGTCAAGTCATATTCAATACTTGATAATATTTCGATGGTCTTTGCACTCATCGGAATATCCGTACCGTCATTTGTCTTTGGCTTACTCGTTATAATTCTGTTTGGTTCTATCCTTCAGATATTCCCTATCTCAGGTTTTGTCATTCAAGATGATGCAAAATGGTACCAGTTTTGGTCGTATCATTGGGAGTATCTTGCGTTGCCGATGTTCACGCTTGCTCTACGCCCTATCTCGATCATTGCTCGCGTAACACGCTCAAGTATGCTTGATGTGCTTTCGAGTGATTATATTCGGACGGCAAAATCGAAAGGTCTTTCTCAAAAAGTCGTTATTTTCCGTCACGCTCTTCGTAATGCACTCAATCCTGTCGTCACGACGATCGGTAGTTGGCTTGCCGCTTTGCTGACTGGTGCATTCTTTATTGAGTATATTTTTAATTGGCCTGGTGTTGGCGCATTGGCATTCGATGCCATCCCCCGTTCAGACTTTCCGACCATTCAAGGTACGGTGATGTTCTCGGCAGTCGTATTCGTGATCATCAATTACATTGTTGATATTCTCTACGCTAAACTTGATCCGAAAGTAAAACTGAATTAGTATGGCAGAAATAAGCATCAAGCAATTAGCCGAAGTTGAAATACCAACAGAGAAATCTCGTTCGCTCTGGTATTATTCTTGGAAGCGTCTGCGCCGCAATCGTCTTGCGATGGCAGGATTTTACGTCACGATCTTGATCATCGTGATTGCGATCTTTGCAGGAGTGATCGCCCCGCAAGACCCCAATCTTCAAATTCTAGAATACACGACGAAAGCCAGCGGCTTCAAGGGTAATGTCATCTTACGGACAAATGATATCCCCAATCAAGACCCAGTTCCTATTCCCATTCAAAGTTTTCTTGTCAGCAATGGTGAGATCACCATGATCACTGATGATGGCTCCACAAGGAAGCTCCCTGTTTCCAAACTTGCAGGT
>JBBRNY010000121.1:0-6800 GCA_038229915.1 Kapaibacterium sp. (SeqCode) | reverse complement strand
CGCGGCATATCAAATGTCACGCGATCTCGAATGTGCTGAATCCGTCCGTGATAACCCTGATGCACCCAATGTTCTTAGGCTATATTCTTGGAAGCCATACGCTATTTCGCTTGGCTATCAGCAAGACGAGTCTTCTATTGACAAAGACGCTTGTGCAAAAGTCGGAGTAGATATTATTCGACGTCCGACCGGTGGCAGAGCTGTCTATCATGCAGAAGAATTAACGTATGCAGTTATTATGCGCTTTGAACCAGGAGAAGGCATCTATGCAGTTCATAATAAGATCGCGGAATCACTTCTTGAATTACTCCAACCGATTTGTGACAACAAGCTCGCGCTAACCTCAACAAGCAAAACAACCCCGATACGAGAAGCATATAAACCCGGCACTCTCACCAATATTGCTTGCTTCACAAGTACTGCTCGTTACGAGATCACCTACAATGGCAAAAAAGTAGTAGGCTCGGCGCAGCGTCGCTTTGGGAATGCAGTGCTGCAACATGGTTCAATCTTGCTCGGCGAAGAGCATTTGAAGTTGCCTGAACTTTTAAATATTTCAAGAGAAGAAAAGCAGCAGATGAGATCAATGTTACAAAAAGAAACTGCCACTATCTCAGAGATATGTGGCAGATCAGTACTTGCAAAAGATATAGTGAAGTCGCTCCCGGAATTCTCTACCCCACGACAACATTCACCAATTTATCAGGCACAACGATGATCTTTTTTACCGAAGACTCACCAATATACTTTTGAACGCGGTCGCTTGAGGTTGCAAATTTTTCGAGTTCTTCACGTGAAAGACCGCGCGGCACTTCCAGTTTGTCTCGAACTTTACCATTAACTTGCAAAATGATCGTTGCCGTATCTTCAATGATCTTCGCCGGGTCATAAATCGGGAATGGCACATTCACAACTGGATCAGTATGCCCCAATCTTGTCCAGACCTCTTCGCAAAGATGTGGCGCGAATGGTGCAACGAGTTTCACGAGCGTCTCGACCGCTTCTCGTGGCGCTGGTTCTTGTTCACCTGTCGGCACTTCGTTCATCAAGATCATCATCGCGCTGATAGCCGTGTTCAACCTGAGCGCATCAATATCTTCCGATACTTTTTTGATCGTCTGATGCATCAAACGCTCTAAGTCTTTTGATAAGGGCACATCTTTCACTCTTGAAGTTGGCTCGCCCTCATCATTTGCAACAAAACGCCACAGGCGATTGAGAAAGCGATGCACCCCGCTAATACCTTTCGTATTCCAGGGTCCGCCTTGCTCGAGAGGTCCAAGAAACATCAGATACATTCGCAATGTATCGGCACCATATACTTCGACGACATCGTCAGGGTTCACAACGTTGCCGAGTGACTTCGACATCTTTGCACCGTTCTCGCCGAGAAGCATTCCTTGATGGAATAAACGTTTGAATGGCTCGTTATGACTGACGATGCCATGATCGAACAACACCTTATGCCAAAAACGCGAGTATAATAAATGCGTAACTGCGTGTTCATTGCCACCAACATAAAGATCAACCGGCTGCCAATATTTATCACTTTCTTTCGAGAAAGGATCTGTATCATTATTCGGATCGGCATAGCGTAAATAATACCACGACGAGCCAGCCCATTGTGGCATCGTATTCGTTTCGCGCTTTGCAGGCTTTCCGGTTTCGGGGTCAGTGGTATTTACCCAATCTGTGATGGTCGAAAGCGGTGATTCGCCCGTTCCGCTTGGGCTGTATGATTCAACAACCGGAAGCGTAACAGGCAAAGAAGTCTCGGGCAAAGCTTTCGCATATTCGCCATCACCGTCATTCATATAAATGATCGGAAATGGTTCGCCCCAATATCGTTGACGAGAAAAAAGCCAGTCGCGAAGTTTGTATTTTACAGAGTGTTGCCCGATACTCTCATCGACAAAATGTTTTGTGATCTTTTCTTTTGCTTCTTTTGTAGAAAGACCGTTGATCAATCCTGAATTTATAACAGTCCCCTCTTCAGTAAAGGGTTCTTTTCCAATATCTATTACACTTCCATCAATAGGTGCAACGACTTGCACGATAGGCAAGCCAAACATTTTTGCAAATTCATGATCGCGTTCATCATGCCCAGGCACAGCCATGATCGCACCGGTGCCATAGCCGATCAATACATAATCAGCTATCCAAATGGGGATAGGTTTTTCGGTTGCCGGATTAATGGCATACGCACCAGTAAAGTCCCCGGTCTTCTCTTTAGCAAGTTCAGTTCGTTCAAGCTCGCTCTTCGTTGCGGCTTGCGTCTTATAGAGTTCAACATCAGCTTTATGTTCTGTTGTCGTGATGGTATCAACCAGCGGATGTTCAGGCGAAAGCACCATATACGTTGCGCCGAAAATCGTATCAGGGCGTGTCGTGTAGATACGAATTTTGTCAGTACTGTCTTGGATCGCGAAATCAACTTCGGCACCGGTACTCTTGCCTATCCAATTCCGTTGTTGTTCGATCGTATGATGTGGCCAGTCAAGTTCGTTCAGATCAGCGATCAATCGGTCGGCATACGCAGTAATACGTAGCATCCACTGGCGCATATTTCTGCGAATGACCGTAAACCCTTTTTCTTCTTGCTCGGCAACTTCTTCGTTTGCAAGCACAGTGCCAAGCTCTGGGCACCAGTTCACCGGCGCATCAGAAAGATAAGCAAGACGAAAACCTGACAAAATATCAGCTTTGTACTTTTCTGATGCTTGTTGCCATTCAAGCGAGCTAAATGTTCTAAAATCTTTTGGCAACATCGCCGACACCATCGATGACCCATGCTTGTCGAAATGGGCGATCAGATCATCGATCGGTTTTGCATGACCAGTCTTTGTGTCATAATAGGAATTGTAGATCTTGAGAAATATCCACTGTGTCCATTTGAAATAGCTCGGATCGGTTGTATTGATCTCGCGGCTCCAATCATACGAGTAGCCAAGCATATCCAACTGACGACGAAAATTTTTCACGTTCTCGACGGTCGTTTCATTCGGATGCTTTTTGTTCTTGACCGCATATTGCTCTGCCGGAAGACCAAACGCATCCCAACCCATAGGGTGCAATACATTGAAGCCGCACATCCGCTTATATCGAGCAACAATATCACTGGCAGTGTAGCCAATAGGATGCCCCATGTGCAGACCTGCCCCCGATGGATACGGGAGCATCGACATTACATAGTATTTTGGTAATGAAGTGTCAGTAGCAACTTTATAAATATCTTGCTCGCGCCACTTGTTTTGCCACTTCGACTCGATATTCTTAAACGGATATGCCATTATTCCTGATTAAATCAATTCTATAATATACTATTAGGGACTAAACGAAGCCCAAAGTTCCCGAAGGGGCATCTACAACACCTATTATACCGATAAAGTATTCACCAATCGGACTTTTCCGCCCTCACAATTTGTTTAGAACGCCGATCACAAACAATATGATTTTTTTATGGCAAATCTTCTCGTAAATCCGCCTGTGGCAACTTCAAATGGTGCATCCCCAGATGGTGCAGTCCCGTTTCCAAAAGACCACAAATTTGATTTTGACGTTATTGTCCTCGGTGGCGGACCGGGTGGCTATCCAGCGGCTATTCGATCTGCACAACTTGGGCTTCGTGTTGCAGTTATCGAGCGTGAGCGCCTTGGGGGCATTTGTACCAATTGGGGCTGTATCCCAACCAAAGCACTACTGAAGAATGCTGAAATTTATAGTGACTTTCTCTCAGCTCCGAAAGAATGGGGTATCACTTACGACAATCTTAAAGTTGATTTCCCTGCGGTGATCAAACGCTCGCGTGGTGTTAGTGACCGCAACGTGAAAGGTATCGAATTTTTGGTAAAGAAAAATAAGATCGAGCTGATTAACGGCAACGGAGTGATGACTTCCGCAAATGCTGTCGAAGTAACTGCTACTGATGGAAAGAAACGTACCGTATCTGCTGCAAGAATCGTGATCGCAACCGGTGCTCATGCGAGGTTGCTTCCGGGCTTAAAAGCTGATAGTAAGCGCATCCTCACTGCAACCGAAGCAATGATCATGGATCATATCCCTGAGTCAATGACTATCGTTGGTTCGGGTGCTATTGGCATCGAGTTTGCATATTTTTATCATACATTCGGCACCAAGGTCACGATCATCGAAATGATGCCGAACATCTTACCTGTCGAAGATACTGAAGTTTCGCAAGAACTTGAGAAGCTCTACAAGAAAAAAGGTATGACGATCTATACCAACACAAAAGTGGCTGGTGTCATCGTTGGCAAGAATGGTACTATAGTCGAAATAGAGACCGCCGATGGCAAAAAGGAAAAACTTGAAGCCGAATGTACTCTTATTGCAATCGGTGTACAAGGCAACACCGAAAACATTGGCTTAGAAAAGCTTGGCATCAAAATGACCAAAGGTTTTATTGATGTCGATGAATTTATGCGTTCGAGTGTCCAAGGCATCTATGCAGTTGGTGATGTTGCTGGTCCACCGTGGCTTGCACACGTTGCAACGGCTGAAGGTATTGTAGCCGCCGAGCATTTAGCACACGGCACAGCTACTCCTGTTGATTATGATAACATCCCGGGATGTACATACTGCCAGCCGCAAGTTGCATCAGTTGGCTTAACTGAGCGTGCGCTCAAAGAAAAAGGCATTGCGTACAAAGTCGGCAAATTTCCATTCACGGCACTCGGCAAAGCCCGTGCTATTGGGCATACCGAAGGGTTCGTCAAATTATTGTTTGATGAAAAATATGGTGAGCTTCTAGGCGCACACATCATCGGACCTGAGGCAACCGAGATGCTCGAAGAACTCGTGATAGCCCGTTCACATGGGGCAACAGCCGAAAGCATCCTAAAAACGGTTCATCCGCACCCCACACTCGGCGAAGCGAATATGGAAGCAACAAGCGTCGCATTGGGCGAGGCGATACATTTGTAAAATCTTTTTATTTTAATGAAAACTATTCACGGGACATTTCCTGAAGAATTGTGGTTTTAAACCTCCCTGTTAAAAAAACTTATTTATGATAGTGTTCGATCACGAAGCAACCGATACGCCGAGCGCAGCAGCGGAAACGTCTCCCGCACCGGCAGAAACTACATCCGAAACCCCAATGCCTGAGACTGCAGTAGCAGAGACTCCGCAAACGACTACGTCAAAATATGACGAATTACGTAAGTCGAAGGCAACGGTCCAAGTAAAAGTCTTGAATTGGGCTAATAACGGACTGGATGTAGAATTTGAAGATGGCACCACTGCTTCGATGCCAAACAATCACATCGATCTTGATCCGAATCGTAATATTGCCCATTATTTTGGCAAGAGTATTCCGGTTCGTGTGCTTGATATCCGCAAAGAACGTGGAACGGAATATATCCGCGTTTCGCATCGGATGGTGATCGAAGATGAACTTCGCAAATCAGCGAAGGATATTCTTGAGAATATGGAAATCGGTGATGTCATTGATGCGAAAGTAAAATCCTTCAACATCAAAGACGTGATCATTGATCTGGGTCCCGGCGTAAATGCTTACATCCAAGGCAAAGACCTTTCTTGGCAGCGTTTCGACCATCCCTATGAAATTTGCAAACGCGGTGAGATGCTCAAGGCAAAAGTCTTGCAGGTCGATAAGCGTCGTCGTGAAGTACAGCTTGGTATCAAACAACTCACTGCCGATCCGTTGGTCGAGAAGTTTACCGATACAAAAGAAGGTGCTGTCGTTACAGTAAAGGTGCTTGCTACACTTGATCAAGGAGCAGATGTCGAGCTCCCGAACGGTCTTACGGCTTTCCTCCCGATCTCAGAGATCTCATGGGAGCGTATCGAGACTGTCGCTTCTGCCATCTCAATAGGCGAGGAGTTTGAAGTTCAGCTGCTTACCGTTGAAGCGAAGCGCCATCGTATTACCTGTTCGAAAAAACGATTGGTTGAAAATCCGGCTCGTCAGCGCGAAGAAAAATTTCGTCTCGGAAGCGATCATGATGCCAAGATCAAAGAAGTCACACGTGGCGGGCTCGTTGTCGCCTTTGATGATGGCAACGAAGGTTTTGTCCCTCGTCGCGAACTAAGCCATGACCGTATCGAAAAACTTGAAGATGTCTTCAGGAAAGATAAACCGCTCGAAGGCCTGCGTGTGATCGAATATGATCGTCGTGATGGCAAGATCACACTTTCGCTTATCGCTGCCGAAAAAGAAGCGCAACGCACTTCGCTTCGTCAGTATCGAGCCACACCAAAGGGCTCAAGTTTTTCGCTTGGCGAACTCGGTGCTCTCAAAGAAAAGCTCGAAGAGGCAGAAAAAAAGAATTCGTAAAGATAGATACAAAATTCTTTATAAAAAAAGCGCCGTCTTCACAGACGGCGCTTTTTTATTTTTATGATTTATCGAGTTTGGGCATCATGTTTTTGGTGAATGATGCGCCCGTTCTCTCTATTGAGCTTGCGCTGAATCTTCGCTTTTTGCTCCGGAGTCATCGTTCCGCCGTTTTGAGCTTTAAAGTGCTGCTTCTGACGTTGGATACGAGACTCTTGTCTTTTTAAACGATGGGCTTCGTGTTTTGTAAGCTCGCCAGATTTCACTCCTTCCCTGATCCGAGCATGCTGGCGTTTTTGCCGTGCACCGATGCTCATTGGTGTTTTGGCCGGTGCGACTGGGGATCCAACCGCTGTTGTCGTTTGTGGGGGCTGAGGTGTTACTTCCTGAGCATTTACGTTAAATGTTAGTACGCTTATGCCAACCATTGAGGTGACAGCGAGCGAAAGAATGATTGTTTTCATGATCTTTTATTTTTTTAGTG
>JBBRNY010000120.1:0-6925 GCA_038229915.1 Kapaibacterium sp. (SeqCode) | reverse complement strand
CACTGTTTTTCGTAGGGGCATGCCGCTGGCATGCCCGCTCCCCAGACTTCCACTATGGAAAGAGAACATTAAAAATGTATCTGTGCTCTTTTCAAGATCATCTCAATCGATAAAATAGACCTTGTTTGTAATATTCGTTGGCGGGCATGCCAGCGGCATGCCCCTACGGGAGCTCCAACTATTTAACGGGCACGAAACTTGCTTGGAATAAATTATTATTCTAATCGATCGTGTTATGAAATATCTTTACTCCATCGTGCTCTTGTTTGTTATCGCTGGCGGCAATGTCTTTGCGCAGAGCGATACTGTGAGCTATCGTTCGCTCCGGAGTTGGTTGGGCGATTCTACTGTGATCAGGTATGAGCTTGGTTCGCTCTGTCACAGCGCTTGGGGTGCGCAAGAATATTTGCATTTTGCAATTGATAGTGCAAAAGCCAAGACGCTTGCCGATTGGTTTCGTACAAAGCCGTTCATGATTTCGGGTAATGATGATACCCTGACGCTCTATCGTCACATTCGCCACGAAGGTCCCGAGCCATATTCTGCGCCGTCAACATCTGCGTATAATGCGATGACGACCGTGCTGTTTATTCTTGAAGTTCGCCAGAGCAAGACCGATCAGCTCTTGCAACGCCTCGATACACTTGCTTCGTATCTCGATCGCAACGGCGACCTGCGCTACGAATCGTTTCCGCGATCGAACAATACCGTGAAGTCGTTCTCGCTCAAACAGATCGCCCCGCGCACCGAAGTATATCTTACGCTCACTCGCGCCGCCTCGCTCCCGGTTGGTGTTGCTGCAGTACGAGAAGAACTCAGCCCGCAGATCAATGCGTATCCAAAGATTTCAAATCCTACGAATGCATCTAATATTATTACCGATTTTGGAGACGAAGACGCTGCTGTGAAGACTATACATTCAACCCCTCAGAAAAAAACTGCGAAGAACAAAGGAGCTGCTCATCGCAAGACATATACTACAAGTGGAGGTGGAGTCGTACAAGAAGTTTATGAACAATTTGTAGATGATTCAGCCGCTATAATAGAAAATAGAAAGAGGAAAGAGAGTGTTGTTCTCCAATATGACCCGTATCCATATACTTTGAATCTCTGGTCGCAAGATTTATTTGGATTTCGATTTCATTCAGATAAATCAGGCGAAGCAACAATCACTGTGAAACAGATTAAAGATACGATTCCTCAACTACATCTAACATCGAAGCAAGTCACTTATTATGAATCCATCTCCGTAATTCCGGCACCACCTCGGGTGCCACCTGAGCTATTGCAAAAACCGATCACGGTTGATTCGCTCACACTCCATCAGCAGATAAACAACGGTGATAATTTTATGCTTTTGGCATCACACTATTTGTCAAACGGTACCTATCTTGTACAAGTGATGATCGACGGGAAAGAGATATATCATTCAAAAAGGGGAGTGCATTAACACTGTTTTTCGTAGGGGCATGCCGCTGGCATGCCCGCTCCCCAGATTTCCACTATGGAAAGAGAACATTAAAAATGTATCTGTGCTCTATTCAAGATCCTCTCAATCGATAAAATATACCTTGTTTGTAATATTCGTTGGCGGGCATGCCAGCGGCATGCCCCTACGGGTTTGGTAAACTAAAACATCACTCTCCGATTGCGATAGAGATTCATTAATATTCCTGCCATCAGCATATTCGTGATGAGCGCCGAGCCGCCGTAACTCATAAACGGCAAGGGGATGCCGACGACGGGCATTAAGCCGAGTGTCATTCCGATATTCACGATCACGTGCAACAACCAAATGCCGGTAATGCCGATCGCGACGACGCTCGAAAAATTACTTCGCACCGACGATGCGATCGCCAGACCACGATAGATCAGTGTGAGATAAAACAACAGCAGTACTGTTGCTCCGATAAAACCAAATTCTTCGGCGGGGACGCTCATAATAAAATCGGTCCATTGTTTTGGGACGTATCGCAATTGTGTTTGCGTGCCTTTCAAATAGCCTTTGCCAAGCACACCGCCTGAGCCGATGGCCAGTTTTGTCTGAATAATATTATATCCGCCGCCGAGCGGATCGGCTTCGGGATTTAACAACAGATCAATGCGCTCGCGCTGGTAGGGATGCATGTGCTGATAAATAATATCAGCAGAAAACGAAGCGCCGATGAGCAAGAAAAATACCAGTACCGTCGTGATCAAATTTTTCTTGAACGCAAAAAATAATATTGCGCCGACCGAAAGCACAGATACCAGCATCGCCGTTTTTCCGAACAGCGACATCACCGCTACCAAACCGGGACCAATCACTGCCATCAGCAGAAAAATATCCGTCCCTGCCCACAGCAGTACGATAAATAATAAACCGATATAGATCATCGCACTTCCCGGGTCAGGCTCGGCAAGGATCAGCCCGACAGGAACAAGCACGATCAGCGAGGCCACAATAATATCGACAGGGCGCGAAAGTTTGCGGTCGCCCGAAAGAAATTTGCCGAGCGCCATAATGGTTGCGATCTTCGCAAGCTCCGACGGCTGAAAGGTCAGCCCGCCAAACGCCAGCCAATTTTTTTGCCCTAACACTACTTTTCCCATCACCAACACCAGCGCCAACAGTCCGAGCGACGCCGCATAAAAAGCATACGCCCCGATCGAAAGCCATCGCGCCGGCAATAACGCGACGATCAGCAGCACGATCACCCCACCGGCACCAAAAAATAATTGCAGCGAAAAACGGTCGATCGTCTGCTGCCCGTAGGTCGCACTATATATAGACGCAAACCCGGCGATCGTCAAGATCAGCACGAGCACAAACGTCGCGACATCAAAGTCCTTGACATCTAATGCCTCCGCCGTAGCACTCTGTCCGATTTTAATAGCCATTGTATCTACTAATCGAAAAACAGGTGAATGTAGTTTCAGGAATTCATAAGTTTGTCTCAACAATAATGTAATCAGATGAAAAAATGAATCCCAGTAGCTCCGACTTCAGTCGGAGCACATCTTTTTTGAAATTCATCCGTCATTTAACATAAAAATCCCGCCATCTTTCGATGACGGGATACTGAGTGTATTTTAATGAGAACCAAATACTGTATCGTAATATCCTAAATTACTCCTCTGCGCATACTATATAAACGATTACCAAAGCCCCCCTTGTGACAAGATGAAGATGAATTGATATTCATACTATCGCCGTAGCTCCGACTTCAGTCGGGGCAAAAAATCGGAGCAAAAAAAAACTCCGACTAAAGTCGGAGCTACTGAATTCATTATTACTAAAACGATGCCCTAATTCGTAACCGTCACCAACACACTACTGGTATAAGTATAGATCTGCTTCTGCGCCTGAAAATTCACGGTGAGCGTATGTGTGCCGCTTGGCGTGTTGCTTGGCGAGTAATGAAAATTGAGTGAGTGTTGCGAAATAGTATCACCCATTGCTTGCGCCGGAGTATATTTTATGTCAGTGCTATCGCCCGTGACAGAAGTCACCTTAACCGTAAAGCCACAACCACAGCTGAGTTTCAGATCAACCGTCTTTGCCGAATCAGTTTTGATGAGCGCAACAGTATTTGGCGTCGGGATCAGCGTACTGCCATCGGTCGTCGGCGTAGTATCTGTGTTCGAGCACGACACCAAAGACAATACACACGCAACAAAAAACACAAACGGAGTAACTATTTTTTTCATAACAATAAAAAATTATGCAGAGATTCTAACGAGTGATCTATAAAGAAGGTTTATCCCGTAGGGGTATGCCGCTGGCATACCCGTCCCCGAATCTGAGTCGCCTAAGCGACGGCAACAATATAGCCCGCTATTCCAATCGGGCGGGGTTTCCGGCCAAAACCGCGATTTCGCCAATTTCACGCATCCCCGAATTTTCTTCATATATTTGTATAGCCTATTAACAACAACCTATTAGTTATGCCAAGATCACTAAACACCACGATCAACGGCACTCCATTTGACGCCGCGACCATTCGCGCCGTCTGGAACAGTGCCACCCCCATCTTTGGCTACGATGCAAAAGTATGGAGGCTCGACCCATCAGGACACACCATTAAATTCGACGACTTCGCAAAAGAGACCAGCGAATTTGGATGGCATATCGATCACATCAAACCCGTCGCACTCAGAGGTTTCGACGGACTCTCGAACTTGGAGCCATTGCAATGGCGTATCAACGCCCTCAAAAGCGACAAATACCCCTTCGCAGGCATCCGCCCCTCAAGCTAAACAAGAACAACACGCACAAAAAAAGCAAACACCCAGACCCGCTACCATACTAGCGACTAAAAATAAATTAGCCCCTCCTTTCCAAGGAGGGGTTGGGGTGGTTAAATTTACACATTTCAATAGACGAATACCTTTCCATGCAGGAGGGTATGACTGCCACTGAATTCAATGATATA
The DNA here is from genome assembly GCA_038229915.1 of Kapaibacterium sp. (SeqCode). Lineage (GTDB taxonomy): Bacteria > Bacteroidota > Ignavibacteria > Palsa-1295 > Palsa-1295 > JAFDZW01. The sequence goes on along the minus strand of JBBRNY010000120.1, from coordinate 2,510 downwards.
TTCACCTGCGCTCAGCGGTGGAAGATCAATGTGTTGGGTTTGTGCGCCTTCGATAACTCTTCGACTCTGATGATCGACGGTTCTACCAAGAATATCTCGAAGGGTATATTCGACCGTCTCATCGTATGATGATCTGAAACTGATATTAAACCATTTGCTTACCGGATTAGGATAGACCGTAACGGTTGCATCGGTCGGGGTTGCCCCGGCTACACTGAATAAGGGATTAAGTCGAACCGGGATCTTGCTGGCTCCTTTGAGGAGTTGGATTCCACCAACCTGCTGTTTCCCCTTTGCTTCATCCTCATCGGAATTGGCAACGGTAGTCGATTTAATGAAAGACGGTATATCGTTTGCCGTTGCCCGCATCGTAGTCCACCAACCAGCACCGTGATAGTATGGGATAAATAAATCGATCTTATCATCCAGTGCTTTGCCCAAGACATACATTCCGATAAAACCTGTACCAAGACCAATGCCACCTCCAGTAATTAATACAGTATTACCAGTTCCGGTAATGTCACCCAAATTCGCCATCGTGGGCCAATCTAATACCACACCGAGCCCGTAGTAGGATGGATGTCGAATCAAGAAATCGCTCGAATCATATCCTATGCGTTTTTCTCCAAAATGTGGACCGCCTTGAAAGAGATAAATACCACGATGATAATTCGGATCCTTGTGGGTTTTCGGGGCGATAGCAAAATCAACCGACCGATCACCGGACTTCTTCGGGAATGCTGCCAACGAGAGGAGGTTTAAGGTTAAATAACTATCGTTTGGTCCCAGTGGGCCGCCAAGTGAGTAATCCCTCATCACTAATAACGTGTCTTCTTGTATCGAACGAACGAACCGGTGAAGATCAAATGGTGGGTCATTTCGAAAAAAGTACAGATTCCCATATCCATCCATCGTTATGAGATCTTGTCTGCCGGTTCCGCGAAAGTCACCCTGTACTCGGAATCGCATCGTCGAGTCAACCGCGCCACTTTGGTTATAGTATTTATTATCCCAATAAGCGCTGTCATCCCACATCGCGATCCTGCCTTTATCATATAACTGTTGACCACCTTTGACATAAAACATAAATACCGAGTCTGGTTTTATCTTGAAATGGGTCAGTTCCATACCGAATACGACATCTTCAACCGTATCACTTGAGAAGTGGTCAACATAAACGCTCATATTGCCGGCAGGTGTACCGTATGGACCTAATTGATTTGGGATAAACTGAGTCGTTCGCGACGAATCATAATCTCCATTCTCATCTGCCCAATAAATAATAGGATGTGCTCCGTAACCACCATCATAGACCATCATATCTACTGAGCTACTATTACGGAAATGGCCATAACGGACATAACCAGGCCAGAATGGGAATTCGAACGAATACTTCTTGATCTTTTTCAAATGGTGAAGGTCAAACGTCGGGCCCGTTTCAAATGAGGTTAGGTTATCGGGGGCATCATTGATGGTGCCTTTTACACTAAAAAGAAGACGACCATACGGCTGTCCTTTCAGAGGGGGCATCGTTCCGAGCAACTCGCCTAAATGTTGGTGTGCGCTACTACCATAGATCGTATCAAAATCAGCAGGGTTATTGATGCGTGGGAAATAGCAGGCTGAGTCATACGCTAATTGCGCAAAGCTTTGCCCAACTCCGGCAACACACAACAACAGCAACACAAAACTCAAATATAATGACTTCTTCATATCTATAAAAGACACACGAGACCAGGAAAGGTTACACTTTATCTTCATTTTTTATCGTGGTCTGTTTACCTACATTGTAAATTTAGGTGATAAGTCTAAATTTACAGTTAAATCCGCACCGCACCCAATTTTAAGTTAACGATCCTTTACTTAAAACCAAATTTCACATTCTAAGTAAAAAAAAACCGCCCCCAATAATGAGAGCGGTTTTTCGAACGATGAAGTGGGGCAGGGGTGAGGCCCCGTACACCTGAAATGTTTACCTTGTAGTATTCTTCTTTATGTCCCAGTTGGTTGTCATATTGCTGACCTGACCAGATGGCATACTATAGCTTGAGATCATTACATTTTCGAGTACGATGGTCTGATAGATTTCTTGTTCGCCGTTGCCCGTTTTTCTGATCTTCGATGCATCGCAAGTGAAGTGAATATCCTGCACGCTCACCTTGCCCGCGCCGGCACCCGAGGTGCGGTTGTTCGAAATATTCGAGCGCGTTACTTGTGTTGCCTTGCCGTTATCGAGTGTTTCCGCTGTGGTTGTTGTGGTCGTGGTTTCAGTTGTGGTGGTCGTCGTGCTTACTTTGCCCGCGCCCATTCCGCTACCGGTAGTAGCACTACCTACGTTTGATACGCCCCACGAGAAACTGCTGATCTCGATCGAAGCCGCGTTCGGTTCGCCATCGCCCTTCGGAAGAGTCCAGAGGAGTTTATACGTCCCAGGCTCAACAGTGCCAAAAGTGAACTTGCCGCTCGCATCAGCGGTGGTGGTATAGGTCTTGCCGTTCGAGCCTTTGAGT
>JBBRNY010000119.1:0-6944 GCA_038229915.1 Kapaibacterium sp. (SeqCode) | reverse complement strand
TCGGGCTTTTCCGTTTTCTCGACCTCATCGTCAAGCTCTTCGTCGTCATCATCATCGAAAAACTCATCGTCGTCGTCATCAGGGTCTTCATCAAGTTCATCATCACCCAAAGCGAACAAGAGGTCGCTTTCAGCATCGGTCATCGCAATAGCCCCGAGCATCGCAGCGGCGCCTGCCCCAACAGCAGCAGCCTTCATTCCTGAAGACAATGCCGATGTAGTCGAGTCTATCCCATCGCCGGGAACATGGATCGTCGAAAGCTGTGGTGCTTCGAGAGCCGCCTGTACCGTCTCATAGATCGGGAATACCCGATTGAGCTGGGTAAGCTCAAGTAAAGACCTTACTTCGTCGCGTACGCCCACCAAACGAACGTCACCGTCGTGTGAGACCTGCTGACGACGAGCAAGTAGCAACGCCGAAAGTCCGGCGGAATCGACATACTCGACATCGGACAGATCTACGATCAATTTCTCGACATCAGGTTGAGCGAGGATCAGAAACTCTGCTTTGAGTTCAGGGACCAGCAGCGAATCAAGCCGCGGTTCTTGTGGGCGAAAGATCGCCGCACGGTCTCGTTGTTCTACAGTAAAATTCATATCAGGCTCCTTCTCAGCTTTTTCAAATTTTTAGTACCTATCACATGTTGGCAATGCGAAATTACCACATTTTTTTGCCATCCCTACAAAAATACAACAGTTTTTCGTTCTGTGGTGTACGCGCAAATGCAGGCAAAAAGTTACAATACTGCAATGGTATTTTTGCTAGTATTTAGTAAATTTGTTACACCGGACGCTGTTTGTTACGTGCTATACTCATAACGCTTAGTTATCTAACCATCCTGTATAAAAAAGGAACAGTATGTCGAGCGAATCTATAACAGCCCCGATCGCCACCGGCTCAAAAGCAGCCCAACCAAAAGCAGGACTCGAAGACATCGTTGCCGGAACAAGCAATATATGCTTCCTCGACGGCAAACGAGGTATCTTAGCCTACTACGGATATGACATCCATGACCTCGTCAAAGGCAGCTTCGAAGAGACGGCGTATCTCTTGCTCTATGGGGTGCTCCCAAATACATCTGAGTTAGCTGAGTTCTCGGCAAAACTCGTTGCGGCACGTGAACTGCCGAAGCAGATTAAAGAAAAAATTCTCGCATCGCCAAAGAATGTCCACCCGATGGCAATCTTGAGGACATTCACAAGCGAGTTATCTTTTTATTACGCCGACGTCGAAGATGGCTCGAACGCGGCAAATGTTGAAAAAGCTATTCGTATCACGGCTCAGCTTCCGCTGATCACCGCATATTATGATGCTCATCGTAATGGACGCCCAATGCCTGAGCCCCGCAAAGACCTTGGCCATGCCGCAAATTTTCTGTTTATGCTTCTTGGCAAAGAGCAGGATGAGCGAGTCGTGAAGATGTTCGATGCCGCACTCACGCTCCATGCCGATCACGAATTCAACGCCTCTACTTTTACCTGCCGCGTTATCGCTTCTACCCTTTCTGATCTTTATTCAGCCGTTACCGGTGCCATTGGTGCCCTCAAGGGACCGCTTCACGGCGGAGCCAACGAACAGGTTATGCGTATGCTCCTGAAGATCGCTGACCCAACTCGCGCTCGCGAATGGGTGCTTGATGCTCTGGCGCGCAAAGATAAGATCATGGGCTTTGGTCATCGTGTCTATCGCACCGAAGACCCACGCGCAACACATCTTCGCAAATTCAGCGAAGAAATGGGCGAGCGTACCGGACAAAAGCAGTGGTATCAGATCTCGCACGAGGTCGAAGAGCTTATCTTAAAAGAAAAGAAGCTCTATGCGAATGTTGATTTTTATTCGGCAAGCACCTATTACTTGATGGGCATTCCGCTTGATCTCTATACTCCGATCTTCGCTATGAGCCGCATCACCGGATGGGCTGCTCATGCGCTTGAACAGTATTCTAACAATCGTATCATCCGCCCGGCAGCAGACTATACCGGACCGGTTGATCTCGCTTGGAAGCCTGCTTCTGATCGCTAAGATCACCAATTTCAAAAGAGCACACGTTGTCGAAATGCAAGGTGTGCTTTTTTATTTTAAAGCCACCCCGAAATTCCGACTGCGACAAGTGCGCCCATCATCGAAGCGATGAGATTTGTTGCATTATTACCGATTAGCGATGAGCCCTGTATCAACTTTGCACCGCCTTGTTCCGACTCGATCACTACGCCGCCTAATGTTCTATACTTCGCCTGCAGTGATGCACCGATAATACTATCGACCAATGCGCCGCAACATCCAGCTATGGTCACGACAGGAATAACTTTTACGAATACAAGCCCACAAAGACCGCCGTCAGTATCGGGCTGATAAAATGATAGCACGGCAATAAGCAACCCACCGAAGATACTGGCTATCAGTCCGACAACTGATACCCCGCCCGATAAACCTTTGGTGCTTTGAGCAAACGTCAGAATATCGAATGTCTTTTTGCCGAATCGTATGCCGATCTCGGTTGCGAACGTATCGGCAGTAGTCGTCGCCAGTGCGCCAAGGAACATCAGCGTTGCCTCCTCACGGAGATCGGGACGGAAATAGAGCAATACCACGGCAAGCATCGGGACGATACCGTTAGCAGCCACCTGACGCCAATCACGCTTGCCGCCGTGTTTCTCATTGAGCTTTGAAAGAAGCGAGCCGCTGAGAAAAAACGCAACAAGCTCGATCGAGGCCGACCATCCGCCAAAGCCGAAGATCGTGCCGCCAATGACAAATGCAGCGATAGCTCCGCTAAACGCAAGTGCTTTCATCCGATACGAAATGATCGCAATGGTGAGCGCACCGCCATATCCAAGTAAGAAATTCATAATGATTTACTATTATTCAAAAATACAACTTCGCGGAAGTCCGTAACAACATTTCAATACAGCCGTATTTTTGAAGCCAATGCGTAAAGAACTCGCCGCTCTCTCGAAAGAAACCCTGATCTACGGTACCAGTACCGTCATCGGGCGATTTTTAAATTTTTTGCTCGTGCCGTTTTATGTAAACGTCTTGCACTCGACAAGCGAGTACGGTATTTCGAGTGTGCTCTATACGTGGATCGCATTTCTGAATGTTGTTTACCCGCTCGGCCTTGAAGGGGCATATTTTCGGTATGCGGCGCGAGGCGAATCCGACATAAGAAACCAACATCAAGAAGGTATTCTTTTCAGCGGCTCGTTCAATCTGATCGTTCTGGTGACGGCTGTGCTCACGCTTATACTACTGGTTCTTGCGCCGACATTAGCGCATCCGCTATTCTTTGATCCGAAGCTTGACATCACCCCAATGCTGCCGATGCTCATTCGCATTGTCAGGTATTCGTCTTTTATTTTATTGTTCGATGCTCTGACGGCGCTTCCGTTTGCTGATCTGAGATTAGAGCATCAGGCAAAGCGATTTGCTTCGATAAAATTAACAACGATCGTTGTAACGCTCGTACTAAATTTTGTGCTCATCCTTGGTTTTCATTTGGGGGTTGAGGGAATATTTATTGCAAACCTGATCGCATCGGCTTTGCAATTTTTGCTCTTACTGCCGACGATCATTGCAAAATGGCAACCGATACTCAACCGTGAATCACTAACAAAAATGCTGCCGTTCGGACTCACGAACGTGCCGGCATATATCGGTGCGATGATGGTGCAAGTGATCGACCGACCGATCGTGCAGATGTATCTTGGGCTTGGTGCTGTCGGAATCTACCAAGCAAACTATCGAATGGGTTTTATTATGATGGTCTTCGTCAGTTTGTTCGAGTATGCGTGGCGGCCCTTCTTTATGCGTCAGCACAAAACCGACGACCAAAAAGCGCGTTTGCTCTTTGCACGTATCTTCACCTATTTTATGCTGATCGCCGGAGTGGCGTTCTTGCTCCTTTCATTTTTTCTCCCTTATCTTCTTTCGACTCCGATCTTCGGGCGGCAATTGCTTCGCAACGATTATCTTTCCGGGATGAATATTATTCCGGTCATACTGTTCGCCTATATTTTTCAGGGGATGTACACCAATTTTATTGCGGGCATTTATATTAAAGAACGCAACAAAGTGTTGCCGCTGATCACCGGCATCGGAGCTGTGGTGAACATCATCGTAAATATTCTGCTCATTCCCATTCTCGGTATTATGGGTGCCGCACTCGCAACCCTTGCGGCCTATGCAGTGATGGCGTATGCGATCTATCTCCCATCAAAAAAAGCCTATCCTGTTCCGTATGAATGGAAACGTATTGGTTTGCTTGCTCTTGATATTGGCGCGATCTTCGCACTCGAAAGAGTGCTCGTCCTGACAGGCGTTGTCACAGACTTATTGCCGATCTTACTGCTTCGCATCGCCTTAAGCATAACAGCGATCGCAGGACTCTTCATTTTCGGTTTCTTCTCAGAACAAGAAAGAGCATTTTTAAAAAGCGGAATTAGTAGAATCCGGAAAGCAAAATAATAATTTTAAAGAGGAGTTGAGGGCGTGGTGTACAACAGTTGATGTCCCAAACTTTTTTCGGCAATAACATCAAGTAGCGCAGAGCCAACATACCACATTAGTACTGGAGGCACTGCATTTCCAATCGCTTTATATTTTCTATTGTCTGATACAGAGTCAAGGCGAAATTCCTCTGGAAATGATTGAATTCTTGCTGCTTCTCTGGGGGTAAACCTCCTATAACGTTCACCCACTTTGAGGACAGGATCAGTACTATTAAGGCTGTTCTTGGTTAAATGAGAACTAATGGTATTGCATGGTTCATCCATGCTCTGGGCTCTTCCCTTGTTCATTTTTTCACGAACCCTAAGCATCCCATCGACTGCTTTTTGTGAGAAGTAGTATTTTTCTTCTATATTTTCATGGGGTTAAACTACTGATCTAAGGGTAAGTTTTTGATTTTTATTTAAAGTGGTCGGCGTAGGGAAATCAAACGACACATAGTCATCATAATCACGAAAACCTATTATAAAAACACGTTCTCTTTTTTGAGGTATCCCAAAATTTGATGCATTGAGCAATCTAAACTTTATATCATAACCTGCTTTCCTAAATTCGTTTAGTATTAATGGAAAAGCCTGACGTTTATTAGCAGACAGCAATCCCTTTACATTTTCGGCAATAAAGAATCGTGGTTTTTTTTCATTTAATATTTCGACCATTTCAAAAAATAATTTCCCCTTTTCATCATCATAACCTAGCCGAGGTGGATTTTGGGCTACGATTGAAAACGATTGGCAAGGAAAGCCGCCAATCAAAATATCGTGGTCAGGTATCAACGATGGGACGATGTCCTTTACATCAATGACATCACATTTAATGTCCGAATTAGAATCAAAGATTGCAGCACAATATGGGTCATTATCCGCAGCATAGATTGTCTGGAATGGAAGTTTATCATAGTATTTTGTTAAGTAGCTAAAGCCACCAACAAGACCTAAGTCCATGCCGCCACAACCACTAAACAAAGATACAACCTTCAATCTTTCCATATCAGCAACTTTTCCCAAGAACCTACCTTTTCGCTAAAAATAATATCGGCTCCATCACGAGGTGTCATCCTAAGATGGTCAAGCTTATATTTGCCGACTGGGTCTTGAATGATAAACAGCTTACTTGCATCTTTAGTTATGAATAGTCTATAGACAAAATATCGCGCTCTAAAAGAATCTGCGCAACTCCATTCATTTGGCGTTAAATGAAAATTAAAAAAATTAACATTCTTATTACTAATCGTCGTTTTGACTTCTATGAATCTTTTTGTTGTGTCCAATTCTACGCTTGAGATGTCAAATCCCATTGCAAGCGCGGTTGGTATCTTTTTTATAAGATGAAGCAGGTCTTCTCTATCTCCTTGTTTTATCCGCATAAATTCGTGACCCAATATAAGGTTTTCACCAAAGTCACCAATTTCTTTTGTTCTTATGAATTCGCCATCCAACCTATCTTTATAAAACTCCTCTATCGCTGATTCTACAAGTTTCTCATATCCCTGTTCTTCTACCCCCAAGTATTTCAGGAGGTCTGTTTTAAATATATTGTCCCCTAAGTCCCGGTTGACATATCTAAACCAGTTGTCTTGGGTAATTTTTATTTCTTCTAGTGTGATATTATCCCGTCCATAGAAAGGACTATAATCTTCAAACCACGATTCATTTTGTATAAATGCAACGATAGTCTCTCGTTCAGCAAGGTTTAGATAAAACTTATTCCCATGAGCTACGAGTAAATCTGCTATTACCAAATAATCTAAAATATCTCCGGCATACCTGATTATGTCACCCTCCCACTCGTATTCTATTCCATTCTTTCGATTCTCTACAAGCAAATTGACGACTAAAGATGGCTCGACGTTGTCTCGCGTTACCCTTAAATCATTAAAGACACAATGAGTTAATTCTGCTTTATCAATATGAAATCTTTTCTCTGTTATCTTTTCACCTTCTTGCAACAAATTTAGAATGTATTTTGCGGGCTTAAATTTAACACCTTTTTCTATCAGCTTCTTTGTTTCAAGTGGTTTTAAATGCCCACCAGGATATTGGAAGTAATAGAGAAAATACTTAAAAAATTGAACTAGGTCTTGCTCTTCTGCCAATTTAATGGATATTTCACCTGGTGCGCAAGTGTTCTCATTATGGTTAAATACTATCAACCCAAATAAAGAAGTTATCTCGGTTCTCCAGTTATTAATGGTTTTTGCCTTACTTCGAGCATTACCACCAAAAAGTCTGATAGCATTGTTTACCGTTGTCGCAAATCCATCAATAGGCATTTCGCCTAACTTAGATATTTCCGATGTAAGATAGATCAGGACACTTTCAACCTGGCTTTTAAATCGTGGTCGAATGTGGTGTAATCTACAGAAATACTCTGGGGGTGTTGTGTACATGTTACAAATTTACAAAAAATCAATAAGCGCCTTCGCAATTCCTTTAGCT
>JBBRNY010000118.1:0-7038 GCA_038229915.1 Kapaibacterium sp. (SeqCode) | reverse complement strand
TTTTCACGGAACTACCACGCCTATATTTTCGTAGTAGCGCTACGCAATATGGGAAACCATATAAAAACAAATAGTATGAGCAAACTTCCCCCAACAGTTTCTAACGAAACTCGCAGTATTATTATTTCGATCCGTCGGTTAGTACAATCGTTACGCGTCGCTTCGCGTAATTCTGAGAAGAAGGTCGGGCTTTCGGCGGCGCAACTGTTTGTGCTGAAAAAGCTTGAAGAAGAAAAGAATTTATCGCTCAATGATCTTGCTGATCGTACCCTGACCCATCAAAGCTCGGTGTCGGTCGTGGTGCAACGGCTTGTCGAAAAAGGTCTTGTTAGTCGAGAGCGTTTCATCGATGATGGGCGTCAGCTTGTGCTCAATCTCACACCAAAAGGCAAAAAAATTGTTGCGAAAGCTCCGAATGCACGTCAGGACTGGCTTATCGTTGCACTCGAAGAAATGCCGACCAAGTCACGTCGTCAGCTTGACGAGCGCCTTGTCGAGATGCTCGAACTCTGTGGGCTCGATAACAGCCCCGCTCCGATGCTCTTTACTGACAAAGAAGCCGTAAAAAAACCAAAGAAGAAAAAAACAAAACTATAGTGCACACACCTGATGATATACGAAAGGCTTCAACGACCGAAGGCTTACCCATTACTTCTGGGCTGAGCGCCTCACTTGAAACGATCAACGTACCTCGTCAGCAAGCACAGTTCGACAAACGATCAATTCTTTTGACACTCGGTTGCATTCTCTTAGCGAGTGCAACCGTTTTTATTGCGCAAGGTTTGCAGGCGCTCATTGCGCTGTTTACAAACATCTCGTTCTACGGTCGTTTTTCGTTTGAAGGCATTTCTCCCGCCGGCAATAAACTCGGCGTGCTTGTGATCGCTGTACCGATCATTGGTGGGTTGATCGTTGGTCTGATGGCGCGCTATGGTTCAAGCGCGATCCGTGGGCATGGGATCCCCGAAGCGATGGAGCAAGTGTTGCTCAATAAAAGCAAGATCCACCCTTGGATCACCTTTCTAAAACCAATTTCTTCTGCAGTAGCGATCGGCACCGGTGGACCGTTTGGCGCCGAAGGCCCGATCATTGCCACTGGTGGTGCCTTGGGTTCTGTATTAGGTCAGCTACTACCGACGACCGCCAATGAGCGAAAAATACTTCTTACCGCAGGGGCTGCCGCCGGTATGACTGCTATTTTCGGCACACCTGTTGCCGCGATACTCCTTTCAATTGAGTTATTACTCTTTGAGTTTAAAGCGCGTTCAATTATTCCTATTGCCTTAGCAGCAGTTACTGCTGATGCCGTTCGTATTGCTTTTGAGGGCAATATTACGGTGTTTGCTATGCCAACAATATCTCAACCAAGCTCATCGGCACTAGCGCTATATATTGCGATCGGAGCATTAGTTGGCGTTTGTTCAGTGTATATTACGAAGGCTGTTTATCTTGTTGAAGATCTGTTTGAAAAGCTTCCGATCCATTGGATGTGGTGGCCAGCTATTGGTGCTATTGCCGTCGGCATCTGTGGCTATGCGATCCCCCGCACACTCGGTGTTGGATACAATAACATCACTGATATCCTCTCCCATAGTCTAAGCTCGCAAGTCATATTAATTTTATGTGTCGTTAAATTTATCTCTTGGGCTATATCACTTGGCAGCGGTACGTCCGGCGGAACAATGGCACCGCTTTTTACGATCGGGGCAGGATTAGGCACTGCTTTCGGAGCGTTAGCTTTGTCTGCATTTCCTGCAGCCGGGCTTGACATCCGTATCGCAGCCCTTGTCGGTATGGCGGCGTTGTTTGCCGGCGCCACTCGCGCTTTGCTCACTTCTGTAGTAATGGCGTTTGAAACTACTCTTCAGCCAATTAGTCTCTTGCCGCTTATCGGAGGGTGTTCTGTTGCCTATCTTGTTTCGAGTTTACTGATGAAAAATACCATCATGACCGAAAAAATCGCTCGTCGTGGTATTCGAGTCCCCAGTGATTACCAAGCCGATTTTCTTGATCAAGTTCTGGTCAGGGATATTAATTCGACGAAGCCAATTACATTGGAAGCATCGCAAAGCGTCGAAGAAGTTTGCGAGTGGATTAAAAAAGGTGGTAGTGACTCTTCTCATCAAGGTTTTCCTATCCTTGATAAAGGTTTGTTGATCGGTGTGCTCACTCGACGCGATATTATTAATAATACCGTCAGCGCTAAAGCACTGATGCGCGATATTGTTAAACGAACACCAGTCTGCGTCTATGAAGATTGTACGCTTCGCGAAGCTGCCGATCACATGGTTAATCATGATGTTGGTCGCTTACCCGTGCTGACTCGGAATGCTCCATCTAAGCTCGTTGGTATTATAACCAGAGGTGATATCCTATCAGCACATAAACGCCGTCTGACAGAACATTTTGAAGAAGATGAACGTATGCCTCTGGCACAAATTTGGTCACCAAAGAAAAATAAATAGATGAATAATTCATTTCTCGGGCTTCGGACATCCATCTTTCATGTAGCCGATCTCGACAAAGCAAAAGCGTGGTACACCGAGTTATTCGGAGTCGCTCCCTATTTTGATGAGCCGTTCTATGTCGGCTTTAATATCAGTGGTTACGAGTTCGGGCTTGATCCGAATATGAATAATATCACTCTCGGCACAAATGCCGATATGTATTGGGGAGTAGATGATGTCGAGTCGGTCTATCAACGACTCTTATCCCTTGGCGCAACGGCACACCATGCCCCACAAGAAGTCGGCGGAGGTATTGTGGTCGCAACCGTTCTCGATCCTTTTGGAAATGTGTTCGGAGTCATTTACAACCCGCACTTCACATTAGAAAAAGAATAGATCACTTCCAGTTTTTTTACCACCAAGCGAGTTGAATAAATCGTCCGCTACGAATTGCCATTGGTGAGCGCGATGAGTTATCAATAATAGTATAATCGAACGTCCCGGATATTCTTTGCCGGATGACATCATAATCACTAACGACAACCGCATTCTGAATTTTTACCGTGTTCGTATCTCCTTGCGTCAGGATATACGACTGGGTCGGCGAATCATATCGATATTTCCCATAGTAGGTACAACCAGAATCAATGTCATACGTCCCGGGATGGATCGGTTTTTTAATAAAGATCGTCAGTGATTCATATCCATCAGTCGGCGATTCATCTGTTCTCCCGTAGATCGCAAAATAATCGGGCTTGATGCCCTGTCCGAGGCTATTCCCAAATCCGTGAAAATATGCACCCGAAGTAAATTTCGAAGTCCAGTTGTTTCCTAATACCTCCGTAGTCACGGCTTCGCCACCTTTCGCTCCATCTTTATAGAAAATATCAGTAAACGACCCTTCTATTATATGGGTAGTTTTCTTCGTAGAGTCTTCAACCGTGCAACTATAAATACCCGAGAGCCTGCTATGAACAACATCTACTTTGGTGATCTGCAACAAACCTTTTTTCAGCTTCAATACTTTCGTATTGGTCAGTGAATCATCTAATTCATAACTGATACACATTGGTCCTGCCGTAGCACTATCGCCAAGATCTCTGAGTTCATAGGTGCCCAGTGCGATCGCTTTATCTAAGAGCAGGAATTGAACATAATTAGTATTCGCATTCAGATCAATATTAAAGAATGAGTGGTGGCCCCGATCAGTATAATATCGATACTCTTCTTCGAGTTCATCGCCAACATAATACTCTGCATAATTCAGATTATCAGCGAATGGATATTGAACTCCGTCAAGGAATACCGTGGTCTTGCCCGGTGGTGCGAGAGGATGAGTATAAACGATCTGCTGGTCCTGAGGAGTTGGCTCAGAGCTACCGGCGCAACCGCATAGTATCAACAATAGAGAAATGGAGAATAATTTGAGTCTCATTGCAAAGTAAAAATTAGAGTCATCATTGGTAACATCGTCGGCATTTATTGGTTCGCGGCATCCGATAGCTTCGTTTTTTCGGAACCCCTTCATAGGTGCCTATTAGTTATAGGGTATATATACAAGCACCTATGATCGCGCTGGTTGATTGCAATAATTTTTATGTTTCCTGCGAGCGCAAGGTCGATCCTTCGCTCAATGGCAAACCCGTAGTGGTGCTGTCGAATAACGACGGAGTGGTGATCTCGCGCTCGAACGAAGTGAAGGCACTCGGAGTCTCGATGGCAGGACCCGCATATCAATTTCGTGAGCTCTTCAAAAAACATAACGTCCGTACCTTCAGCGCGAATTTTAATCTATATATGGAGATCTCCGAACAAGTAATGTCGGTCGTGCGCGACTTCTCACCCGAAGTCGAAGTCTATTCTGTCGATGAGGCATTTATTGATATGAACGGCTTAGAATGGAAGCGCCCCGAGCATTATTTACGCGGGCTTCGCGATCGGGTCTCAACTGAGGTCGGCATACCCGTTTCGGTCGGTATTGCTGAGACAAAAACACTGACGAAAGTTGCTGCCGAGTTTTGCAAGAAAGATCCTTCATACGAAGGGGTGCTGAATATCTGTGGTGACCCAAAACGCAATGATTATCTCAGCTCATTACCGGTTGGCGATCTTTGGGGTGTGGGTCGGAAATTTGCGGCGATGCTCATTGAGCAATACAATATTAAAACAGCACTCCAACTGATCTCGCAACCCGACAAATGGATACTCGATCATCTGCATATTGGCGGCTTAAAGATGGTCTGGGAGCTTCGCGGCATTCCGTGCATTCCTGTCGAAGCCAATGTTGCGCCACCGAAGCAAATTATGCGTTCACGTTCGTTTGGCAGATATGTCAAGACACTTCCCGAACTCAAAGAAGCAGCCGCGCTTTTTATTGGTATGGCAAGCGAATCTCTGCGCGCTCATCATTTAGTTGCCGGACAAGCCGGCGTATTTATCCATACCAATCGTTTTAATACTGATGAAAAGTATTCTAACTCCGTAAGCGATGCTCTTGCTCAGCCCACGTCCTACACTCCGACGCTTATTGCGCACGTTCACCGTTTGCTTGAACAAATATATCGCGAGGGATTTAAGTATCAAAAACTTGGGGTGATGCTGACCGATCTTGCTCCGGCAAAAGAGATGCAATTAAATTTTTATTCCGACGAAGTATCGCTTCGCAAGAACGAAGCCGTAATGAAAACCTTTGATAAGCTTAATACAAAATATCGCACCAATCATTTGATCATGCTTGCCGCCGAGGGCACCCAGCATTCGTGGCGTTCAAAGCAAGAGCATCTTTCTACCGAAAAAGCGACCTTCGTCGATCCGGCTGAGCGCACCCGTTTTATGACAACCAATTCGGTACCATCAAAAACAAGTCCACTCAAAGCAAAGCAGAACGATAGCGCATTCGACGCGGCACAACAATCACGCGCGCTCGGCAAGCAAGTTGCCGAACGAATGATGTCGAAAGAGTAAGCTACTTCTCGTAACGCCGCTTCCCCACGAGGGTATAATCATCTTGTTCGAGTGCCCGAACGATCACTTCCCTATTGTTATACATCGAGATCGTCCGATAATTATTCATCGCGATAGCAACGTACATAATCACAGCCGAAGAGAATGTAATGTAAAACGTGCGTCGTACCCATCGTTTTTTTAGAAGTTCACGATAGGCATACAATGAGTACATCACTAACATCGGGAAAAACATCACGGCCGCATGCGAAGGCGGTGATACTCGCGAAAAGAGCGACATCACAAAAAACAATAAAAAAGAACTGATCGTAAGATACGTTACATTGCGAAGCATTACATCATCTTTTTTCTTGCGAAAGAAAGTGTACAACAAGAACAAAGCCTGAGCAAGCCCGACAAGTGCGACAGCAATAGTAAACGGAGCCGCCCAGAAATAGTCTTTCAAGAACAGCATCCGTTCATCGGTATTGCCGCCGATAAACCGCGAGACATCAAAGCACCCATAAGCAAGAAACGTCGAAAGTAGCTTAAAAATATTTGTCGCATTCTCGAGATGGAGCTCGACCATACCCGAAACGCTTTTCCCCTTCTGCGCCGAGAGCCCGAAGTTTATGAGTGTCGGGATCAATAAACTTCCTGTGGTCAAACATCCAAGCAGAAAAGAGATAGTGCTTTTTGAAATAGCAGTGATACTCTTTGTGCGCAACAAGAAATAAAATGCGACTGCCGTGAACGGCCCAAGCAATACCCACGACATGTGCAATTGAAATATCCAAAGAATACCAAAACCCAAGAAGTAGAAACAAAGCCATAGCGGAATAATATTTTTTCGTATCGACGGGTAGATCTCAAATATTCCGATGAAAAACAATATTGCACCCGGTATGAGGTGCGATGGATTAATAATTCTTGTAAAATAACAGATAGACCAAGGGATCAGAAAAACATATATCCAAACAAATATTCGCGAAATATCCTGCAAACGTTTGGAGAGATACCAAGCCAAGAAACCAAGACTGAGCGTAAGAACAATATTCAAAACAATAAACGGCGCTTCAGGTATCTTCCAGACATACCATAATGCGGAAACAATATATCCTTGTAAGCCGCCGGGTATCTGCGAGCCATTGTACACAAGATCGGCACCGAAATACGGAAACGTGTGCGTCGTGAAAGATTTTAGACCAATGAGATATATTTGCAAGACATCTTCATCCTTAAACCAAAACTCCGTCGTCAGGCTATAGATAAATCTGAAGATCACGATGCCGATGATCGTCAATGCAAATCCGTACCGTGAAAAGAAATTCTTCATACGAGATGATTACAAGAATGATTGATAGGCATTCTAATCTCTTCTAAGCAATAGCGGTTCCGAAGCAGAGTATATTGAGAAGATTATTCCATCGGCTGATAGAGCTTTGTTATCCATTTGGTTGGGTCCGGCTCGCTCGCCGAGTCTGTAATATAAGACTCCCAGCAAGGGTCGATAAATTTATACTTATTCTCTTTCATATAATGCGCAAGTGCAGACCCAGCCTTGTTTAGATCATCATAAGGACCGACATGAGTGATTACAAGAACTTTTGCAGCGGGGATTTCACGCTGTGTGATTTCGCCTTCGGCA
>JBBRNY010000117.1:0-7246 GCA_038229915.1 Kapaibacterium sp. (SeqCode) | reverse complement strand
GGGTATTATCCGATCTCGAAGAATGTTGATCTTCGCGGAAAAACCGAAGCGACGAAACTCACAGAGAATATTGTGCTTGTCTCGATCAAGTCGATGCGTGAGAAAGAAACAGCGATCCGTCTCAATAACATCTTTTTCGATTTTGACAAAGCAACCCTGAAGCCGGAATCATATCCTGAGCTCAATCGCCTTGCAGAGATCTTGAAGAAAAATCCTGACGTCAAAGCTGAAGTCGGTGGGCATACTGACAACAAAGGCACTCATCAATATAATCTCGACCTCTCGAAAAAACGTACGCAAGCCGTAGTCGAGTATCTGGTTTCGCAAGGTTGCAACAACGCAACACTCTCATCGAAAGGCTATGCCGATGCAGTGCCCGTCGCCACCAACGATACTGATGATGGAAGAGCACAAAACCGTAGAGTCGAAGTGAAATTTATTAAATAGTATTTTTGGGATGTCATTTCGAACAGAGTGACATTAGATTATATAAACGCCCCGACACAAAAACGGGGCGTTTTTTTTATCCACATATCCACTTTGATAACTTGTGCATTGTTTCATCGTAATGATGGAGTAGTTTTGCAATCTTCATTATAAAAAACGAGTTTAACGGTTGTGAGTGTAATACCAATTCAAGCAAAAGAAACGATCGGCAAACGCCAATCTCGAGCCTATCTCAAGAGCTTTAGCGAGCTGTATGAGCGTGTATCGGGCAGTGGTCTTATTCCACCACAAGCCGTCGAGATCGAGCAGTCGCTCATCGGAGCGATGATGATCGATAAAGTCGCCGCCAACAAAGTGATGGAAGTCCTTGGCGACCGTACACTCGAAGATAGCCCATTCTATCGTGAGGGACATACTGCGATCTATCGTGCGATGGTTGATCTCGATTCGAAATCGGAGCCGATCGACCTACTGAGTGTCACCAGCCGCCTCCGGCTCAATGGTACGCTCGAAGAAATAGGCGGGCCCGCCTATCTTGTCGAACTCACATCAAAAGTTGTCACCACTGCAAACGTCGAAGCGCATTCTCGTTTGTTGTTGGAAAAATATTTGGCTCGCGAACTCATCCGTACCTGCGAAGAAGTAAAACTTCGTGCGTTTATAGGCGAAGACGATACATTCGAATTGCTCGATCAAGCTGAGTCATCACTCTTTCGACTTTCGGAAACGCGCCACCGCCGCAGTTTTATGCGAATGGATAAACTGTCGCACGAGGCGATGGAGCATTTGCAATTCATTCATGACCATCATACTGCCGTCACTGGTGTTGCATCGGGCTTGACCGATCTTGACGAACTCACGAGCGGTTGGCAAAAAACCGATCTTATTATTCTTGCGGCACGTCCGTCGCAAGGCAAGACCGCACTCGCGCTGACGCTTGCACGTAACGCCGCACTCAATCCTGTAAAAGAACATCGTGTGCCGGTTGCTGTTTTTTCGCTCGAAATGGGTGCGCAGCAGTTGGTGTTGCGTTTGCTCTGTTCCGAAGCACAAGTAGATATGCAGTCTGCCCGTAAAGGAAAACTTTCGGGCGAAGACTGGAAAAAAGTATCTCATGCCATCAGTCGCCTTCACGAAGCCCCAATTTTTATTGACGATACAGCCGGCATTACCCCGCTTGAGCTTCGCGCAAAATGCCGACGTCTCAAAGCGACAGAAAATATCGGTATGGTGATCGTTGATTATTTACAATTGATGGAAGTTACGCGTTCGATGGACTCGCGCGAACGAGAAATTTCGACGATCTCGCGTTCGCTCAAAGCTCTTGCCAAAGAGTTAAACGTGCCGGTGATCGCCCTGAGCCAGCTGAATCGTGGTGTCGAAAGTCGCCCCGATAAACGCCCGATGCTTTCTGATCTTCGTGAGTCTGGTGCGATCGAGCAAGATGCTGATATCGTGATGTTTATTTATCGACCCGAAACATATTCGATCGAAAACTACGACGACGGCAAGCCAACCGAAGGCACCGCCGAAGTGATCGTCGGTAAGCAACGTAACGGACCGATCGGTCACGTCCGTGTGGCATTCAGAGGGAATGTCGGACGTTTCGATAATTTGATCTATATGCCGGAGTTCGAACAGCCCGAACCAAAAACTTCTGTCAACCCAGCGTTCTAATTCTATGCACCAAGTCATTAATCCCGAAGAGCTCGTCAAACCTATCGGCTATGCACACGCTGTAAAAGTCACCAGCGGTACGACAATTTATCTCGCGGGTCAAGTATCGTTTGATAGTAATGGCAACGTGGTGTTTCCCGGAGATATGGTTGCACAGTTCAAACAAGCACTGACGAATCTGCAGATCGCCGTCCGTGCCGGTAACGGTGAAATGACCTCGATCGTCAAACTCAATCTGTTCGTAAAAGATAAAGATTTGTACAAGAAACATCTTCGCGAGCTTGGCGATGTGTATCGCACCTTCTTCGGAAAGTATTTCCCGGCAATGACGCTTGTCGAAGTATCTTCTCTTTTTGAGGATGATGCGTTGCTTGAAATTGAAGGTATTGCCGTCGTTGATTAATCGTTTTTTTGATTTTTCACATCACTCATCTCTTCCCTTCGTAAATTCACGTAATGGATTTTTCACATTCCGAACACGAACTCCACTGGCAAACAATTGCTCGTGACTTTGCACAGCATGAAGTGTCACCGTTAGCGCGTGAAATGGATGAGCTTGGCGCAATGCCTCTCTCGCTTGTTTCGCGAATGTCAGAGCTTGGTTTGCTCGGTGGCGCGATCGCAACAGCATTTGGCGGCAGTGGAATGACTTCGGTCGCTCTGGCAATGGTCTATGAAGAACTCGGCAGAGCTTGTTCAAGCGTTCGGGGTTTTATGACCGTGCATTCATCGTTGGTAATGCAATGTATCAACCAATGGGGGAATGATGAGCAGCGAAAAAAATATCTTCCATTACTCGCAAGTGCTAAATCGATTGGCTGTTATTGCCTGACCGAACCCGAAGCCGGAAGTGATGCGGCAAACATCCAAACAACAGCAACCCCTGTTGATGGAGGCTATGAACTCAGTGGCGAAAAAATTTGGATCACGAACGCGAATATCGCCTCGATCGCAATAGTTTTCGCAAAACTACCAAGGTTGGATAATGAGAAGCCACATGGTGCTATCACTGCTTTCATTGTTGACACTGCAAGCAAAGGATTTAATCGAAAAAAAATGCCCGGCAAAGAACTTGGTCATCGTGCGAGCGATCATGCCCATATCACGCTCGATAAATGCTTCGTATCATCAGAGAACGTCTTAGGAGGCGAGCGACAGGGTTTCAAAGTTGCGATGTCAGCTCTTGACCATGGGCGTCTCGGAGTAGCCGCAGGAGCTCTGGGTGTGCATCAGGCGTGCCTTGATGCAACCGTATCGTTCGTACGAACACGAAAACAATTCGGAAGCCGCATTGGCGATTTTGAAATGATCCAAGCGTCGGTTGCTGAAATGAAAGCCTCGCTCGAGGCATCACGTTATCTCGTGTATTTGGCGGCTTGGAAAAAAGATACCGGCGAACCATCATCGCTTGAAGCATCAATAGCAAAATTTCACGCCACTGAAGCCGCACTCAAAGCGGCATCGGATGCGGTGCTAATTCATGGCGGACGCGGATATTCGAATGAGTATCCTGTCGAGCGCTATTATCGTGACATCAAAGGCTTACAGATTTACGAAGGTACTTCCCACATTCAGCGCATCGTGATCGCTCGTCACGTTATCGGCAAACCATAATGGCACTCTGGCAAAAACGATATTCGAGTTTTGGACGTGAAGACCGCGCTTCAGGAGTACGAGCTCTTGTCAAAGGCGATTCTTTTTTTATTCGCGTAATCGTGTTTGTTGCGCTTGCAGGAATATTTTATCTCGTTGTACAATTAACACACCACACTCCACCACCCGACACTGATGAGACAGCCCCCGTCATCACAAAACCTGCTGTAAAATAACATGGCAGAGATTCCAATTTCAAACAACGATCTTTATATCGGCATTATGTCCGGTACGAGTCTTGATGGAATTGATGTTGCACTCGCTCGATTTAGTGATACCGTAGAATTTGTTGCTCATAACGCCTACCCATTTTCGTCTGAAGTTCGCGATCTGCTCTATCATATTGCAACGACTCGGCAAATTGATCTCGATCTTTTCGTGCGATCGCATTTCTTGTTAGCCAAACTCTATACCAATGCAGTAAATGAGACTCTCGAAGCAAATAATCTTCAGCGTCAAGATATTCGTGCCATCGGTTTGCATGGACAAACGGTGCGCCATCTTAGCGCGCCAGAAAAAGTCACCAGTGATGCTGAGCCGGTGGGGGCTACGTTCCAACTTGGTTCGGGAGCGTCGGTTGCGGCATTAACAGGGATTGATACGGTAAGTGATTTTCGGAGCGGCGATGTCGCGCTCGGCGGTGAAGGTGCACCGTTGGTACCGATGTTCGATAGTGTTTTTCTTGGGTCGGATGACACAACGAGAATTGCACTCAATATCGGTGGCATCAGTAATATTACCGTGATCGCGCCAACAAAGAGCAACGTGCCGATCATCGCTTACGACACCGGACCCGGAAATATGATCATCGACGAACTCTGTCGAACATATTACCAAAAACCTTATGATCAAAGCGGTGAGATCGCTGCAAATGCAATTACCAATGAACAATTGCTTTCCGAGATGCTTTCACATCCTTATTTTCAGATGCTACCGCCAAAATCGACAGGACGCGAACTGTTTGGCTCACATTTTTTAACACAAATTGCTACTGCGATAGATTCGGGAGCTATTACTGCGTCAGATGCGATTCGCACGGTCACCGAACTTACGGCGAGATCGATCGCAAATGAAATATTACGTTACGCATCACTCTATTCCCCAACGTGTGATCTTATTGTGAGCGGCGGTGGCGTGCATAATAATTTTTTAATGAGTTTATTGTCACAGTTACTACCGAAGTGTGCGATCATGCGATCAGACGCGTTTGGAATTCCTTCTCAGGCGAAGGAAGCGATCGCTTTTGCATTTTTTGCAAAAGCATTTTTGGAAAAAAATATTATACATCAACCTTCGACAACCGGTGCTTCTGGAAAAATTATTCTTGGTTCGTTATCACGCGGAAAACAATAATTTATTTGAAGCAACGAAAATATTTTGTATCATTGTATAGAGAGATGCTGACAACAAAGTGTGAATCGAATGTGGATAACTTGCGAGTTTCAGATTTGATAAGGCGTTGAAGTGTGACTAACTTATTGCCGTGATTTCATTAAAAATTGTTATTGTCTGTCTCTCTCTTTTCTCGAATGCTTGCTTCACGATAAGCAAAAAAAAATTACATCCCTTGAGCGTGAGCTTTCCGAAGTTCGCTCCGAAGGAAACTCTTATTGAGTAGAATATCATTGATAAGAACAGTGTTTGTAGAAAAAATTGACCCGG
Source organism: Kapaibacterium sp. (SeqCode) (assembly GCA_038229915.1). Taxonomy (GTDB): domain Bacteria; phylum Bacteroidota; class Ignavibacteria; order Palsa-1295; family Palsa-1295; genus JAFDZW01. The sequence continues at coordinate 1,807 of JBBRNY010000117.1, read as the reverse complement.
CAGAAGCAAACGTTTCTGCCCCATTGCAAGAATCATATAATTCGATGCCCCCTGCTAGCGGAGGACACATACCGGAACATGCTCAAAACGAGCCAGCACAAAGCGATGAGCTTTTGGGCGCGGCGACTGCCATTTGGCAGCGCTCCGCCGAGAAGCTCAAAGCGTTGGTCTCGCCACAGAGCTTTACGACATGGTTCGAACCGCTGACGGCGAAGTCGCTCGAAGGTACGAGACTTATTCTCATAGCACCCAGCGGCTTTATCGCCGAGTGGGTGTTGCAGCATTATCAAGCGTTGATCGAAACCGCCCTTGCCGAGTATCTCGGCCAATCGGCAACGATCGGCATCGAGCACTCGGCAGATATCGAAGGTGTAGAAATCGCACTGATGCCGGTCTCGGTTGTGCAAGGCGAGTCGCCGGTCAATAGGATCGAATATCAGTCTGAACCTCTTCGCGAGAACAAACCATCATCGATCGGCAACAATACTGCCCCGAAGCCACCTCTGCAATCGAATATCAATTCGAGCTATACGTTCGACAATTTTATTCGCGGAGAATCTAATAAACTTGCATTTGCCGCGGCTGTCGCTGTGGCTAATAATCCTGGCGGTACTCGTTATAATCCGTTGGTGATGTATGGCAATGTTGGTCTTGGCAAGACCCATCTCATTCAAGCTGTCGGTAATGCCGCTATCGAGAAATTTCCGGGTGTAAGAGTGCATTACACTTCGAGCGAACGCTTCACGAAAGAATTTGTCGAAGCGATCCAGTCTGACCGCATTAATGACTTTAACACGTTCTACCGTTCGATCGACCTTTTGATCATTGACGACGTGCAATTTTTTGCTGGGAAAGAACGCACTCAAGATAGTTTTTTCCATACGTTCAACGAACTTCGCGACAACGGTAAGCAGATCATCCTGACTTGCGACCGCCCGCCAAAAGAACTGCGCGATATCGATGACCGCTTGCTCAATCGCCTGCAATGGGGCCTGACGACCGACATCCAACCGCCTGATCTCGAGATGCGTATTGCTATCTTGCGTCACAAGGCTGAGCGCGATGGCTTTGATATTAGTCAAGAAATTTTAGAATATATCGCATCGAACGTTTCGACCAACATTCGAGAGCTCGAAGGTTGTTTGATCTCACTCGAAGCGTCGATCTCGCTCGAAGGGAAAGAACCATCGATCGAAGTTGCCCGTGATGTCTTGCGCAAAGTCGCTCGCCGCTCGGCACCGATACTTTCGGTCGAGACGATCCAAAAATATGCCGCCAAGTTCTTTGGTATCGAAGAAGCATTGCTTCGTGATAAGACCAGAAAACAGGAAGTCGTGCAGGCACGACAAGTCGCGATGTATCTCTGTAAAGAACTGACCGCGAGCACGCTCAATACGATCGGTCTGCATTTTGGTGGACGAGATCACTCGACCGTGATCCACGCACAACAGACTATCGTTGATGATATGCGCCATGACCCGCTGTTTGCTAATCGTGTCAATGAGCTAAAGCGTCAATTGGAAATGCTACAATAATATTAGTATAGTATAGAAGCCCCCTCACATATAAAGTGAGCGAACGCCGAAGCGATGACAGCCTCGGCGTTCGTGTTTTAAATACGGGCTTAAATGTCTGGTATTGTTGTTCTCAAATGCTATGCAAAAATATACTGACGACGATAGCTCAAGCACCCAACCGATCCGCCGATCGCATAGCGACCGTACCCGAAAAAAAGAGATCAAGCATCGAGAGCGTCATTCCGAAAAAAATATACCGGCGAAACCCCGACCAATCTTCTTCAAGCCAG
>JBBRNY010000116.1:0-7262 GCA_038229915.1 Kapaibacterium sp. (SeqCode) | reverse complement strand
TCATCTGAAAACGATTGGCATAAAGAACCGACTTTCTATTTAGGTACTGATCGATACGGTAGAGATATCCTCTCTCGGTTGGTCTATGGTGCCAGAGTATCACTCACGGTTGCATTCTTTTCTGAATTACTGAGTATCGTCATCGGTGTGTTGTTTGGTGCCCTCGCCGGATTTTATCGAGGCTGGGTTGATGAATCGGTCAGTTGGCTAACGAACGTATTTTGGTCTATTCCCCCCATCTTATTGGTGATCTCGATCTCTATCGCTCTTGGCCTCGGCTTCGTGCAAACCGTGTTTGCTATCGGTATTACCGGGTGGCCGGATATGGCACGTATCGTACGCGGGCAATTTTTCTCGCTCCGCGAAACAGAATATGTTGAAGCAACACGCGCTCTTGGGCTCGGCAATATGCGAACGATCTTCCGTCACATCTTGCCAAACGCCATAGGACCGATCATAGTCATCGCGACCGCGGGCTTTGCGACGGCGATCATCTACGAAGCTTCTCTCTCATTCCTTGGGCTCGGAGTACAGCCACCGACCTCAACATGGGGACAAATGATCTACGATGGATATGGTTACATCGCCGCCGGTTCGAACTGGGGGCTAACGATCTATCCAGCATTGGCAATTATGCTTGCGGTTTTTGCGTTCAATCTATTCGGCGACGGTCTCAGAGACGCGTTCGACCCAAAACTCAATAGATAAGAACTGAAAGATTTTCTATTAACTCATCACACTATAAAGAGCGATGGCATTACTCGAAGTTAAAAATCTCAAAACGTATTTCTATACTGATGATGGCGTTGCCAAAGCGGTCAATGACGTTTCTTATACGGTTGATCGCAAAGAAACACTTGGCGTCGTGGGCGAGTCTGGCTGTGGTAAGTCGGTAACGGCGCTTTCGATCATGCGTCTGATTCCTGACCCGCCCGGTAAGATCGTCGGTGGCGAAATTTTATTCGATGGGCGCGATCTGCTGAAGCTCTCAGAGGAAGAGATGCGTGGTATTCGCGGCAACAAGATCGGGATGATCTTCCAAGAGCCGATGACCTCGCTCAACCCAGTTTTTACTATTGGCAATCAGATCGAAGAGTCGATCATTCTTCACCAGAAGGTCAGCAAAGAAGAAGCAAAGAACCGTGCAATAGAGATGCTGAAGAAGGTTGGGATCCCCGCTCCTGAACAGCGCTACAAAGAATATCCGCATCAACTCTCCGGCGGTATGCGTCAACGCGTAATGATCGCGATCGCCCTTGCTTGCAACCCTGCAATTCTTATTGCCGATGAGCCGACTACTGCATTGGACGTTACCGTTCAAGCTCAAATTCTTGAGCTGATCGGTGGCTTACAGGAGTCACTCGGAATGGGTGTTGTTCTTATCACCCACGATCTTGGGGTTATCGCTGAACACGCTGATAAAGTAGCGGTGATGTATGCTTCGCATATTGTCGAGTATTCGATCGCAGATGAAGTATATTTCAACCCGTTGCATCCCTATACCGTTGGGTTGCTTGGTTCTATACCAAAGATCCATATCGAGTCAGAGCGATTGATGACCATCGAAGGTACTGTGCCAATACCGACGAATTATCCGATCGGATGTAATTTTGCATCACGTTGTTCTTATGCGACTCCGAAGTGTATCGCTGAAGAACCCGCTCTCATCGAAGAAGAAACAGGACATTGGGTAGCTTGCCATCATTGGCAAGAAGTAAAACAAATGCGCCCGGCAAACTTAGCCGAAGCAATGTAAAACTCTTTGCAGAACTGACTTTAATCTGTTCAATAATTAAAATTATTTTGTAAAAGCAAAATTCAACATCCGATATACTAACTTTGCAACAAGATAGGTCGCGTGTTGTTGTGCAGAGTTTGGCACAAGTTCGACAACATCAAAACCGATGATCTTCTTGCCAGCTTTCTGGAGCTCACGGAATATCTGCATTGTCTCATTCCAAAGAAAACCGTCAGGTTCAGGTGTCCCTGTGGTTGGAAGGATAGAAGGGTCGAAATAATCTACATCGAAAGTGATATAGACTTCATTGGTCGGGAGTGCATTCGCGATCTTTTGTTGCCAGTTTGCCGTATGCTTTCCACGACGGATCTCGGTAGCGTAGAATATCTTAATTTTATTCTTTTTAATAAATTCGTATTCTTCTTTACACTGAGCACGAATACCGACCTGAACAACACGCTGCATAGGAAACATCGTCTCATCGGCAACACGAGCCATAAAACTTGCATGACTATACTTTGTGCCACTATAACTGTCGCGAAGATCGGAATGGGCATCAAAATGCAATACCGACATCTTAGGATATCTCTCAAAGTGTGCGGCAATCGGCGCTGTTGAGATCGAGTGCTCCCCACCTAGAGTAACGACAAACTTATCAGCATCAATATGTTCGCCGACACTCTTTTGCAAAAGGTCAAGAGCCGCTTTGCCCGACTTACTACCATAAGCCAATGCCGGAAGAGTTGCTATGCCCAGCTTAAAGCAGATCTCTTGAAAGAACTCATCATCAAAGAATTCGACGTACTGCGAAGCATTAATGATCGCCGCAGGGGCGCTTGCCGTCCCTTTGCCATAACTAACGGTCTTCTCGTAAGGGGCTTGTACAATGACGATCTTGCTACTGTCATAAGAAGAGTACTTCTTTTCTAATGCAAGAAAATTCTTTGCTGTCGGTAGAACGGTTGGTGTCTTTTTCATTTGATCAATGTTTGTAATCGCTGTCAACATCGATAACTACTCTCGAGTGTCCGATACAATTATTTCAAAAGACCACATAAAAAAAAGCGGCACCAATGATGCCGCTTTTTTCGTAAAACCTTTCAGCAATTACTTCGCCAAAACCATACGTTTGGTTTGTGTGAAGCTGCCAGCTTTGAGTGTGTAGTAATACGTACCAGATGGCAAGTTCTCTGCTGCAAAATTTGCAGTGTGCTCACCGGCATCGACATAACCGTCAACAAGCGTCTTTACTTCTCTTCCGAGAGCATTAAACACTCTCAAGGTCGTGTAGACGTGCTCTGAAGTTGAGTAGCGGATCTCAGTCGAAGGATTGAACGGATTCGGGAAGTTCTGTGCAAGTGCATTTCCAGAGAGTTTTACGTCCTCAACACCACTAACCTGGTTTGTGACATAGGCAACGATCCAGAAATTTGCGTAGAATGGATCTGCGCCCCCAAAACTAATTCCCGTGTATGGCAACTGATAATGAGCACCTTGGATATATCCACGATGAATACTCTTATCAAATGTCGTTCCGGTAGGGTAATCTAAAGAATCCCCAAACAAAGCGAATCGATTTTGGAAGTCTGTAGTAAATTCATTTGTTGGGTCAAACGCTGACAATACCGATACAAAGAAATCTTTAGCAACACGCTTGTGATGCAACGGTATCGTGACAGAAACACCTGATGGTGGATCAGTAACAAATGTGCTAAGCTCATCGGCTAAAATAGAAGCAGTATCTATTGTAGTGCCAGCATAAGGAATACCATTTTGTACACTTTGCCCACTGACATTGATCAGCAATCTATTGTTATCAAAAGTAGCAACATTGATAGAAGCAAAAAGGATTTTCACACTATCAAGATATGCTATATAAGGTGCTGTAAAATGTTCTGCATATCCAAGCACAGTGTCAACAAACGTTGTACCTTGTTGATCAGTAGTTATTGTGATTTGGCCTGGAAAGAATTCATAGCGAAATTGTTGTGCATTGGTATCTACATAAAATAGCTCGTCATTCGTCAATGTTTCGAATGGTTGGAGATATTTAGGCGGTGCAACATAGACGCTTGGGAGTGTCTGAACAATTTTGCTCGGATGCAATGGGGTTGTCCCAGTCGAAGCAAAACTCTGAGTTGTGGCAACACCCAGAAGAAGAAATAAGATTGTAGAAAGTTTTTTCATACCAACAAGTAGGTTTGTGATAGCAGTAATTGACAGAATTGTCGTGTTGTGATGGTTTATCCCGTCACAACATTATAGTAACCCGAAACGGGGAAAAAAGTTGCGGGAGGAGCCTAAAAAAATATTCTCAATAAACGTCATTTTTGGAAAACTTCCTTATAAATATCGGGTTATATTATATAGATAATTGTGAAAACAGTGTAACTTACTCAATATACACTATCATTTATGGTTCTCAATCGCCGGTTTTTATTCCTTTCTTTGGCTCTGGTCCTAATGACCTCATCAGTTGGGTTAGCTCAAGTATCCACGACATGGCGTACCGTCACAAGGAATTCCTACGGAACAGTAACTTTTTCTATCCCGTCAACCCCTCTTCCTCTTACTTCAAAAGGAATAAAAGTGCAAGGGATTATTACTGAGGCAGGCCTGATAAGAGCAGCGGCAACAGAATTAGCACATTCTGTTCTACAGATTCCCAATGAGTGTCAACTTCTCGATGGTGGCAAGAATGACATTTCTATCACCACCGACTACACATATCAAGGCGCGTATAACTCCATCCCGATTCAAGATGTATTTCTAAAAGTAACCGTTGGCAAGCTCAACCATAGTATCATTGCGATCAGAAACTCTATCCCCTCGCTAAGACCAAATGCCGCGACACCTAAACGAACGATAGAAGAAATACTATCGATCACCGATCAATATTTAGGCTCGGGTACACAAATATCAAGATCGCCTGAATTAGTATATACAAATGACTATGCCAACTCAAGTCTCCGCTTAGCATACGAGCTTTGTGCTCGTGATAATGATCATGGTTCATGGAGAATGACTTTTGACGCTTTAACAGGAGAATTAATTGAAAAGCGGTCACGATTAATCTTCCATAAAGACCCGATTTTAGAAAATCAACCTGTCACAATAAAAGCAAAGGTTCGTTTACTAACACCGTTCGATACACTTACACCAGTACCGTTACCATTTCTAAAACTCACAACGAATTCCAACCAAACAATAGTAACAGATTCAAACGGAATAGTCATTACTGCATTACCCTCAAACGTGACTGCATCGCTTAACGGAGTTTATTGCGGGGTTATCCGCAATGACGCAGCAAGTGCTTCAGTGTTTACGCCATTGAGTAACACTGCTACATCGTTTACATTCGATGACAACAATAGCAATGCCGCAGAGCGCAACGCCTATTACTCGGTGAATTGGGCGCGTTCATTTATCCATCGGCTCGACCCTGCTCTTTCCGAAATTGATCACTATATTGTGGTGAACGTTAATCTCGCTTCGACTTGTAATGCATTTTACGATCCTGATTCGATCTCACTCAATTTTTTCAGTGCCGGCAGTGGCTGTTCAAATACAGCAGAGATCGCAGACGTCGTGTTTCATGAGTTTGGGCACCGCATTCAACACGCTATTTTCACTCAAGACCTGGGTGCTGATTCCAATATTGTCAATAGTGCACTCGGCGAAGGATTCTCTGATGTGTATAGTGCATTGATGCGCGACGATCCGAGAATCGGTGTCACCTTTTATGGAAACAACTCCGATCTTCTTCGAAATTGTGAAAACACCAAACAATGGCCTACTGATATTTCCGGCGATCCACACACCTCGGGCGAAATTATTTCAGGTGCATTCTGGGATCTCAGAAAAGCCATTGGCCTTGACATCACTACGAAATTATTTCAGACAATGATGCACCGTCATCCTGACGCGCCTGATGCGTTTTCATCCCAAGGGTTGATCGAGGCGTTTGTTCAGACCCTCAATGCAACCATCCTCACCGACGATGATGATAATGATCTTACAAACGGCACGCCCCACTACAAGCAAATAGTGGAGGCATTTAAACTGCACAATATTACACTCGGGAGTTTGTTAAACATTACTGTTGAGAAACTGCCAGATCAAGATACGACAGCAAAATTTTATCCTGTTTCTATCTCCGTAGCCTATCAAGGCATTGTCGGAGAGATCGATACGACAGCCGTTCACTTGAATTATTCTACCGATGGTGGAAGAAATTATTTGAGCCTCCCTACTATTCACATTGGGAATGAATATCGTGCGCTCATCCCTCCACAATCACCCGGCACTATTGTATATTATTATGTAAGTGCAAAGCTCAATATTGATGTTGACGCCGATGCTGTCACCGCACCAAACCCGAGATATAGTTTTTTGATCGGATACGCACAGTTGCAATCTGATGATTGTGAAATAAATCGTGGATGGTCGCTCAGTCAGCCAAGTGATGTTGTTGCTTCGGGAATATGGGAGTTGGCAAAACCTTACGGTACTTATACTGACATTTCAATTCCATTACATTTTATACAACAAGACACTGACCATACACCATTAGGACAAATGTGCTATGTGACTGGGAATAAAAACGCTGATGTTCCGACTCGTAGCCCCGGCAATGATGATGTCGATGGTGGTGCAACAACGCTCACAACGCCTGAGTATCATTTTACAAATCCTATCAATCCGGTTATCCGATACTGGTACTATTACTCGAACGACTTGGGTAGCAGCCCTGGCGTACCGATCTGGGTGGTAAGACTCACCGTTGATGGTGGTATAAACTGGAAAACCGTAACACAAACCAATCAAAGTACTGATGGATGGACACAAGCATCAATAGAGATCAGTGCTTATACAAAACCAACCAATAGAGCACAATTACAATTTATTGCAAGTGACAACGTCAGAGCAATAGTTGAGGCTGGGATCGATGATCTTGAAACCCTTGATGCAAACCTTCCAAGTGTGAGCGTTCGCGCAACAACAATGGAAAAAGCTACTCTTCCCTACCCGAACCCAATTTCGGTTGGATCAATGCTGACGCTTGCTCGTGAGAATAATACACTTGAACTGTATGATCTTAGTGGCAAACGAATCAGTACATCCTATAACTCACAACTGCTCATACCTCAAGATCTCAGTGCAGGAGTGTATGTGCTTCGCAGTATCGGTAGTGATGTTGAGACGATTAAGATCGTAGTGACGAAATAGATTTTTGCCCCAGCACCAACATCTTACGTCTGTATCACACCAGGATTAAATTTTGGGATCTCGGGATTATGAGTTGCCATTTCTATTCCCAGTGAAATGATGCGTCGTGTATGACGCGGGTCGATAATACCGTCTGTCCAAAGACGAGCCGCACCATAGAGCGGACCTGTTTGATCACTATATCTTTTCTGAATATCTTGCAGAAGCTCCTGTTCCTTTTCGGGAGTGATCTTCTCCCCAGTTTTAGCAAGCGTTGCAACACGGAGCGATAGCAACGTCTTTGATGCTTGTGCAC
>JBBRNY010000115.1:0-7286 GCA_038229915.1 Kapaibacterium sp. (SeqCode) | reverse complement strand
TGTTTCTCAGCTCGATCACGCTATCCGCGCTATTGAGCATACACTCGCGCACGTTTCCGAGCTTGCGCTTGGCGGCTCGGCTGTCGGGACGGGACTCAATACTCCGAAAGGTTATGACGTACTCGTGGCGAAAAAAATTGCTACGCTAACAGGTTTGCCATTTATTACGGCAGAAAATAAATTTGAATCGCTCGCAATCCATGATGCAATGGTAGAACTCAGCGGCGCACTGAAAGTCGCGGCAGTTTCATTAATGAAGATCGCCAATGATATTCGCTTGCTCGCATCGGGTCCGCGTTCGGGTATTTCGGAAATTTTGATCCCAGAGAATGAGCCAGGTTCATCAATTATGCCGGGCAAAGTAAACCCAACCCAATCAGAAGCAATGACGATGGTCTGCGCTCAGGTGATCGGCAACGATGTCGCCGTTTCGATCGGCGGGATGAATGGACACTTCGAGCTCAATGTGTTCAAGCCTGTTATTATTTATAATGTGCTGACCTCTGCACGATTGATCGCCGATTCTTGCCTTTCGTTTAATGAGCATTGCGCTGTCGGTGTCGAACCGAATATGCCAGTCATCAAGCAAAATCTTGAAAATTCACTGATGCTCGTGACCGCACTCAATACACATATCGGCTACGAGAGTGCTGCGAAGATCGCGAAGAAAGCACATAAAGAAAATACGACACTTCGTAAAGCGGCTGTCGAACTTGGCTTGGTGACCAACGAGCAATTTGATGAGTGGGTAAAACCTGAGAAGATGGTCGGCTCATTGTAAGCAACGCGAGATAGTGAAAAGCTGAAACATCGAAACAGGCCAATCGTTAAAATAGGGAAGTTTCTCGCCCCGCTCAGCAGGGGAAGATCATTATTTTATTAAAGGATAAGCGTTTATGAAATCTAAAATATTCACAGCTCGCCCGTATATTCTTGTCGTCTTCGGCGTGCTTTTCGGAGTCGGTATTGTTGCCGGTTTCGGCGGCATTGCGAAGCTCAACCTTGCGTATGGCTCCGGTAGTGTCGGCGAACTCGGCGGACCAACACCGAACGTACCTGGTGTCGAAGCCTTACAAAATATGAACACGGCGTTCCGTGCACTTGCTAAAGCCATCCAGCCTTCTGTCGTTTCGATTCGTATCAAAACCGAAGCGCCGAAAAATTCAGGGATGAGAAAACTCTCACCTCAAGACAACGAAATGTTTAGACGTTTCTTTGGCGGCAGTGGGAATGACAATAATGATGAAGAAGGCGACGGAAATGATTTCGGATTCCCGTCACCACAACAAGGACCAAGCGAAGGTCTCGGTTCGGGCGTTATCATTACCAGCGACGGATATATCCTCACCAACAATCACGTGGTAGCTGATGCTGCAAAAAAAGGTGGTGTTACAGTAAAGCTTAATGACAAACGTACGTTTGTCGGCACTGTCGTTGGCACTGACCCTACGACTGATCTGGCTGTAGTGAAGATCGAAGCAACGGGTTTGACGGCTGCGGCTCTCGGCAATAGCGAAGATCTGCAAGTCGGCGATTGGGTGATCGCTGTTGGTAATCCGCTTGGCCTTGAGTCAACCGTTACAAAAGGTATTGTCAGTTCGATCGGTCGTTCGCTCGATCTACCGCCTCAGGGAAATTCGAAAGATCGTGGATATTCGATCGCAGATTTTATTCAAACTGATGCCGCGATCAATCCGGGCAATTCCGGTGGCGGCTTGTTCAATGTCAAAGGTCAAGTGATCGGTATCAATGCCGCGATCGCGACCAGCACGGGAATGTTCGCAGGTTATGGTTTTGCAATCCCGATGAATCTTGCAAAGACTGTTGCGATGGATCTCATCAAGACGGGCAAAGTCAATCGCGGTTATATCGGCGTGCAGATCAAGGCTGTTGATCAAACCGAAGCCGAAGCATTGGGTCTTGGCTCGCCTCGCGGTGTTCGTATTGATAATGTCGTACCAGGCGGGGCAGGTGAGCAAGCAGGCCTTAAAGAAAATGATATTATTCTTTCGATCGACGGACAAGAAACGAATGAATCAAACCAATTGCAAGGCATCATCGGAATGCATCACGTCGCTGATAATGTAAGACTGCACTTATGGCGCGGTGGCAAAGAGATGGATGTGAATGTAAAGCTCCGAGGACGTGCCGATCAACTTGCGATGAATGACAATGGAAACGTCGATGCTACACCGGTGCCGGATTCAAAGCCGATGAAAGAATCTGCAAAGTTTGATAATATTGGTGTGGCAGTTCGTAACTTAACTTCAGCCGATAAAGAAAAGTATAATGCAACCGGCGGAGTTTATTTGACGAATGTTTCTCCTGCCTCCGAAGCATACGATCGTGGTTTGGGAAATATCGGAAAAGTCATTACAAAAGTTGGAGATACGCCGATCAGGAATGTCAATGACTTTGAAAATGCGATCAACGCTGCAAAAGGTAGATCGATCGGCTTAGTCGTAAAGAATGACAAAGGCGACTCGCGCTATGTTGCTATTCGAATCCCGAAAGATTAATTAGTAGTGCTCAAATAAAAAAGCCCTCGTCAAACGAGGGCTTTTTTATTTTAAAGAAAGTTTCTTATCTCAGATCGTCACTCTCGAAATTCGAGAGTTCGCGAAGGTCACGGAAACGGGTGAAGATCTCATCCATCGAAAGTGATTCTATCGCCTCGGTCGAAAACTTCGAGCAACAATAGCTTGCGAGCACTGTGCCATAGATCACGGCACGTTTTGCGTCTTCGTAACTCGTACTGCCACACTTGGCGAGATAGCCCACAAAGCCGCCCATAAAGGTGTCGCCTGCACCCGTCGGATCGAAAATATCTTCGAGCGGATAACTCGGTGCAGAGAAAAATTTGTCGTTATAAAATAGCAACGCTCCGTGTTCGCCTTTTTTAATGATGACAATTCTATCGCCATCTGATGAGAGCATCTCCTGCAATTTTTTACCGCAAACGATCAGGCTCGGATGTTCGACCAGCAAACGGGCTTCGCTGTCATTGAGCACCATGGCGTTGGCGTGGGCGAGTGTCTTCATCAATGATTCGTGTGCACCGGTGATCCAGAAATTCATCGTATCGACGAGGATCAGTTTTGGCTTGTTCTTCAACTGTCGAATAACATCAAGCTGAAGATCAGGGGCGACATTTCCGAGCACAAGAAAATCAGGTGATGCGGCACTTTCAGGGACGTGGGGTTTGAAATCGGCAAGGACGTTGAGCTCTGTCACGAGCGTATCGCGGGTGTTCATATCATAATGATAGCGCCCGTGCCAAAAGAATGTTTTACCGCCTTTGACGACCTCGACACCACTGAGATCAAAATTCCGTGAGCGAAGCAGATTCCAGCCATGCTCGGGGAAGTCCTCACCGACGACACCGACAAGCGAGATCGACTCGCCCGGCATAAAATAATTCGCCGCAAGCGAGATATAGGTAGCACTGCCGCCAAGAGCACGCTCTTTGGTAGCGAATGGCGTTTCGAGTGTATCGACCGCTAAGGTCCCGACAATAAGAAGTGACATAATAAAGATTACAAAAAAGCTGCCCGACCACAATGGTCAGCGCTACAAAAATACGGGATTATAGAGGCATAACATCAAACTGTTGATTTATTCGTAGATTTGTAAAAGTTGATTTGATACTGTCCGGTCTGACGTATGATCCCATTATCCCGCCACGAGCTTAATTTTTCCTTAACTTTGTAGCAGATTAATTCATCATACATCATCTTATGACAAAACGTAGCCCTTTCGCGGTATTTTTCATATCGCTCATTACTTTCGGTATCTATATCCTTGTATGGCGTGTCAAGACCAAAGGCGAAATGTGCCGACTTGGGGCTGATATACCTACGGCGTGGTTTTTGATCATCCCTTTTGTCAGTATTTACTGGCTGTGGCAGTATGCCGGTGGTGTTGAGAAAATCACTAATGCGAAGTACAGCCAAGCAGTGGCTTTCCTTCTTTAGCTTGTCATCCCAGCTATTGGTGATGCAATTATGCAAGAAGCATTTAACGAAGTAAACCTTGATTTTACGATTGCTTCGGCATAAATTCTCAATAGGGTAGTGTTTGTACATTTGCGAAAGTCCCCAAAAGTGGACTTTCGCAAAATTGCTTTTTTCGGGCTTTTTAATACTCCCATAACAAGTTCTTCCTATATTTAAAGTCTGAGTGATAAGCACCTAATTTTCATTAACTAATTAAGGACGTTTTCTATGCCTACAATGACTACATACGCACCCGGCAATTTTTGCTGGTTCGAACTTGCCACCAGCGACCAAGCTGGCGCAAAAGATTTCTATTCAAAAGTCTTCGGTTGGACGATCATTGACTCGCCAATGGGGCCGGAGCAGGTCTATACGACATTCCAAGCTGACGGCAAAGCCGTTGGTGCCGCCTATGGAATGGATAAAGCGCAACTTGATCGTGGAGTGCCATCACATTGGAATTTGTATGTATCGGTTGCTAATTGTGACGTCGCGACCGGTAAAGCGGAATCGCTCGGCGCAACAGTGATTATGCCAGCTTTTGATGTGATGGAACATGGAAGAATGTCGGTCATCCAAGACCCAACCGGGGCAATGATCTGTCTTTGGGAAGCTCGTAGCCATCAAGGCGCACAATCTGTCGGAGAGACACATAACTTTTGTTGGTGGGAGCTTAATACTCGCGATACTGAAAAAGCCAAAGCATTTTATACTGCACTCTTTGATTGGGGCACAGGAGGTTCACCTGAATATACTGAATGGAAAAGTGGTGAATCAACCATTGGTGGGATGATGGAAATACAAGCTGATTGGGGTCCGGTACCACCGAATTGGCTCTCATATATAATGGTCGCCAACTGCGATGAAATGACAGAAAAGGTTAAATCAAACGGCGGTAGTGTAATGATGGAGCCAATGGACATCCCAAATATGGGACGTTTTTCAGTCGTTGCTGATCCGCAAAAAGCAGTGTTTGCGCTCTATCAACGCGGAGCATAAATAAATTCGTTAAAATACAGTAGCGAAGGAAGTAGTATCTTCCTTCGCTATTTTTTACTATCAAAGTAATATTATTTACGTTTTGCTTTTTTCTTTTTGGCTGCCGTAGCTTTATCATCGCCATCTTCTTCTTCGTCATCTGCGTCACCTTGCACAGCTTCGGAATTGATCGATAATTCGGCAATGTCGGTAAGAGCTTCGTCAGCCTCTTTTTCTTCATCCAAGGTTTGTTGCAAAAGATCGACCGCATCGTCATAGCCAAGTGCAACAGCAAATGCCCTGAGCGTCCCGTAAGAAGCGATCTCATAATGCTCCACCTTTTGTGAGGCACCGATGATCGCCGCGTCACGAACGACACCTTTTTCAGTCTCTTCCATAAGTTCTTCGGCTTCTTTGATAAGACCTTTCATCGCGGCGCATTCCTTCGCTTGCGCTTTGATGCCGATCGAATCAAATACTTCTTCTACGCGGGTTACTTGCTCTTTTGTAACGGAAAGATGATCTTCTAATGCTCCGATGAGATCTTCGTCGGTGGCATTTTTGATCATTTTAGGGATCGCTTTCGTCAGCGCCTTCTCAGCCCAATAGATGTCTTTCAATTGCGCTTCAAATAATTCATTAAGCGCTGTAGCGGCATCGCTTTTTGCTTTGGCTGCACCGCCCGATGATTTAGTTTGACCTTTTTGTTTGCTTTTCATAGTAATAAGTTTTTAAGTGAATAAATTTCAGATGCAAAAATACGGATTCATCCTTACATTTCTCCTATAAAAAAACAGGAAATTCTTGTAAGATTTTAAGACTAAAAAGATTTTTCTCGGAAGAATGCTTGTTAACTACTTGTGCAAAACGAGGATAGACGAGTAAACCGTATATCGATATTTCCTTCGTGTTAACAAAATACATACATTTCACAAAAAGTATGGCAGACTATATCATTACCACCGTCGCAGCGCAAAAGGTGCTGAGTACGATTCAAACATCTACACTTGAGAATTTTAAAACACTCTTTCCTGAGTGGCTGCCGAAAGTACACGAATATGCTCTGAGCATTGGCGCATCGATCTCGAGTGCGCCGTTTGCGCGGTATCATCAATTTGATGCCGACGGCGTTGTGCTTGAACTTGGGGTTCCTATCTCTGGTGACGTCGTTGCCGAAGGCGAAATCACACAGCGTGAAATCCCCGCTGCAAAAGTTCTTGTAATCACTCATGTCGGTCCTTATGATGATCTAAACAAGGCTGGGTCTGCACTTGCGCAGTATATGAAAGAGCATAAGTATAAATATATCGACCCGTGCTGGGAGTCATATGTTTCAGACCCTGGGAGTGAGCCTGACCCAACCAAATGGGTAACAAAGCTCTATCAGCCGATGGAATAATCTGCTCAATATAATCTGCTTCGGAACCGCTGTTGCTTAGAAGAGATTAGAATGCTTATCAATCATTCTTGTGATCATCTCGTATGAAGAATTTCTTTTCACGGTACGGATTTGCGTTGACGATCATCGGCATCGTGATCTTCAGATTTATTTATAGTCTGACGACAGAGTTTTGGTTTAAGGATGAAGATGTGTTGCAAATATATCTTATCGGACTAAAATCTTTCACGACACACACGTTTCCGTATTTTGGTGCCGATCTTGTCTACAACGGTTCGCAGATACCGGGCGGCTTGCAAGGTTTTATCGTGTCCGCACTGTGGTATGTCTGGAAAATACCGGAAGCGCCGTTCATTGTATTAAATATTGTTCTTACGCTCAGTCTCGGATTCCTCGGTTGGTATTTGTCAAAACGATTGCAAGATATTCCGCGAACATTCATTTGGATCTATGTTTTTCTGA
The DNA here is from genome assembly GCA_038229915.1 of Kapaibacterium sp. (SeqCode). GTDB lineage: Bacteria > Bacteroidota > Ignavibacteria > Palsa-1295 > Palsa-1295 > JAFDZW01. The sequence goes on along the minus strand of JBBRNY010000115.1, from coordinate 452 downwards.
TCCCTTGGTCTATCTGTTATTTTACAAGAATTATTAATCCATCGCACGTCATACCGGGTGCAATATTGTTTTTCATCGGGATATTTGAGATCTACCCGTCGATACGAAAAAATATTATTCCGCAATGGCTTTGTTTTTATTTCTTGGGCTTTGGTATCCTTTGGATATTCCAATTGCACATGTCGTGGGTATTGCTTGGGCCGTTCACGGCAGTCGCATTTTATTTTTTGTTGCGTACAAAGAGTATCACTGCTATTTCAAAAAGCACTATCTCTTTTCTGCTTGGATGTTTGACGACAGGAAGTTTATTGATCCCAACGCTCATAAACTTTGGGCTCTCGGCGCAGAAGGGAAAAAGCGTTTCGGGTATGGTCGAGCTCCATCTCGAGAATGCGACAAATATTTTTAAGCTACTTTCGACGTTTCTTGCTTATGGGTGCTTTGATGTCTCG
>JBBRNY010000114.1:0-7693 GCA_038229915.1 Kapaibacterium sp. (SeqCode) | reverse complement strand
CCGTAGGTACTACTACACCGAAGCTTTGGCACATGACACTTTCGGTCGCACTCAAATTCCCATTTGGTGGCTCGGAAGAAACGACAAATGTCGAGCCGATGAAGGAAGAGCCGAATGCAAAGTATGTTAATTTAAAAGGCAAAGTTTCTGATGCCGCTACCGGTGAACCACTCAAAGCGAACGTCACCGTTGTTGATCTGCAAAATAATAAAGTAGTCTCTCAGACAAGAACTGATAATGATGGTTTGTACGATGTTCGTGTAAAAGCACCTGGTAGATATTCGGTCACAGCGGATGCCGACGGGTATTTGTTTGGCTCTACGATATACAATATCGACGATCAAGGCCGAATCCTTAAAGGCAATCATGACATTAAACTTGCGAACTCGAGCAACGGACGTACACGGTTGTTGATCTTCTTTGATTTCAACAAATCGAATTTACAGCCTGAGTCTTACCCTGAGCTCGAACGCGCTGTCGCTATTATGAAATCGAATAGCTCGATGGAAGTTGAGATCGCGGGTTATACTGATAATATTGGTGGCGATAAATACAATCTCGATCTCTCGCTTCGCCGCGCTAATGAAGTACGTGACTACCTCGTGCGTCATAATATCGAAGCTGAGCGCATTACCGCCAAAGGCTACGGACAAGCATCGCCGATCTCGTCGAACGACACAGATGACGGAAGAGCAGATAATAGACGCGTTGAATTTGTCGTCTTGAAAAAGTAATAAGAAAATTATTGAGAGTATTAAGGGCAGCTTTTAGCTGCCCTTTTTTTTGTGTATTATCTTTCAGTAGAACTGACTTTAGTCGGTTCAAAAAAAATGCTCCGAGAGAAGTCGGAGCTACTGAATGCGAAGTGTGTGATCAAATCCTTCGGTACTTGTAACTTTTCTTTAAAAAATGTATTATGATATAGTCATACTTCATAATCTTATCCGAATGAGACGTTACGGTATCATCATCTTTCTGTTGTTTGTGTCATCGCATCTGTGCCTTGCCCAGCCCGACCAGCGGCTTATCAGTTCACGGCATTATATTGGACTTGAATTCGGGGGCACTGGAACGATGCTTCTTGGCTCGACCAATTTTTTTATTTCTTACATCTATCCCTATTCGAGCGGCAGCACGGCTGTGATCGAATCATTGCCGTTCAGTAATATGGGCGGAGGGTTTGGATTTCATATTGGTGCACCGGTCGATCTGTCTCGGTCAAATAGTATCGGTCTGCAAGGGAAAGCGTTCTATCGCACCAACAATAGCTCCAACACTGAGCAAACAATGCGCCAATGCAGTAGCAGTGCTTCGGGTGCGCCAGGAATTGCGACGATCGAAGATCACTACAAACTCTCTTTACAATATTTCGGTGCAGAATTTGCGCTGAAGTATCAGCTTATGAGCGAAGGGCTTTATGTACGTACAGGAATAGAATATACCTCGCTTATCTCAGATCGTATCTCAGGGTATGAAAAAATTATCAGTTCTGATAACGGCTGTGAATATGTCTATATCCCAAGTGGCTCGCTAACCGGAAAAACGGAAGTGACAATAGCCGAACAGCCGACCAATGGAGCAATACGAGCCTCAGGATGGGCTGTAAAGCTTGGGCTTGGAACGTATATAAAATTAATTGGTGACTGGGTTATTACTCCCGAGATCAATGCAGGCATCCCGATCACGGAGTTGTTCAGCGATTTCTTTGTACAAAAATATACTTCCGGTTATGCGATAGGCGACCCCGCAAATCCGACCGTCCTTAAAGCGACAACCCCGAACTTGTGGCACTTGACACTTTCGGTTGGTATTAAATTGCCGATCGGATTGAAGGAGTATGACGCGAAGGATAATCGATAATATTTCTTTGAAGATATGAAACGAAAAATTATAGGTATTTCCCAAAGTCTTCTGTGTCTCGTCTTAATTCATTGCAATACACTCTCAACAAAATACCCAAAACATTCTGACTTCGTTGGTACCTTTGTGAGTGTGTCTGATTCGAGTGAAAAAATTGTCCTTGAAAAGGGGAAGGTTTTGAACATATACCAATCAGAAGGACGATATACTCACTATTTTTATGATAGCATTAGCGTACTCAAAATCAATGAGGGCAAGTGGGAATCAGATGCTGCTGGTGCCTCAGGAAATTATGATTACTCCTACGGAGAAGGTGTCGTTTTGCTATACCTTAAGGATTGGCAATCCAGATCAACGATTAGTGAGAATCCTTATACATTCTTTGCGTGTGCTAAATTCGACAATGGCACCGTAATTATAAAAACGTTTGGGGTAGCAGGGCAAAAAGATCATAGGAAATTAATATTTGAAAAACTATGATCCGAATGTACGTGCTTGCAAATCTACATAATCCGTTTACCCATACTGCTTGCAATAAGATCGGCGGCAAACTCTGCGCTCATATTTTTATTGTCGAGTATCGGATTGACCTCCGAAATTTCGAATGACGACATAAAGCCTGTATCGGCTATTGCTTCCATAATCAAATGTGCTTCGCGATATGTCAGGCCACCAGGAACAGGAGTGCCCACACCACCCGCGATCGAAGGGTCAACAGAATCGAGATCGAAACTCACGTGAAGATGATCGACCTTTGCGCGCATTGAAGTCAAAAGCTTTGCGATGGCACGGTGTACGCCAAGTTTATCGAGATCACTCATAGTATAAGAGTCGATCTTTAATTTTTTGATGAGCTTTGCTTCGCCTTCATCAATAGACCGTAACCCGATGAGTGCAACTTGATGCGGTTCAAGTTTTGTAAAATCTCCACCGATCGATGTTAGCTCTGGTGCGCCAATACCAAGCGAAACAGCAAGCGGCATACCGTGGATGTTTCCGCTCGGCGAACTTTCGGGTGTGTTGATGTCTGAGTGTGCATCGATCCAGATCACTCCTAATCTTTTGTTGTGTTTGCGACAATGCGCGGCTATTCCAGCAATGGTGCCGATCGCCATTGAGTGATCGCCGCCTAAGACCATAGGGAATTCATCATTGTCGAGTGAAGACTCGACTGAATGAGCCAGAGCCGTGCAAGCTTTGGTGATCTGCGAGAGATAACGAAGTTTCGGATTTTCTATGTCATTGACTTCCGGGACAGTAATGTCAATATCGCCAGAATCGATAACAGTATATCCGAGTGCAGAAAGTTTTTCGCCCACTCCGGCAATGCGCAATGCCGAAGGACCCATATCCACGCCACGTCTGCCTGCACCAAGATCCATCGGGAAGCCGATCAATCTGACGACCCATTCTTCTGCTTGGATTGGCTTTTTTAGTTTATTTTCGGTGCTCATACCGTTTGTGTGTGAAGTTGGCGCAAGACTGTCGCAACAGTTTGTTTCATTTCTTTACGATGCACGACCATATCGGCAAAACCATGTTCGAGCAAGAATTCGGCACGTTGGAAGCCGGGCGGAAGTTTCTTACGAATAGTCTGCTCGACCACACGCGGACCCGCAAAAGCGATGAGTGCTTTTGGTTCGGCAATATTCACATCGCCGAGCATCGCAAAACTCGCAGTGACACCGCCAGTCGTTGGGTCGGTCAAGATCGAAATATATGGTAGTCGCGCCTCGGCAAGCTGAGCCAGCTTCGCGCTGGTCTTTGCCATTTGCATCAGCGATAGTGCCGCTTCCTGCATTCGGGCTCCGCCAGAACTGGAGATCATAATATATGGGGCACGAGTGGCAATAGCAATATCAATACCTCGTGCAAATTTTTCACCGACAACCGAACCCATAGAGCCGCCGATAAAATCGAAATCCATAGCGCCGAGCACCACGGGGATCTGTTCGATCGATCCGGTCACTAAACGCATCGATTCCTTGAGATCGGTCTTACGAATCGCATCTGTGACACGAATAGGATAGGGTTTTGTATCGACAAAACCAAGCGGGTCATCGGGGATGAGCGAGCCGGCGTGCTCGACAAAAATACCGTCATCAAGAAGAATGAGAAAATATTCATCACTGCCGATACGGAAGTGCTTGTCGCACTTCGGACAGGTGAAGAGATTGTCTTCTAATTGCTTCTTATATAGGATCTCCTTGCAATCCGGACACTTTACCCACATACCATCGGGCATCGTGTCGGTTGACTTCAGAGCCGAGCGGTCAATATTTTCCTTCGAGCGTGCGAACCAAGCCATAGAATCTTTTGATTAGATACTGCGTATCCTTAATGAATAATAACTCTAATATACGAGTTCGTAACGTACTATGAAAATCATTCGTGTTTTCTTGCTTGTTTTGGCGGCGACATTTCTCGTCCGTAACGGCGTTGCACAAGAGTTAGCGTGCAAGGTGACGGTCAATATCCAAACCCTGAGCGAAGAAGAACGACAGATCTGGCAGACGTTCCGAGCTGATGTCGAAGCCTACCTCAATACGTACTCTTGGACAACAAACTTTTCGGGAGAGAGGATTCAATGCTCTGTGGTCTTTAATATTACCGGCTCGAACGGCTCCGATTACACGGCACAGGTATTCATCCAAAGTACTCGTCCGCTATATCAGAGCAAAGAATTGACGACGATGGCTCGATTCCTTGATGATAAGGTCACCTTTGGGTATTCGAGAGGATTGCCATTGCAACATGGGGTTAATTACCGTTCGCTTGAAAGCTTGCTCGATTATTACGCCTATATCATCGTCGGGCTTGATCTCGACTCGTATGCACCCGAAGGTGGCACTGCACCGTTGCAACAAGCACAAGCGACGGCACTGATAGCAAACTCATCACAAGGCAATGGATGGGACAGAATTATCACTGCAAGCGGGGCATTCTCGCGGTTTGGTTATATCGAAAGTTTGCTTGATGCGAATAATCGTGTGCTGCGTGATCTCTATTATAGCTATCACACGACAGTTCTCGATGAGATCGGGGCTGACCAAGACCTTGCACGAAATAATTATGGTCATTTTATTGACACGGTTATTCAGCTCAAACGTGCGACATCGGATATTGATAGAAGTGTGTTCTTTAAAACATTCTGCGAAGCAAAATATACCGAGTTTTCTGAGTTCGTTCGGTGGTTCAAAGATAACGCCGATCTGTATTTTCGAAAGATCAAGTTTATCGATCCTCAGCACATTACATTTTACGACGCCGCTCTCGAAAAATTGCAATAGGGCATAATTTTAGCACTCATTAATTATTCCGCAAATCCTATCGTTGTAGTTTGTGCGACGATATTGTCCGAATATTAAAGAATTGATCGTGAGCCGAAATACCCGAGTTGCATTGCTGATCTTATTCCTATTTCCGTCACTGCGCGTTAGTGCGCAGATGGTATCGCGTTTTCAAACGCAAAAGGTCAAGCGTCCGACGGCTGCAATTATAAATTCAACACACTGTTTTGTGAGACAGCATCGTCTGGTGATCCATCGCATCGGTGCATCGTCGCATAATCCGATTTCTGTTCGTTCAGTGATCACAGGTTCGACAGGGAAGGTTATTGTTTCTGCAAATATCGGCGAGGTGATACCACAGAAGTTTACTTCGGCGATTGCTGGTGTCAGCCAAAAACAATTCTCCGAGCTTAGTTGGGTTGGTTTACAAACGGAAAAACTTCCGCAGGGAATGATCTTCCGATTCGTTGCCGATAGTGGCAAACCAGAGATACCGTCGATCGTGATGACGTATGCAGTGCCGGAATCTGCGAGTAATTTCCGCGCTATCATTACTGATCGCACACAAAAAACAATAAGCTCGATCTTCTTGCCGCCTGCACCTTCAATGTCGAATGGCACCCTCGGTGAGCGTCGCTTTGATGAATCGCGATATGTTTCCTCTCTTCCAAGTGACCAGCCGATCGTTTCTCGGCCTATCAGATTTCGCAAACTGCGTCTTGTCAGTGTGACGATACCACTTGCACAGTATCAAAAGAATTTTTCTGTTGTTGCCAAAACAAAATTTACTTGTGAGCTTTCATTCGATCTTGAGTCGCCGCTACAAAGAAATATTTCACAACAAGGTGACCCGGTCTTTGATGATGTGTACGGGTCGCTCGTTGCGAACCCCAATGATATTTCTGCATTCGAAGGCTCTTTTCACCCGAATAAAAAAACGAAGATCCTTCCACTTGCCACAGGAAAGCCGATCACCTTTGATAGCTCCGTGACCGGATGGATCGACCAGTCGGCACCATATATTAAATTAACAGTGACTCGCACGGGGCTTTATCGCAGTACGATCCAGGAATTAGTAAATCGAAGCGGTAATAATTCGATCTCAAATTGGAGAGCATCGGAAGTTAGGCTTATCAATCGCGGGAAGGAAGTTGCGATCTGGATAGACACCACACCTGGTGGCCGTGTCAGTGCAATAGAATTTTTTGGAAAACGTTTGAAAGGCGACCCGGGACAATATTATAATTGGGATACAGATTCAAACGCTTACTGGCTGACGACAAGCTCAAAATTCCAAAATCTTCCGATGCGCTACTCACAATACGTGTCATCGCAAACACCGACAACAACTGTCAGTGATGCGACTCTTACCCAGCATCACGAACGTGACTATAGTTACTATCCTGGTGATAAGAATTTCGATGAATCGCAAACCACGCAACGATATTTATGGGTAAATGGCGAAGGATTTGTTTGGCGCAATACCCAAGACAGTTTAACGAGCGTTGTTGATACATTTTATTTGCCGAGCTTGCCGACGAATCAGACAGGGAAGCAAGCACTGATCACTGCATCGGTGCGCGGTATCTCGACCGGAGCCGCCGGATCGGTAACCCATCAATGTGCGATCGTTTTGAATAACAAAGAGATCACCAATGCTTCGTTCCCTGATTTCGATTCGTTACATATTCAGACGCTCGTCCCGTTAAGCGATCTCCATTCGGGGGCAAACACTATCGCGTTGATGTATCGACAGGGCAGTGGATCGCCCGACCAATGGTACACCGATTTTTATGAAGTCTCGCTACCGACTCAACTCGAAGCAAGTAAAGACACCAGTATTGTTGGGGGGCAGTGGGCATATTCTTATTCACCACCGAATAATGATCATAAGCTAATTTTACAAAGTACGACTGGCTCGCCAACGGTCTATGATCTCAATCAAGGATTGCGTATTTCACAAAGTGCATCGAACGGGAATACTGTCGAATTTAAGATGAAGGGTGCGTTTGGTACCGATACCATCGTTGCCGCAACGACGGCAACGTTTATGCGCCCCGACCTTATTACTGATATGAGCGGTAAGTGGAATAATATTCTTGATACGTTGCAAGGCGCTGATTATATTCTGATTACTCACCCACTCTTTTTACAAAGCGCACAAAAGCTTGCTCTGCGAAGACAAAGCGCTGGACTGAGAACAAAAGTGGTTACGACCGATGAAATATTCAATGCGTTTAATTTCGGCTCGAATGAGCCATGGGCTATCCGTCGCTTTTTGCAGTATGCCTATGATTATTATCATGGTGTGCCGCCATCAATGGTAACGCTGTTTGGTGATGGCACTTGGGACCCAAAATTTAATCTCAATAACTCATTCCACGAACCGCAGGACAGAACCACCCATCAAAATTTTGTCCCAACATTCGGTGTGCCATCATCTGATTTTATTTATACTCTTTCCGAAGGTGTTGGTTTTCGAGATTCGTTATTCCCGGAAATGGTGATCACGCGCATTCCGATCGAATCGGCTGATGAAGCGG
>JBBRNY010000113.1:0-7721 GCA_038229915.1 Kapaibacterium sp. (SeqCode) | reverse complement strand
GGCGATGAGTACCATTGACCGAAGTGACATCGAGCAGTGCAGTCCGAATGCCATTCGGTGCGCTTGGTGTAAAGCGAAGCTGAGTTCTTGCCGGCGCTTGTGAAGCTACTGGCAACACGAAAGGAACAGTTACCGTCTGTTGTGCAGTATCAATAGTGACCAATGAAAAATCGGCAGCGTTTAGCCCAGTGATCGGTGCGGCATTGATCGGCAACGGAGCCGAGCCTTTGTTCGAAATAAAAACCATCGAGTCCTTTGGCGGGTCGATTTGTTCGAACACGCCGAAGTCTAACGTATCGATATGTCGCTTCGATGAGGAATCACTAAAGACCTGAAGATTATTGAGAATACCGCGTCCATAGACATCAACGACATACGCACGAAGATGCTCTGTTTGTGCATTGATAATTGTATGCATTCTACGATCCGGTTCTTTTGGTTCGAAACGAATAGTTAATGAATCAAATCCTCCGGCAGCGATCGAAATTGAACCTGTAGGTCGAGTAACCTGAAATCTATCAAAATCACCTGATCGTTCGTTAAATCCGGTTATCAGTAGCGGGTCGCTTGAAATGTTTTGAATAAAAACAGTGGTGTCCCAAAATCCGGCATATCCAGGAGCAGGTCCGAGAAGGCGATCACCAAAGTCAATGACGATGCCGACGGTTTTGAATGGGGTAATGGTCTTGAGTAACGTACCACCGGTATAAGCATAACTATCAACGGGTCCTAAGCCATAGATCGTGATCCCAAAAGGATTTGGACCAGAAATATTATGTGTACCTTGCCCTGAGCTTTTTGTAAATTGGGCAAGATCGATCTGCGCGTACAAATAATTAGAGTTGGGTATTGGGGAAAAATAACTTGCTGGGATAGGAATTCCGTCGAGCACCATCCCTGCACTACTGAGCGCGACAACGTTTACATAATTTCCGGTATAGACAGGATTGACGACAGAAATAAACGTATATGAATTAGTAAATTGTTCGACGGGATATACCAATGCCAGTGCAGGGTCGCCATACGGCTGCCCACCACCGACTGTACCATAGACACTGGTGTGCATATACTGACCAACTAAAATAGGATTGGTAGCATGAATCGATGTTGGTCCTGAGAGGGCTTTGATCTCATAAAAAGCTCCTTTGGCAAGTGTTGCAACAACATTGCCATTAACAGTAATTTGGTTGTCATCTTCGGCAGAGACGATGCGTACGAGATCGGCAAGGTCGGAGGAAGCATAACGGACAACGAGCGCTGAATCGCCCCAAGCACTAACAGGAGGAAGCTGCTCGACAAGATGGTCTCGGCTGGTTGTGCCACCGGGTCCCTTATTCAAAAAGCCTTGCGGGATAGCTGCACGAACGTGACCGGAAAAAACTGCGAGGGGCTGATCGGATTCGATGAGAGAACCTGTAAGATCATTCGTGAGACTTTTTGCATCACCATGTACAAGATAGACATCCCCCTTATACAGGAGTAAAGGTATGGTCTTACCAGCTTGTACACCAGCCAATGTTCTTGCGCGTGGGGTGATGGTTACATTTGTAGAGTCGTTTGTCGCGACAAGCCAAAATTCCCCTGGTGTCGTATTTGAATTTGGTCCATTGCTTCCGGAATTACAAGTTTGATAATTAATCGTGATATATTCAGTACCCAATACATCAACAGGAATACCCATAAATGCATCGGTTGAGTATTGCTTATGATTCATTCCATAGACAGCCACCTCTTCGTCAGCAGTGATATGCACTGCCATACCTTTAATGATCTGCTCTTCCTGATTTTCGGTGATTTCGACCGTTGGTCCACCGGTCCCGTCGCTGGGGAGATCAATGGTCGTGATCTGTCCCGGAGTAACGGTAAAATTTTTCACAAATGATAATCCCTTTACTTCCACGACTCCTTTGGTGGCGGTTTTACCAGTGATATAGAGTTGAAAGCTATTGTCATTAAAGCCTCCGCCTTGGTTTGTACCAAAGGCAAGGTAAAACTCTTTTCCCGCATTATCTTTTTGTTGTGCAAAGACGGATGTGGAAGAAAACACGCAGCACAGTGCGACGACGAAGACCAGTAGTTGTTTGGGGGCGTTCATTTTTTTCTACTTACCAATAATCCATAGAAGAAACATTTTTCAGGGGACGAAGTTACAGCTTTTGACTGATAAATCTTGTAAATAATTCTCCCCAGACATAAGAGACACGTAAAACCCCAAAATGTCTCTTACTTTATTACAGAAAATTTTGTGGTGATCTGTTTTTGCGCAATATTCGCGGCATCGGCAACCGTTATCGTTATATAATATGAACCACTTGCGGGTATTTCTGATGCAGGAACTGTCACTGCCCCTTGTCCTTGGGTGATCGGGTAGGCAGGGCGTGACAGGATCATTGTGCCGCGGTCGTTGCATACCTGCCATGACAAGAGATAGTCCGAAGCAGAAATGTAGTCAAAGACGACATTACCCGATTGAGATGGATTAGGGTGTGGCTCCGAAATCGATATTGCAGGCTTGCCATTCAAGAGCAAGTCACGAAGTGTCGTGTTACCACACTCATTGGCATAGTTGACCGTGAGCAAGTTCTGAGCCACTCTGAATGCACAAGGCGCACTGACATACCCGACGGAAGTCCTCACATTAATAGCAGTATCGGGAGTCAGATAGGTTGTACAGAGAACGGTAAATAGCAAGACATTTTGTGTGCTACCTGTTGAGATCGCGACATTAAACAATGGCACCGATAAAATGTGATTTGCTTTATCCCAAACGTATGGCGGCTGTATGGGGGCTTTGCCAACTCCTTCTTCGGTTAGTGAAAGCGCACGATTAAGCCCGACCGGTTCGATCAGATCATTCGAGAAGTGTATCTTAATGGTATCGTTGTCAAGTTCGGATATCCCAAGACGATCACCTCTGAGATAGATCGGAATGCTGAACGGCGCATCTCCGGAACTTGGTTTATACGGTGGAAGCAAAGCTTGCAGAGAAAGCTGTTTGGTGTTTCTGGTTAACGATACCAGAATGGTATCATACTCAAGAGACAACAACTCATCGAAGCTCGGACGCACGATGATGATCTTCACTTGTTGGAAACCGTTGAGCGAATCGGCAGGGAAGATATATCGCAGATGCAAACTAAAGATACTATCAGCATCAATATATACCGGGAAATTCAAACTCTTAAAATCAGGGAAAGAAAAGCCTGCGGTGTCTCCATCTTTAATGATCTTGCTGATCGCAATACGAACTTTGCTCGGGTTGTGGAGCTGGAATGTTGTATCAAGAGGCAAGCAACTCGAAATATTTCCTAAAGAAAGAGGCGCAACACTGTCAATATCTGCTTGAACTTTGCCATGGACTATCACTAATGGCTGGAAACGTGAATCATTAAATGCAAAGATCGTATCGAAGAACTCTCCGACTTCAATGATTTGAAAGTCAATGGCCAGTGGGATCTGCTGTTGTTCTGCAATTATAGAATTATCCGGGAAAGGTATCGGCTGTCCGCGAACAGTAAAGAATTTCGGATTGGTTTGGCGAAGCGAATCAACGATACCTTCAAATGTGCCGATATTGATAAGTGTGTCAAGACGAGTATCAATATTGATCTTCGGATTGATGTAGGTTCCGAAATCAATGCGGACAGGTGTTGCCTTTAGAATTGGCTCTCCTGCAATAGCGCGAAGAGTATCGATGGTGATGCGATTGTCGGTTGTTTTGATCTCCACAGAGACAAAACGATATCCGGTGTCAATAATATTTCTTGCGGTGTCGAGTTGAGGCGTGAATCGAGCTCTGAAAAATTTTCTTTCTTTGCCAAACCCTGTCCGAAGCGTGTCGAGTAGCCAGTTATTCGGAGCGAGAGGGTTAGGCAGTGAAGTGGGGTCGATCTCAAAATCAATAATATTTCCGCCGGTAAATTTTATCGAAGTGATGGTCGTACTATCATCACCGTAATTGGTAACTGGGATGTCATACCACGCCGATTTTTTGCCGACACGAATCTTGCTGAATGATGTATCAACAGGTGGAATAATATAATCAACGCCACGCCCTAAGAGCAATACATATTTATCGGGAGAAATATCTACTGCAGCGACAGGGAAAGCCTTGTTATAATATTTTCTTTGTGGCGGTTGAAAGGTAGCATCAACAGGGCTTGGCTGTGCGGGTTTTATAATATTCGTCGCTAAAGGCGCAGTCTTAAATGGTGTAGAAGTTAAAAATTGGTTGAAATCAGATGTGATCAATGTTACATCTCCGGCACCCGTATTAAAAATGGTGAAGAGGCTGTCTTTCAATCTTCCAACTCTGACTCTGCCAAAATCCAACGTGTCGGGTGAGATGGAAATGCTTGGGATATATGCCGTGCCATAGACATTGATAAAAAGATCGGTCTCATTATTTGACCAGACGCGAAGCTTTGCTGAATAAGAGCCACTCGTCGTCGGGTGGAATCTGAAATAGACAGGAAGTTTCTCTCCTGAGGCGATCGGGGTTGCTAAACGCAACGTATCGAGCACGCCAAACACATTTGTATCACCGCTTTCCCACGTGTAGTGATACACTTCTGAAACTTCGGATAATTGTTGCGGTGTGGAGATCGAAAAAATAAATGTGTTCGAATCATGAGTCGAACCAACTGTCACCAAACCAAAGTCAAGATCTTTGGTGTAAAGTCCGTGCAGGTAAGGGAAGCTTCCGCCACCGGAGAAAGAATAAGAATTGAAATTTCCAAAGCCATAGGCTTCGGCATAACACGGCAATGTGCTTTCGATACGTTGCGAACCCGGAGCGACACGAATTGTTGTGTAGTAATATCTCGTGCCGATTAGCGGCGAAAGTAAAATTGGGTCGATGGCGAAGCCATTGAGCGTGGTGGTTGTAAGAGCTTCTGAATCACAGATCATCGAAATATAATGCTCACTAAACGACCCGTTGCCGGTAAGTGTCGGCAGTGTATAGAATGTACTCATATTCTCCAGCGGCGGGAGCACGGTCATATCTGGGTCACCGAGGGTGTCAGTCGAAACCGCTGTCTCAAGATATTTTACGACCAGCACCGGCTGTGTAGAGGTGAAAACGGTTGCTTTGTTTAAGAATAACTGCTTAAAATTTCCGCGTGAAAGCTGGAATGACGGCACACCGTTGATAGAGATATTTGTCAGATCATAACCCGCAATAATACGAACGGCATCGCCGGCTTTGGGGCGGCTGTTGGTTGAGCCTCGTACTGACGGTATGAATGCAAATGTTTTCCCCCAATTTTCTGCCGGTGGCATTTGCTCGATGATATGATCGCGAGAGACATTGGGGTGCCCGACCCAATTAAATTCCAATGAGTCAGGGACTGACGCGCGTTCGTGCCCGCTGAATACTGCGATCGGCTTGTCTGAAGTAATGATCGAGCCGGTCAGGTCGCAATCGACCAGCGGCAGTTTGCCCACCCAATACATCACATTCCCGACCATTCCTCTTATGCCCGTATCACGGGCGCAGATCTCGATAACTTCACCTTTATTGAGAATAAAAGTATATGGCTGCCCCTGTAGAAATTTTCTTCCGTAGGAGTTTGCGCTCAGTGTCAAGGTCACAGTTGTTCTATCTTCAACACCTGTCAGCAAACACTGGCTTCGGGGGACAGTATCAGATGCCCTTGAACTGTAATACAATGCGTTGCGAGTGCTTGCAAGTGAATATTGCTGACCGAGTGCCTCGACCGGTAGCACGAGAAAACCATCGGTGCTCAGGTGACGAGATGACAAGGCATAGACCGCGACTTCATCTTCGGTCTGTATTTCAAATGCTCGTTTATAGATCAGTTCTGTTTCGTTACGTTCGAGGCCTGCCCATGTCGGGAGATCGACGATCGTTACTTTTTTCGGATCAGTGATAAATGATTTTGTCCATCCACCACCAACGAGACTTACCGTACCGTGCGTTTTTGATCTCGCCGAGATATAAAGCCGTTTGTATGGCGGATCACTTGGGATGTCGGAGCCGACACAAGAGGGGAAAGCAATAAAAAAATCTTTACCGGCAGTTTTGTACACCGGCTGCAAGCCCTGCGGCATTGCGGCTGAAGCCGACGGAGAAATGAATTTGACTTGGGAAGGAGTTCGCGCTGATAGCGGTGGTGGGGTCGCTGAGCGGACATTATTGCCGTAGCCTTCAGGTGAATGCTTTGTCTGCGAACGAAGTGCTGAACTACCAAAGAAGCCAAACAGTAGCCCCGCTACAACAGCAGCGTACACAACACGTGAAATACTTGCCCGATCAACTATGCGAAAGGGCTTCACCATTTATTGGCGTCATCATTCACACAAAAATAAAAACAGACCACTCTGTCCGAGGTCGAACAGAGTGGTCAAAGAATGTAGAGTTAATGCACGACGATAAATTCGCCGCGTTCAGCAATGCCGAGTCCTGGCACACTGATACGATAGAAATACGTACCGTTCGGAAGTTTGCTTCCACTGAGACGAACACTATGCGAGCCTTCGCTCATCATTTCGTCTGTTGTTGTGGTGGCTAATCTTCCCAGAGCATCATACACTTCGATCGTCACGTGCGAGGCTGCTCCGATCGTAAACGACAACGTAGCATCACTGTGAACAGGGTTTGGATAGAGTTCAGCTTGTGCTGAATGCTCTTTGATCGGCGTAACCGAAGAGGTTGAGCCAGCTTGAATAGTAAAAGGCATTTCATACGGCACGAGATCGGTCCAAAGCCCCGTATGAGTATAGACTGTTGCGATGCCGCTGATCGGCTGTGTTGGTGTCGAGCGCGGAATAAGCGTCAACGGTAATTCTTCGCCCATTCCGATAGTCGGCAAATAGGTCATCGGCATATTCTTTGCTTCGACATAAATATGCTCTGGGTTCGAGTTGTAACGAATGCGCACGCTATCAATATACACCGGCGCATCCATAATATTGCGCAGTATAAAGAATGGAAGCGATGGGTTACCTCCCGGCGCAGGAGATGAAGCAGAATTATTCATATTCATAATCGGGCCACTTGGCTTCAACAATGACCCTGCAGTGTAACCGTAAGAATCAACGACTCCGAAACCATACGCTAAGATCGTGAACCCATTTTCATTACTATTGGGTGACTTTGCGCGATTGATCCCTGAGACCGGCTGTTGGAATGTGCCAACCATATAATTTTTTCCACCTATCGGTCCGAATGCTGGTTGGTATGAAGCCGATGGTTGCACGACACCGTTAAGGCTGATCTTACCCGCACCCGAAGCCTCGGTTACTATGGTAACATAATTATTTTGATTATAGACGGCGAATGGACTGATGAAATAGGTAAAATCATTATACGTTTGATTAACTGGAGGGACGATCGCAAAGAACGGATCGCCAAGACCACTGCCGGAATTTGTCGAATGGGCAAACATTCCAACAAGTGAGGGCCTTGATGTCTCTACTGCAAAAATATTATTCGTCGCCGTATCGCTGAAACTAATAAGCGTATCTCTAAATTGGCCGCGATTCAGTACGCACCAAGCTTGCCCATTAATTTTGACGGTTGTACCGTTCTCAGACACAAGTACTCTCATTACATCGCCGAGTGTTCTCGGCTTAAAGTTTGTCGTAATAAAATTTGTACCCCAAGCGCTGATCGGCGGCATTTGTTCTGCGAGATGGTCACGGCTTGAATGCGGGTTTGATTGATCGTCAAAATAAAGATAATCATGCGGAGTTTC
>JBBRNY010000112.1:0-7788 GCA_038229915.1 Kapaibacterium sp. (SeqCode) | reverse complement strand
CCCGATCTTATGCACGCATTTGCGATGGGGAAAGCATACGCAGTCATGTTTAATGATAAATTTGTAAGTTATCATTATGATATTGCTGAAGCAAAAAATGCGATGCTCGACTTGCAACGTCAAGGGCACACCAATGTCAAGATCTCAACGATCAATGGTGTCATTGATGATTCATTATAGTATCCGTAATACTATTTACTATTTAGAGAGGATCATTTACTATTATCATTTAAAAAAAGACAGTCACATGAATTATCTGTCACGCTCCGATGAATTTTCGTGTTACCAACCCCTATGAATATTGCAATCATCGGAGCAGGGGGTTGGGGTACGGCATTGGCGCTCATTGCCGCCGAGCGCGGGCATAGTGTAACACTTTGGACTCGTTCATCTGAACGAGCTATCGATCTCAGCACGCACCGCGAGAACGCCGTCTATCTTCCTGGCATCGCGATCCCACCGGATATTAATATCACTTCCAACGACAGCGATCTCAAAGACAACGAACTCTATTTGTTCGCGGTCCCGTCTCAATCTGTTCGCGAAATATCACTGCGTCTCAAACAATATATACATCCCCATTCAATTCTCGTTAGTGCCTCAAAAGGCATCGAGCGTCACACGCTCAAACGTATGACCGAAGTGCTTGCCGAAACACTCGGCGCTACACCGAATCGACTCGTGGCTCTCAGCGGACCCAGCCATGCCGAAGAAGTTGCTCGCGGAATCCCCACGGTTGTGATCGCCGCATCAAGAGATTTTAATGCTGCACGCGAAGTGCAACAAGCTTTTATTCTTCCAAATTTTCGTATTTATTCTTCGCGCGATCTCATCGGTACCGAGCTTGCCGGTGCACTCAAGAATGTCATTGCTATCTGCGCCGGGATTCTTGATGGTGAAGGCTTTGGCGATAATACCGTCGCGGCACTTCTGACACGCGGTCTTGCCGAAATACGAAGATTAGGTCTCGCGCTCGGCGCCGACGAACAAACGTTTGCCGGTGTTGCAGGCTTGGGCGATCTCGTAGTAACGTGCCTCTCAAAACATTCGCGCAACCGCAGAGTTGGTATTGCAATAGGCCAAGGCAAAACACTTGACGAAATATTAGGATCAATGAGTATGGTTGCCGAAGGTGTCTCGACGACAGAGTCGGGCTACGCGCTCGCCAAACGGCACGGGATCGAAATGCCGATCATCGAAGCGACATACAAAATATTATTCGAACAAAAAGATTTCCGCGAAGCGACTGTTGAACTGATGAGTAGGGAGATGAAAGACGACCGTGATTAATGGGATTAAGGAGATTACCCTTGATTTTTAAATGCTTTTTGTAGGGGCATGCCGCTGGCATGCCCGCTCAACGTATTCTCGGTTTTAAAAAAAAGTGTTGCTTGCATTTTTTATTTGAGACGAAGATTATTTTTGATTATTAATTAGAATTTGGGCGATATTTTTTGTTGTAGAGTCTGTGAAATTGTAAGCTTTTGGCGCCGAAGTTTATTAGTAGTCCTGTCGAGAGATTTAAGACTTCGAGATAATTTAATGCTTGGGCGAGATGAATGTCTTCTAAAATAGAGGTGGCTTTTAGCTCGACACAAATTCTTTCTTCAGCCAAAAAATCAACTTTTCGCGTACCAATAATATGATTGTCATAATAAATATTCATATCAAACTCTCGACGAAAATCAATTTGCAGCTTCTTCAACTCGATCTCTAGAGCACGCTGATAAATAACTTCCGGAAAACCAGATCGAAGAGCAGTATGCACTTTCATAGCACAACCTATGATACGATGAGTAATCTCACTATCCGGCAATTGACTGAAAGGCATCAAAAAAATCAATAAAATTTTAAAATCCGATCAACCCGCATTTAAAAATCAAGGGTAATCTCCTTAATCCCATTAATCACGGTCTAATTATGGTCTTACTTTAATCGCACCCTATAAGTCTGATCCCCACCCGGATTGCTTGTTGTGCTACTATTATTGGTGTAGCGGACGGTGATCTGATCAGGAGCTGAGACCCATGCGCTAAACTGCGCGCCTTCGATCATCGCTCCACGAGGTACATTCAAACCAACTTCACGCCCGATTGTTGCGCCTTTGAATGTAAATACTTTCTCGGCAGACATTCCCGGAAACACCTGACCAAAATCGAGCGGCACAAAATCGATATGATTTTTTGTCGTTGAAAAAGTGGGAATGCTCGTAGTTGGGCTACTTGGTCCCATTGATAGAGGCTGACTAATTTTTATTGTCGAACGAGTACGAAACGAAACATTCTTCTTGCTTTGGGCAAAAACTGAGGTCGATAAGAGAACAGCACATAGCAAAACTATTGATTTTTGTAGCATAATTGTATCCCGTGAAAACAAAACTAAATTCATGTCTATAGGTGGCAGTGCAAATATACGAAATCAAAACCCCCACAAAAAGCCACAAATGCTGAAAAATTAGGATAAAAAGTAGAAATTATGTAAGCCTACAGCCCTGAATTCTCTTATAGATACAAGTATCTTTCGTTTTCCCATTCGATATAGGTAGATAATCCGTATTTTTGTGGGTCCATCACTGGGATATTCATTCATACTCACAATACGTTACAATGACACTATCGGCAATGAAAAATATTATTAATGGATTCCTTATTCTTGCGGTAATACTTATTGCATTTCCTGCGGCACAAGCACAAAAAGTATTTCATGGCAAACCCTTATATCAGATCGAAGTGCGGCGTGCTGATACCGTGATGGGCAAAATTATTGTCGAGATGTTCCCGGCGATCGCGCCGAATCATGTGCATAATTGGGATAGCCTCGTGTCAATTCATTTCTTCGATTCGACCGCTTTCCATCGTGTGATTCCCGGATTTATGATACAAGGTGGTGACCCCAACACTCGCAGCGGATCGAAGGATACATGGGGTACTGGCGATTCAACCCAAGCAACAGTCAATGCGGAGTTTAACGCGGTTTCTCATCGTCGAGGAATACTATCAGCGGCAAGAACATCCGACCCAAACAGCGCAACCAGTCAGTTCTTTATTTGCATCGCAAACCCAACGTATCTTGATAGGCAATACACGGTATATGGACGTGTGATCAGTGGAATGTCGGTTGCTGATGCCATCGTCAAATCAAAACGCGATGCAAGCGACGATCCGCTTGTCAAGATCTCGATGTTCATTACACCTTCCGGAAATAATGATAGCCTAACGATGACGCCCAAGCTGGTGTTGCCGCTCGACGGAGCAATTAATGTTGATAGGGTAACAGCAAAACTTCGATGGAATAAAATTTCCGACGCGATGATGTACCGTCTTCAGATCGCAACTGACACAAGCTTTACTACTATTCTTTTCGATAGTACACTCTCGCAAGCCGATACGTCGATGGCATTCACCAAACTCGGCGGTGCAAGTAAATTCTATTGGCGCGTACTTGCAAGCAACGGCGGTGATATTAGTCAATACTCACTTCCTTGGAGCTTCAGTCTCGACCCACTTGCGGTGATTGGCACGATCGCACCTGAACTTGAATGTGTCGTGTATCCCAACCCCACGATTTCCGAATCAACAATTCGCTTTTCTCTTGAAGACCCATCAGTGGTGTCTCTTTCGATCTATGATATACTTGGTAATAAAATTATTTCATTGATCGACAGCAAATTATTTACCCAAGGGTTGCATAGCATCACCGTGAACATAAATGATCTTACATCGGGGACGTATTTCTGCCGCCTCGAAACCGACAAAAAAATGACTACTAAGAAATTGATCGTGAAATAAGCAATCGCTCATCCGATATATCGTAATATTAAAATCTCATGTCTGATATCTTTATCTCATACTCATCTCACGACCGCGAGAAGGCGAAGCAACTTACTGAGCTGCTGGTTTCTGCGGGCTTATCGGTTTGGATTGATCAATCCGGTATTGAAGCCGCGACGAGTTGGTCGAAGGAAATAGTTGATGCTATTGATCTGTGTAAAGCATTCATTGTGATGCTCTCGCCTCATTCAATAGCCTCGGTGAACATTGTCAAGGAAGTATCGCTCGCAGCCGAGCAGAAAAAGAAAATACTTCCGCTTGACATCGAACCGGTGGAGCTACCTTCTGAGCTTCGTTATCACCTCGCAGGGTTACAGCGCACTTCGATGTCAAACATTGATGCTGTCATCCGCGCACTCGGCAAACTTGGCATCGAAGCAACGCAAGCTCCATCGTTGCAACTCGTCAAAGAGACCGTTGGCAAGAAGAGCTTGATGATATTACCATTCGAGGACTTTTCGCCCACTGCTGATAATGAGTGGTTCACCAATGGCATTGTCGGCGAACTCATTCAGTCGCTTTCTACTGTAAAAGCACTTCGAGTGATGGACGCACAGACAACAAAGGAATTCAAGTCTTACAAAGGTCACCTTACGGTCTATGCAAAAGAGATGGGCATTCGATATTTCGTGCAGGGCGACGTACGAAAGTTTGGTGATAACATTAAGATCAATACTCGTTTACTGGATATCGAATCAGGTGACCATCTTTGGCAGGATACGCTCAAAGGGACGATGGAAGACATATTCGACATTCAAGAGCAGGTTGCAGCTAAAGTCGTCGAAGGCTTGAAGATTTATCTCACCTCTGATCAAAAGAAGAAACTCGTCGAGCGCGGTACCGAAAATACAGAAGTCTATGAACTCTATCTTAAAGCTGTCGAGTATTTCGCGCGTCAAACAAAGGAGGGCTTTCAGCTTGCCATAGGGCTATTTAGCGAAAGCATCCGGCTCGATCCCGACTATGTGAATGCCTATTCATACAAAGCGAACGCACTTACTGCGCTTTATCGTACTTATGAGCGGAATCCACAACTGTTGGAGGAGGCGGAATCGCTTTGTCGCGAGGCTCTGAGGCTAAAACCTGATTTCCTTGTGGTCTATCAACCACTTTCGCAGGTGTATATGTATCAAGGCGAACTTTCAAAAGCAGAAGAAACGGCAAAAGAATACATTCGCAAAGCTCCTGAAGACTCTTTAAGCCATTTCTCCCTTGGGTTTCTCTATTCCAATGTAGGCCAGCATTCCAAAGCCATCGCACCCTATGAGGAAGCCGTCCGACTGGAGTCTGATCGTAGGGCAGCCCTGTTCAATCTTACCGTATCGTACGACGCTACCAACGAAACTCAGAAACGAATGCACTGGGCTACAGCAGCTCTGCCAATAGAAGAGCGTCATTTGAAATTGCATCCCGATGATGAAACGAGTCGGATGCAATATGCTATCCTACTCCATTTCAGTGGCCATACAGATGAACCTCTTCGCGAGGCGAGGATTTTGAAAAGCGCTCGTGATGGTGCCACTCTCTATAACACCGCCTGCCTGTTTGGGATGCTCGACCAGAAGCAAGAAGCGCTTGCAACATTTCGCAAGGCGATCGAAGCAGGATTTAAGAATCTCGGAGTGATGAAAGATTTTCTTGTCGAAGAATACGAAGGCATCGCCTCACTCATTGGTACACTGGAATATGAGGAGGTGAAGCTGTTGGTAGAGAAACTCGAAACAGAGCAAAACGCAGAAAAAACCAATGTCTGACATCTTCATCTCATACTCATCCAAAGACCGCGCTCAAGCCGAGCAGCTCACCGAGCTTCTCGCTTCGGCGGGGTTATCGGTTTGGATCGATAAGTCGGGAATTGATGTGGCTACGAGTTGGTCTGCGGAGATCGTTGATGCAATAAATAATTGCAACGCATTCATCGTGTTGCTTTCTCCAAACTCTATCGAATCACATAACGTCATTAAGGAAGTCTCTCTTGCATCAGAGAAACGAAAAAAGATATTGCCTCTTGATCTTGAACCGATCACTCTTCCTCGCGAACTTGAATATCAATTAGCGGGCATTCATCGTGCACCGATGTCGAACATCGATGCGATCATCCGCGCCCTCGGCAAGCTTGGCATTGAAGCAACGAAAGCTCCTGAATTAAAACTCGTGAAAGAGTCAGACGGAAGAAAGAGTTTGATGATACTGCCGTTTGAAGATCTATCTCCGACCGGCGACAACGCATGGTTTGCCGATGGTATCGTCAGCGAAATGATCAGCGCGCTATCGAATGTAAAAGCATTGCGATTGATGGATGCACAAGGTACCAAAGAGTTTAAAAATTATAAAGGCCAGCTGACTCAATATGCCTCGACGATGCAGATCCGGTATTTCGTGCAAGGCTCGGTCCGGAAATTTGGCGATCAGATCAAGATCACGGCGCAGTTACTCGATATAGACACCGGCGATTATCTCTGGCAGCATTCGCTCAAAGGGGTGATGGATAACATCTTTGATATACAAGAAGAAATTGCAAATGAAGTCGTGAAAGGGTTGGAGCTTCATCTCACTTCTGATGAGAAGAAAAAACTTGCCGAGCGCGGCACCGAGAATATTCAAGCGTATGAACTGTTTCTCAATGCGGTCGAGTATTTTAATAGGCAGACCCGCGATAGTATCCGAAACGCCATTGAACTTGCAACCCACGCTCTAACGCTCGACCCAAAGTATGCCGATGCACTCCGGTTCAAAGCGATCGTGCTTGCAGAATTATACCGCCTCTATGACCACGATCGGAAGCACCTCGAAGAAGCTGAATCGCTTGCAAAGCAAGCGCTCGGGATAAAGCCCGATCTTTGGAGTGCTTATGATTCACTCTCCAACTCGTATCGTCATCAGGGTAGGCTTGCCGAGGCAGAAGAAGCCGCACTGGAATTTGTTCGAAGGGCACCGGAGAATGAGATTAGTCATTCGGCTCTCGGGTTTTTTTATTCACAGACCGATCAGCCTGCGAAAGCGATTCCTCACTATGAAAAATCCATCGAGCTAAAGCCAGACTTTCTCTCAGCGTACTGGAATCTCGTCGTTGTTGCTGAGCAGACTCACGATCACGAGCGCGTTGTAAAATGGAGTTCGGCAGCGCTTTCACATTATCAACGGAGGCTGAGTCTTATTCCCGACGATGAGAGTACAAGAGTATGGTATGCAAGTCTGCTCCTATTGGCAAATCAACCAGATAATGCTTTGCTCGCGCTTGAGCCGCTCTTGAAAAAACAAAACTTAGACGGAACATCCTGCTACAATATTGCCTGTCTCTATGCGAGTCTTGGCGATAAGACGAATGCGCTGACGATGCTTCGTCGGTCTATCGGCGCAGGACTCACGAATGTAGAACATTTTCGCACCGATCCTGATCTCGATCCGCTACGGGGAACGCCGGAGTTTGAAGAGCTAATGAAAGAACTCGAAGCACTAACACTAAAGACTAACGACTAAAAACTAACGACTACCACATGTCTGATATTTTCATTTCCTATTCCCGTAAAGATTCCGAGCAAGCGCAGCTTCTGACGGAGTTGCTCACTTCTGCTGGACTTTCCGTTTGGATCGATCAGAGTGGAATTGTTGGTGCGGAGCAATGGGCGACGGAGATCGTTGAAGGAATAGGGTTGTGCTCAACGTTTCTTCTACTGCTCTCTCACGCCTCCGTTCATTCAACAAATGTATTGAAGGAGCTCTCGCTTGCTTCGGAAAAGGGGAAGCGCATTCTGCCTGTCGATCTCGAGCGCGTTATACTTCCTTCCTCGTTCGAGTATCCACTGGCCGGATTGCAGCGGGTGGAGTTTGCGAACTTCGACAAGATTCTCCATTCGCATAAGTACGGAGTAGCGCGTATTGCGCAGCAGGATACTCGTAAGGCGCTGATCATCCTTCCATTCGAGGATCTATCACCAGAACAGGATAATCTGTGGTT